>JBARBI010000318.1:0-6910 GCA_049792875.1 Candidatus Sulfotelmatobacter sp.
GAGCATCACCTTTATGGAGATGTTCCAGCCGACGACCGTGGAGAATTATCCCGACGGCAAGGGACCGCTGAAAGGGGCGCGCTTTGAAGCCCGCTTCCGCGGCGCCCATGTGCTGCAACGCGATGAGAACGGACTGGAGAAGTGCGTGGCTTGCTTCTTGTGCGCGGCGTACTGCCCGTCGAACTGCATCTATATCGAGGCTGCCGAGAACACCGCCGAGAGCCGCGTCAGCGGCGCCGAGCGCTACGCTAAGGTTTACAACATCGATTACAACCGCTGCATTTTCTGCGGGTACTGCGTGGAAGCGTGTCCTACGGATGCGATCACCCACGGGCATGGATTTGAGCTGGCGACCTTCAATGCCAGCAACCTCGTCTACCGCAAGGAGCAAATGCTGGCCCCCCGGCCAGCGCACATGGGAGCCAACGTCATATTCAACCAGGCCGACGTGGACGGTGGGGCGCCGACGCAAATGGTGCCGGGGAGCTAACTTCGAGACGGGTTTCGAGTTCAACCAACGCCGGTCCTCGAGACCGGCGTTGGTGCATGTGGGAAGGAACTTCTTGGCCACAGATCAACACGGATTCCCGCGGATAGATCCAAGGCTAAGAGCTAGAAGCTAGGAGCTGGAAGCTGCCAAATGGCTGACTTTTTACAAACCGTGAAAGAACGCGTCGTCGTCTACGACGGCGCGATGGGGACCAACATTCAGTCGCGCAATCCTACCCTGGATGACTACTGGGGCAAGGAGAATTGCAGCGAAGTGCTGGTGTTGAGCCGTCCCGACATCATTCGCGACATTCACGCGGATTTTTTTCGTGTGGGCTGCGACATTGTGGAAACCGACACGTTCGGCGGAACTGGAATCGTGCTGGGCGAGTTCGAGCTGGGCGATCGAGTGCACGAAATCAACCTGAAGGCCGCCCAACTCGCTAAGGAAGTCGCGCAGCAATTCTCAACCAAAGAACGTCCCCGATTCGTGGCGGGGTCGATGGGGCCCACCACGAAGCTGCCCTCGCTGGGGCACATCAGTTTCGACGCGATGTTGGCTTCGTACGAGGAGCAGGCCTCCGCTCTCATCGAAGGCGGAGTCGACCTGCTGCTGGTCGAAACTGCGCAGGACCTGCTGCAAGCCAAAATCGCCACGATTGGTGTACTGGAAGCCATGCGGAAGGCGGGCAAGCGATTACCCGTGACGGTGCAGGTCACCCTGCAGGAATCCGGCACCATGCTTCTGGGCACGGAGATCGGTGCGGCCCTGACCGCGCTGGAACCGTTCGACGTGGACGCTATCGGGTTGAACTGTGCAACCGGCCCTAAGGAGATGAACGATGCGGTCCGCTATCTGGCACTGAATTCCACCAAGGAAGTTTCGGTGTTACCCAATGCGGGACTGCCGCAGAACGTCGGCGGGCACGCGGTATACAAACTGTCGCCGGAAGAATTGGCGGAGTATCACAAACACTTCGTCCAGGACTATGGCGTCCGGATTGTTGGCGGATGCTGTGGCACGACTCCCGAGCACCTGAAGGCTGTCGTGGATGCGGTTTTCGGCGTGGAACCAGCCAAACGCGACGTGAAGCGCGCGGGAGCGGCCTCGAGCGCCTATACCACGGTTCCCCTCGATCTCGAACCCAAACCGCTGATCGTCGCGGAGGAAATGAACACCACCACGCGGGTCGAGCACTTCCGCAAATTGGTTCAGGGCAAAAAGTATGACGACATTCTGGGGCTGGCCAAGAGGCTGGTGAACGAGGGATCGCACATGCTTGACCTGTGCTGCGCGATAGTCGGAGAAGACGAGAAGGGATACATCACTTCCATTCTCGAGAAAATTGCCACGCGCGTTCCCGCGCCCATTCTGGTGGATTCGACGGAGGCGGATGTGGTGGAGGAGGCGCTGAAGCGCATCCCCGGGCGCGCCATCATCAACTCGATCAATCTGGAAGATGGCGAGAAGCGCACCTCGAAAGTGCTGCCCATGGCCAAGCGCTATGGCGCGGCGGTCATTGCCCTGACCATCGACGAAGACGGCATGGCTCTCACGGCCGACAAGAAAGTCGCCATTGCGCACCGCATCTATGATCTGGCGACGAAGAAATACGGACTCGACGGCACCGATCTGATTTTTGACGCGCTGACTCTGCCAATTTCGACTGGGCAAGAAGAATACCGCACCGCCGGGATGGAGACCCTGAAGGCAGTGGAACGGATCAAGAAAGAACTGCCTTCGGTGAAGACGATCCTGGGCGTCAGCAATATTTCGTTTGGACTGGACGCATACCCACGGCGGGTGCTGAACTCGGTTTTCATGCACGAAGCGGTCGATCATGGGCTCGACATGGCCATCGTGAACTACACCAAGATTTATCCGCTGTACAAAATTCCTCAGGAAGAAGTCGATCTGGCGCGGAAGCTGATCCACCGCGATGCCAATTCCGACGGCGATCCCCTGCAGAAGTACATGGCGCACTTCGCGGGCATGAAGGGAAAACCGGCCGCCTCGACCACCGCGCACGTGAACACGCTGTCGGTAGAGGACAAACTGAAGTTCGCCATCATCAACGGTGAGAAGTCGGTTGGTGAGGGGGCGAATAAGAAATCACTGGAGGCTTTGTTGGAAGAGGCCTTGGCGAACTACTCGGCGCTGGAACTGATCAACACGGTCCTGCTCGACGGCATGAAGACTGTCGGCGATCTGTTCGGGGCGCGCAAGATGCAGTTGCCGTCCGTCCTCGATTCGGCGGGCGTGATGAAGGCAGCGGTCGCCTATCTCGAGCCGAAAATGGAGAAGAAGGCCGGATCGAAGAAGGGCACGATCGTGCTCGCGACGGTGAAGGGCGACGTCCACGATATCGGGAAGAATCTTGTCGACATCATTCTGTCGAACAATGGGTTCGAGGTCGTCAATCTTGGGATCAAGCAGCCGGGGGACACGATCATCCGGGCCGCGCAGCAACATCGCGCCGACGCGATCGGGCTGAGCGGACTACTGGTGAAGTCCACGCTCGAGATGAAGTATGTCATCCAGGACCTGGAGCGGCAGAAGCTTGCGTTCCCCGTCATTTGCGGTGGCGCCGCGCTTACGCGCAAGTATGTGGAAGACGACTTGCGGCGCGAGTATGCCAACGCGGTCTTCTACGCCGATGATGCGTTTGCCGGCCTGCACATCATGGAGGACCTGGCGACAGAGAATGGCGCGAAGCAGACGAGGTTGACCGAGGGACGAACCGTAAAGGAGTACGCGAAGGCTGCGGCCATCGATGAAGAGACCGGGCCCGTGTTTGCGGAGCGGAGTCCGGTGGTCGGGGATGCGCCGAATATTCCAGTTCCCCCCTTTTGGGGCGTGCGGGTTCGCAAGGATTACGATTTGCGCGAGCTATTCCCGTACATCAACGAGACCGCGCTATTCAAAAATCAATGGCAGCTGAAAACGGCTTCGCAGTCGGACTATATCCGGCTGGTCGAGGAGAAGTTCCGGCCGATTTTGCACAAGTTGGAAGATGAGGTAATTGGTTCGGGGCTATTCGAACCTAAGGTTGTGTACGGCTACTTCCCCGCCCAGGCCGACGGGAACGACGTGGTGGTGTACGAACCCGGTTCGTGTGGCGCGGGCACTCCTGCCCGCGAGCTGAGCGTAGGCGCGGCCGGACAGCCGGGGGAGGGTGTCCTCACACGGGAGCTGTTGCGATTTACGTTCCCACGCCAGCGCGAAGGGCGGCGAATATGCATCTCGGACTTCTTTGCGCCGAAAGCTTCGGGAAAGATGGATGTGATCGGCCTGTCGCTGGTCACAATCGGACCGAAGGCTAGCGTTGAGACTCAGCGGTTGTTTGAGGGCGGCGAGTACACGAAGTACCTCTACCTGCACGGCCTAAGCGTCGAAACGGCGGAGGCGCTGGCGGAACTGCATCACAAGAAGATGCGTGAGGAACTGGGAATTGCCGGGGAGGACGCCCCCGAGATTCGCGATCTGTTTCATCAGAAGTATCGGGGCTCGCGCTATTCGTTTGGCTATCCGGCCTGCCCGAATCTGGAGGATCAGACGAAGCTGTTTGCGCTTCTGAAGCCGGAAGAACACGTGGGCGTGCGGCTGACTTCCGGATTCTTGCTGGAGCCGGAGCAGAGCACCTCGGCGATTGTGGTGCATCATCCGGGCGCGAAGTACTTCGTGGTATAGCAAATCTTCATCTCCAGAATTGCCCCTCTCATCCTGAGCGCAGAGAAGGATCCATGCAGTTTGACGGTGCCAGTGCATAGATCTTTCGCTTCGCTCAAAATGACAGTACAGACTTGGGTTTCGAGTGCACGGAGCTGTTCGCCTAGAACGTCGCCTGCAGGCGCAGCAAGTAACTCCTGGGCGGAGCGACGGTATTGCCGGAGAACAGGCCGGCGAAATTGATCAGGTTGAGACGGTTGTTTACATCTTGCAGGTCGGCCTGGAGTCTTACGGCCATCCGGTCGCGTTTCCAGAGATCGACCCCCGCGGATACATCGACTGACAAGGACGGCTTGACGCGACCGCGGGCAAAATCGACACGCTCGACGATGGCCCGGCCGTACTGGGCAATTGCGTCCAGAATCTCCTGGGGCGTATTGTCCACGACGGCGGGCAGTCCCGATCCGTATTCCCCACCGATCGCGATCCATGCGCGGTTGTTCAGTTGATATCGCAGGCGTGCGTGAACCGTGTTGCGCTGGTCCTGCGAATCCCAGAAACGGCCGCTGGTTTGATTGAGCGCGTTGGTGGCGTCTGAACCGAGGAACAGTCCTCCGGTAACGGGCAGATACGCACTGCCGACAATGTAGGAATAGCTGAGGAATCCAGAAAAACGGTGCCAGTTCGGCAGCTCGAGCTTGCCTTCGGCCCCATAAATCGAAGCCCTACGGAACGCAATCGGGAAACTCACGGCGGTATTCAGCAGGAGATCGTCGTCGGCGTAGTTATCGGAATCCCGCCGGAACCCGTTCACGTCCAGCTTCAGTTTGTCCGCGAAGGATTTGGTAAGACCCACCTCGTAGTAGTTCCCCAACGAAGGCGTGACCGGCAACCGGAGAACCTGCGGATTCAGGGACACGACCGTGGGAGAACTGGCCAGCAGAATGTTCTCGAAGGCCGGAGTCTGAAAAGCGCGATCGTAGGACGCATGGATTACTACATTTGCCGAACTGAAATAACGCCCTACCGCGAGGCGCGGACTGACGGCGTTCTGATTGACGAGGAGTTGATAGTGGTCCCAGCGCAGTCCTGCGCTGATCGTCCATTTGCCGAGGCGAATCAGGTCCTGTAAGAAGGCGGACTGTTCGAGATCGGGGCCGCTACCCGCGAATTGGAAAGTGGCCGGGGTGCCGGGTTCGAACTGTGACGGGTCGGTGATGTTGTCGCTGAAGTTCTCGCGCAGGCGAGTGAAGTCACCCTCGAATCCCGCCTTCCATTCGTGGCGGCCCTGGTGATACGAGACCGTTCCCCTTAGATATTCTTCCCCGAAGCCGCGATCCTGGAAAGCGATGATGGGGGTGGACTGTGGGTTGGAATCGAGGCCGACCGTATCGGTGCGCATCATCAATCGGAAGTCGGCCAGCAGGCGCTCAGAAAAAATGTGCTGGTAGGAAACGATGCCGAGAGTTTCGAAATCGTCGCGGTGTTGGATTTGTCCGGCGGCTTGCTGCACCTGTTCGTTAGGAACGAGGAACTTGGAAAACTCCCGGCGAACGATGATGCCGAAGCGGTCGTGATTGGAAAAATCGCGCTCGTAGCGAGCCGCGAAGTCGCTGGTGGTAGCCGTGTTCGTAAAATTCTCGAGCACCGGCGGGTTCAGGTAGCGATCGGTAAGGGCAGCGTCGCCGTTGACGGCGAGCGCGTTTCGTCCCCAGCCATACTGTGCCAGCACGTAGGCATTGCCGGTACCGAAGCTGCCGCCTGAGATCACGGCTTGACCGTGAAGGCCGGGATGGTTGTCTTTGCTGGTGTCCACCTCGACGACGCCCCCCATCTTGCGGCCGTATTCGGCGGGAATTCCGGCGGTGTAGATCGTAAGTGAGTTGACGTCGTCCGCTTCGATGTCGAGGCCGGAACTCGGCGAGCGATTATCAGTGAGCGGGACGCCGTCGACGACGAACTGGGTCTGATACTCCGATCCCCGCGGATGCAGCGTGGCGCTGCCTTCATAGACCCAGCCAGGCTGGGAGTTAACCAGATCGGGCAAGGAGCGCCCGGGAAGGGACGCGGCGCGTCCCGCAATCGCCTGGGGCTCGATCCGGTTGCTGGACGTTGTCCGGTTCGGATCGAGCAACGGGCTTTCCGCCGTCACGTCGACGGCTGTGCTCACGGCGGCGATGCTCAGTTTGACCAGGTATTCCTTGGGCAGAGCCGAGCGAATCTCGATGATGCCGCTGAATGGGGAGAACCCGTCACTTTCGACTTTGAGTTGGTACGGGCCGAAGGGAAGATTGCGGGCGGTTAACAAGCCACTGTCGTCAGTCTCGAGGCGGCGGTGGAGTGCCGCCGCTTCACTGGAGAGCGCGATGGAGGCCTTCACACCCAGGCCGTGAGGATCGGCTACTTTGAGGCGGAGTTCTCCCGCATTGCTCTGTGCGAACAGCATCGGAGCAAGCACCACGATCCCGAGGTAAAGCAGCCAGCGCAAGGTTCTTGGTCGGGGAGTCCTCATGATATCAGCCATCCCCTGGAGCCTTTATTACCAAGGGCATCGGCAGGAGAAGAAATGCTCTATCCGCGATTTTTTACAAAATGTAGACATCGTCGTGACAAAGCGGGACGGGACCTAGGGCAATTTCTTATCAGATCCTGAGGCGAGGGACTTCCCCGCCGGTCGGGATCGCAGGCTTCACGCCTTCCGTCACCGGGAGGGCTGGGAGAAAACGGCGCTCGTACCGCAGGGGGTACGAG
>JBARBI010000319.1:0-23942 GCA_049792875.1 Candidatus Sulfotelmatobacter sp.
GATGCATTGCAGGGAAAATACGCGAAGAAATTCGGCGACTGCCAATGGGTGACACCGGGCAGGATCACGCGCTCGATATCCTTCAGCAGCGTGGCAAACGGCTCGCCCTGCGCCGGAGGACTCGGGGGAAGCGCGGCGCGAATCTCTCCCGGCTTCACCTGCGAAAGCACCGGGAACGATTCGATGCGCGCCTGGTAGTCGGCAATCCAGTCCACCACGGCGTGGCCGTGGCGGCGGAATTCGTCGGGGGTCATGTGGAAAGACTTTTCGTCGGACACTCTTATTCTCCGGGTGGTGAAACTCGTCCAAAATACATGCGCGTGTTGTAGTCGAAGGTCACGCATCCAGTAATGGCGTGGGTTTCGAAGATGTGCCGCAGTTCGCGCAGCATCGGCGCATGATTCGGATGCTCCGGTCCCGGCGCATACGATGACGACAGCAGCCGTCCCTCGAGCCCGGCGTAGTCGAACTTCTGCCGCATCTCGAACACGAGGGTTCGAAACGGAGCCGGATCGAAGAATTCATGTACCGCATCGGTGGTCCGTTCATGGCGCACGTCTTCGTAGTCGGTGCCGTAGGTAAGCAGGAGTTGCTCGTAATCGCGGAGGAACTCGGTCGAATCCGTGATGCGCTCGTTCCACAGAAGAACCAACCATCCGCCGGGCCTCAGAATGCGCACCCATTCGCGCCGCGTCGGTTCGCGATCGAACCAGTGCGCGGCCTGAGCTGCCGTGACGAAATCGACGCTCTGGCCTGGCAAGGTCGTTGCCTCAGCCGTTCCCGAAATGCTGGTGAACTTTGGAAATGACGCCAGCAATCGCTCGCCCGCCTGGCGCATCTCGGGGTTGGGCTCGACTCCGAAGACGTGGTTTCCATTCTCCAGCAGGATGCGGGTCCAGATTCCCGTGCCGGAAGCGATATCCGCGATGATATGAGGCGGCGCGAGTCCGCAGTGGCGTTGCAAGGCTCGCAAAACTTCCGAAGGATATCCCGGCCGGTAACGCACATAGTTCTCTACGCGATCGGAAAAGCGGTGGGTGGCGTTGGAAGAGGGCATATGAGGTGCGGTCTGGCAAGATTTTTCACCTTGCCAGAAAGCCATTCTAACGGCAGGATAGAGATGTTGTCCCTCCCCGCTGGGTCAGTAAAGTCTGCCCCGCCGGGTACTCCAGGCTGGAGTTCCTGGCAGCGAAGGAAAAGTGAAAACGCCCCGGGCGCAGCCCATACCTTATGCGAGTGGTTATCAAAGTCGGCACCAGCCTCATCGCTCCGGGCGGACAGGTTGACATCAACTTGCTGCGCGGCATGGTCGATCAGTTCGACCTGTCGAAGAACGAATATCTGATCGTGACTTCGGGCGCCATCGCCGCGGGCATGTCGGGCCTCGATTTGAAGAAGCGTCCGAGCGATGTTCCGCGCATGCAGGCTTGTGCGGCCGTCGGCCAGAGTAAGCTGATGCATACCTACGAACGGCTGTTCTTCGGGAAGAAAGTGGTGGCGCAATTGCTGCTGTCGAGCGACGATTTTACGTCGCCGGTGCGCTATCGCAATCTGAAGAACGCGCTCGCCGAACTGCTGGCGCTGGGCGTCGTACCGATCGTGAATGAGAATGACAGTGTGTCGGTGCGCGAACTGGAAGGCGCGTTCGGCGACAACGATGAGTTGAGTTCGCTGCTGGCCACAGCCGTCAAGGCGGATTGGCTGCTGCTGCTTACCAATGTCGATGGGTTGATGCTGCCGGGCCGCAATAAGCCGCGCTTGCAGCGGGTGATTCGCAAACTGACTCCCGCACTTGAGGCGCAATGCGACGGCAAGAGCGCGCTGGGGCGTGGCGGCATGATTTCGAAGCTGCGTGCCGCCAAGCTGGCGAGCGAGGGCGGAGTCCACGTGGCGATTGTGAATGGGCGGCATCCCAAGGCCATCACACTGGGGATGGAACGCAAAATCGGAACTTATTTCCCGCCACAAAAAGGCCGATAATCAACGACTCATGACTGCAACACTCACTACCGCCGCTTCGACGCAGGAGAAATTGTTGCGTGCGCGGAGTGCCTCGGCCAGACTGGCGCTGCTTTCCACCGAAGAAAAGAACGCCCTGCTGCGGGCGATTGCCGAAGCGATCGAGGCGAACGAGAAGAGTATCCTGGCCGCGAATCTGGAGGATGTGGAGAATTCCGGCCTCGAGGGCGCGATGCGCGACCGGCTGCTGCTGACGTCGTCGCGGATCAAAGACATGGCGCACGGCGTGCGCGAGGTCGCGGCTTTGCCGGATCCGATCGGCGAGGCGTTGGCGGAATGGACCAAGTCGAATGGCTTGCGCATTCGCAAAGTGCGCGTGCCGCTGGGCGTCGTGGGGATTATCTACGAGTCGCGTCCGAACGTGACGGTTGATACCGCGGTGCTGGCGCTGAAGACCGGCAACGCCATCGTCCTGCGCGGCGGCAAGGAGGCGGCGCACAGCAGCCAGCGACTGGTCGAGATTATGACCGCGGTTCCTGGTATGCCTGAGGGCGCCGTCGAACTGCTCGACTCGAGCTCACGGCAAGCGGTGCAGGAACTGATCAAGGCGCGCGGACTGGTGGATGTCATCATTCCGCGCGGCGGTGCGGGTCTGATCACGTTTGTCACCGAGAATTCCGCGGTGCCGGTTATCGAGACGGGAGCAGGAAACTGTCACATCTTTGTGGACGAGTCGGCTGACTTTGAGATGGCCGACCGGATTGTCATCAATGCCAAGACGCAACGTCCGTCGGTGTGCAACGCGGCCGAGAAGTTGCTGGTGCATGAACGGGTCGCTGCGGAATACGTGCCGCGGATCGTGAAGAAGTTAATCGAAGCTGGCGTCGAGGTACGCGGCGATGGCAAGGCGCGCAGCCTTGCTGCCGGATTGCATGTCGGGGCAGCGGCCGAGCAGGACTGGTATGAAGAATATCTGCGACTGTGTATGGCCGTGGCCGTGGTTGCCAATGTCGACGATGCCATCGCTCATATTAACCGTTACTCTACAAAACACAGCGATTCCATCGTGACCCGCGATGAGGCGAACGCCCGTAAATTCCTGCGTGGTGTGGACTCGGCCGCAGTCTATTGGAACGCTTCGACTCGCTTCACCGACGGGGCGGAGTTCGGCTTCGGCGCCGAGATGGGGATCAGCACGCAGAAACTGCATTGTCGCGGGCCGTTTGCTTTGGCGGAGTTGACTTCGTCGAAGTATCAGATTATCGGGACCGGGCAGGTAAGGTAGTCCTGATTCAGCACGCATCGAGAAATGTGAAGAGCAGGCGCCCTGTCGGCTGTCCCGAGGGCGTGTTGCCCTCGAAGTCACAAAGCCGTTCGGCGTCTACCGCCACACCGGAACGCGCATGACGTCGAAATGATGGTCGTAAGTCCAGACGTCTAAACGCATACGCAAGGCCAATGCGGCAACGGTCGCGTCGACCAAGGTGATGCGCTGATCCGGTAGTGCACGAACCTTCGAGAAAGCCTGCCTGTAGTCGTCTTGCGTCGGATTCACCATGGCTGCATCCGTCATAAATGCCAGCCATTTGAGGGCGGCTTCTACGCCCATGCGGAAGAGCACAAGGCCGTAGGCCTCGAGCAAAGTGGGATAAGCAATGACCACTTCTTTTCCGTCTTTGGCTAACTTCTGCAACTGTCGTAGCGCTTGATCGTGGTATGCATCGCTCTCGTCGGCAGCCGCGTACAGCGGGCCAGTGTCGGCCAACACGGCGCGCGTCATTCTTTCATGCCCGTCAGATAGAGGTCGTGATTCACACTTACATCACTGCGACCGCTGCGCCCTACAGGCGTGATCTTCAAGGGACGGTACGCCCGCAAAAACCCTCGGTCGCGCAGGTATTCTCGCAAGGCGGCTTGCATCACGGTCGTGAGCGCAGGAGGAGCTTCCTGGGCCCGAACGTAGTCATCCACGGCCTTGGCAAGATCATCGGGAAGGGTCATCGTGGCTCGCTTCATGGAAGCAGTATATCACTTTTCAGCACCAAATGGTGAAGTTGGTGAAGTTGGTGCAAATGGCGAACAAACGACGAACAAACGACGAATCTAAGGACGTGGGCCGCGGCAGCCACTACGCGAACGGGCACCTGTGCTACCCTTACTAACTTTCACCTCGGAGCTCATGAAACTCTTTTCTGCAACGCTGCTTTCGTCTGCCATTTTGCTCTCCGGTTCACCGGCACCGTCCGCCGGCAATGCGACTTCTTCCAGTTCGACTCCGGCAATCTTTGGTTTTCGCGACGCTGCTGCCGAGACGGCCACGGAGGCGCGTTTCCTGGCTGTGCCCGATCCCAAATTAGCCGAGGAACACCTGCGGATTCTCACCCAGGCTCCGCACATGGCAGGCACCGTCGAGGACAAAGCGACGGCCGATTACGTGGCGCGGAAGTTTCGTGACGCGGGGCTTGAAACCGAAATCGTCGAGTACAAGGTGTGGATCAACTATCCCGACGAAATCAGCGTGGATCTGACCGCGCCCGCCGGGGTTGCAATGCACGGCCCGACGCGCGAGCACGTCGACAACGATCCGTTTCAAGACGATCCTCGCGTGGTCATGCCATTCAACGGAATGTCACCCTCGGGCGATGTCGAGGCCGACGTGGTCTATGCCAACTACGGGACGCCTGAAGATTTCGAGAAGCTCGATAAGTTGAAGGTGGAGGTGCGCGGCAAGATCGTGTTGGTGCGCTACGGGCAGAATTTTCGCGGAGTCAAGGTTTTCGTGGCGCAGGAACATGGCGCGGCGGGCGTGATCATCTACTCGGACCCGGCGGATGATGGCTGGCGCCGCGGCGATAAGTATCCCGAGGGGCCGTGGCGGCCGGACACTGGCGTGCAGCGCGGGTCGGTGGGATACATGTTTGAGTTTCCCGGAGATCCGACCACGCCAGGGGTGGCGTCGGTGCCGTCGCTGCCGGACTCGCAGCGCATTTCACCGGAGCAGTCGGCGCAGGTACCGAAGATTCCGGTCACGCCGCTTTCGTATCACGACGTGTGGCCGGTACTGCAGCACCTGGGTGGACCGACTTCGCCGCGCGAGTGGCAGGGCGCGCTGCCGTTCACCTATCACGTAGGTCCGGGGCCGGCGAAGTTGAAAATGCATCTCAAGCAGGATTACCAGTTTCGCACGCTCTGGGATGTGGTGGGACGAGTCCGCGGCGGCGAACTGCCGGGTGAGTGGGTGGTCGCGGGCAATCATCGCGACGCGTGGGTGTACGGCGCGGTCGATCCCAATAGCGGTACGGCGGCGATGCTCGAGGCGGTGCACGGGGTGGGTGAGTTGCTGAAGTCTGGCTGGAAGCCGAAACGCACCGTGGTCTTTGCCAGTTGGGATGGCGAAGAAGAAGGCCTCATGGGCTCGACCGAGTGGGTGGAGCAGCACGAGGCCGAGTTGGGGAATGCGGCAGCGTATTTCAACATGGACGTGGCTGTTTCCGGACCGAAGTTCGGCGCGTCGGCGGTTCCCAGCCTCAAACAGTTCCTGCGCGACGTCACCAAGGTAGTCCCGAGCCCCAAGGGAGGTACCGTCTACGAAGCATGGCAGAAGGCGGCGCAGCCGGACGCGCCTGCAACGCAGTCTCCGACCGAGGCGATTGGAGACAGCCGCCGCCTTCCGGCGGCGCAGGTGAAGGCCGACGTCCCGGTTGGAGACCTGGGCAGCGGTTCCGACTACACGGCGTTCCTGCAGCACCTGGGAGTTCCGTCGAGCGACGTGAGTTCGAGTGGTCCTTATGGTGTTTATCATTCGGCGTTCGACAATTTTGCATGGTTCAAGAAATTCGGCGATCCGGATTTTGTGTACGAGCAGCAGATGGCGCGGGTGTTTGGACTGGAAGCGGTGCGCATGGCCGACGCCGACGTTTTGCCTTATGACTACGAGGAATACGGAAAAGAGATTGCGGCCTATCTCGATGCCGCTCGCCGGCGCGCGGAGGGCAAGTTTGGCAACCACACGCTTGATTTCGGCGCAGTGGATGCCGCCGCTCGCCATTTTGAGGGTGCGGGCGGGAAGATTCTGGCGAAGCAAAAGAGTCCACCGCAGGACGCCGCGAGGTTGAACCGAGCCCTGCGCGGGGCGGAGCGGGCGCTGCTGTTGCCGCAGGGACTGCCGCATCGTCCCTGGTTCCGGCATGTGATTTATGCGCCGGGGGAATATACGGGTTACGCGGCGGTGGTGATTCCCGGAGTGAATGAGGCGCTCGACAAAGGCGACAGCGAGCGGGCGCACGCGCAATTGGCGGCGCTGGCGGCGGCACTGGAGCGCGCCGCGAAGACGCTGGAAGGGTACCGGTAAACTGGATTGACTAGTCATATGACTAGTCAGTATAATGCCTCCTGAAGGAAACGGTTGGGTGCCCGATGAGCTCCTGGCAGCTGCAAGAGGCAAAAGCCCGCTTTAGCGATTTTCTGAAGGCGGCCCTGCGAGAAGGGCCCCAAGTGGTTACGCGCCGCGGCGTGGAAGCCGCCGTACTTGTTCCGATGGAAGAGTGGCGCCGCATGCAGGGCGCGAGCCGTCCCAGCATCAAAGAATTGCTCCTGTCTGGCCCCCGTTTTGGCGATATCGTTCCCCGGCGCCGAAAATGGAGGCGCCGACCGCCGGTGGAGTTCGATTGACACGGTACCTGCTGGACACAAACATCGTCTCCGAGCTTCGTAAACCGAAGCCGCATGGGGCCGTGGTGAGTTGGTTTGGGGACTTGCGGGACGATCAGATCTGTCTTTCGGCGGTTACGCTCGGCGAACTGCAGGAGGGGATCGAGCGTACCCGTAAGCAAGACGCAAGCAGAGCCCGGGCGATTGAAGCATGGGTCGACGAACTGGAAAAGTCGTCGACCATACTGCCGATGGATGGTGCGTCGTTCCGCGAAGCGGCAAGGATGATGGTGGGCAAGCAAGAGGTGTTGTTGTACGACGTCATGATTGCGGCGACCGCACGCTTGCATGGGCTGACGGTCGCCACCCGCAATGAAAAGGATTTCACGTCCCTTGGCGTCGAGATCATCAATCCGTTTCAAGCGAGCTGACCTCGGATGACTTCCGCTCACGCTCTCGGACAGTTCCTGCGGACGATTCCGGCTTCGGCGGCGGCGACGTTTCTGGCGTTATTTCCGATTGTCGATCCGTTCGGCGGGGTTCCGATCTTCTTCACCATGACCTCGACCTGGAGCGCGCAGGACCGGCGCCGTACGGCATACAAGACCGGGTTGTGGGTGTTCGTCATCTTGGTGACGTTTCTTTTCTTCGGGCGCTTCGTGCTGAGTTTCTTCGGGATTTCGCTGCCTGTGATCAAGATCGCCGGTGGACTGATCGTGGCCAACACGGCCTGGGGTATGGTCACTTCGCATGCCCGGATCAGTCCGGAGGAAAGCCACGAGGCCGAGGACAAGGAGGACATCTCGCTGACCCCGCTGGCGATGCCGCTGATGTCGGGACCGGGGGCGATCGGAGTCGTGATGGCTCTGGCGGCACATGTGGACAACCTGGCGGGATATCTCGGGATGGTGATTGGGGTAGCTGCGATTGCGTTGAGCGTTGCGCTCTTTTTCCATTTGGGCGGGCCGATGGTCCGGCGCCTCGGACCCAGCGCGGTGGGCGCGATCAACAAGATCTTCGGGTTTCTGATTCTGGCCATTGCCGTCCAACTGGTGTGGAACGGCGTAGCCGACTTCAAGAACTGAATCTGCTGTAAATTCCGGGAACTTCGGCCCTTTCAGCCGCGTACCACAAGCAGGCGCCTTTGCGCCCGCGAGGTGCTTTATGCCCGAAAGGCCTCTTGTCCGTTTCAATCAGGTCCACAAAGTAGTTCTGGTGTGTCTGTTTCTGGTTCCATTCTGCGCGGCCAGCGACTGGAGCTACGAAGAGACGCACAGCGACGCCCGTGAGTTTGTAGTCGGCGGGTTCGTGCATGTGCGGTTGAGCGTGGGCGACATGCAGATCCGGCGCGGGAATTCCAGTAAGATCAGCCTGCGCTACACCGTCAAGTCGCGGCACGAGAGGAACATCAAGGAAGCCCGGGTGGATTTCGACATCCGGGGCAACGAGGCGACGATTGAGTTCCACGCACCGTTGCACGCCAACACGCAGTTTGACGTGGAACTCGAGGTACCGCAAAACACCAATCTCGACGTGCATGACAAAGTCGGCGACCTGACGGTGGAGGACGTCGAGGGAGACAAGGATCTGAGTCTGGGAGTGGGCGATATCCGCGTGTCCACCGGGCGCTCGGGGTATCGGTTGGTGAACGCCAGTGCCGGCATCGGCGATGTAAATGGCGATGGCTACGGAGAGACCAGCGGCTGGCTGGGAAAGACGTTGAAGTATCACGGCGAAGGGAAGTACGAACTGCGGGCGCACGTCGGGGTAGGAGATATTAATCTGGAAGGGAAGTAGCTTCAGGGCCTGAAGGCCTCCAGGAATCGATGAGCTTGATCGCGCGTTAAAGCGTCAAGGAAATAGTTGCCCCATCATCGAGCCGGCGAGGGTTGCTCGGCTGGACAGCCGAGGGCGGCTGTCCCCACACGAGCAAAGGCAACACTCAGGACTCGATGCTGGTTTCGCCGTTCCGATCATTCACCGTTCCGGTCATTCACTGTTCCCATCATTCACGCGGCGGCGGGAGGGTCAGAGGGGCGGACAGTTCGAAGGTCAGCGCCGACTCGGCCGGGATTTCGATTTGCTTGTTTCCGGTCATCGCTCCTCCGATCAATCCGGCGCCGGCGCCCACCAGGGCACCAATGCCTGCTCCTTTTCCACCACCTGCCAGCCCGCCAATCAGTGCACCTCCGGCCGCGCCTCCGCCAGTCGTGGCAGCTGTCCTTTTGCCTTTCCCCTTAACCGTGCTGTCCAGTGTGCCAGTCTGGACTGAATAGGTTTTGCCTCTCACCGTGATACTCGTGAGTCTGAGCACTAGTTCGCCCTCACCCTTGATCTTGCCCTTTGCCTTGGCGGACACCACAGTGCCGCTAACCGTTGATCCCGACGGAATTGCTTTTGCGCCTTCGACAGTCACCGGTTGCGCCAGCGTGGCGAGAAAAGTTTGGCCGGTCTGGCTGGTTTTCGATCCCAGCGCCTGCCCCACTTTGACGGTGAGCGCAGTTCCTGCAGGCACGACGATCGGCTGAGGTGCGGGCTTCTCGACGGGAGGAGGAGGCTGAGGCTGAGGCTGAGATTGAGGCTGAGATGCCATGGCGTCGGGTTCAATTGTGGTCTGATCATCCACAGCCGCAGTGCCCGGCTCTTCCTTGGCGATCTGCTCCAACTTCTGCTGTGCCGCCGGGGTCCTTACCTTGCCGCTTAGGGTGACTTTGCCTTCTTTGGCCGCCACGGTGACCTCGGAATCCTTGGTCTCCGGGTCGGTGGTAGCTTTTTCTTGAATGTCTTTTTGGATTTGGTCGTCTTTGGCGTTACGCGTACAGCCGATCGTCGCAAGCAATATGACCAGAGAGATAAACAGCGTCAGGTGCTTATGCATGGCTCCTCCTTAAGGAGTAAACAGAAAGTGAGTCCGCTGAAAACCAGAGCAGCAGCATGGACCGTCCTATGACCTTAATGAAAGTGACTGAATCGAACGGTTGATCGTCGTCTGTTCTGTCCAATGGATAGCCGGGCGAGGATATCCCATCGCGTAGACTAAGTAAATCCGAAGCACGGGAATCACCACTGGTAGAAGTGACAGGGGTATGTTTTATCGCGGGGGATTGCATATTCAGCACTCCTCGGGCCGGGTCCTACGAAGAGCTTTTGCGACGCCACCTTGGCAAATCAGCGGGTTGTTATTTCAAAGACACTAACTTTTCCACCAGGTCGGAATAATCCTTCTTTTCGATGCCGTGGACCTGCTTGTTGTATTCGTCGACCTTGGACGAGTAGTTCATCGAGCAAAACTTGGGACCGCACATGGAGCAGAAGGCGGCTTCTTTGTAATAGTCGTCGGGCAGGGTTTCGTCGTGCATGGAGCGGGCGGTCTCGGGGTCGAGGGAGAGTGCGAACTGCTTCTCCCAGTCGAATTTGTAACGGGCGTAGCTGAGGGCGTCGTCGCGGTCGCGGGCGCCGGGACGTCCTCGGGCGATGTCGGCAGCGTGGGCGGAAATCTTGTAGGCGATGATGCCATCTTTGACGTCTTTCTCGTTGGGCAGTCCCAAGTGCTCTTTGGGCGTGACATAGCAAAGCATGGCGGCGCCGTACCATCCGATCATGGCCGCGCCAATGGCGGAGGTGATGTGGTCGTAGCCGGGAGCGATGTCGGTGACCAGGGGGCCGAGCGTATAGAACGGGGCCTCATAGCAGAGCTCGACTTCTTTTTCGACCTGCTCCTTGATTTTGTCCATGGAAACATGGCCGGGGCCTTCGATCATGACCTGCACATCGTGCTCCCAGGCCTTCTTGGTGAGTTCGCCCAGAGTTTTGAGTTCGGCGAATTGGGCCTCGTCGCTGGCATCGGCGACGCATCCGGGCCGGAGGCCGTCACCGAGGGAGAAGCTGACGTCGTACTTCTTGAAAATCTTGACGATGTCATCGAAGCGCTCGTAGAGGAAATTCTGTTTGTGGTTGTAGACCATCCACTGGGCGAGGATGGCGCCGCCGCGGCTGACGATGCCGGTGATGCGCTTGGAAATCAGCGGCAGATATTGGATCAGGACGCCAGCGTGAATGGTCATGTAGTCCACACCCTGGGCGGCTTGCTCTTCGATGACTTCGAGCATGACCTCGGCGTTCAGGTCCTCGACCCGTTTAACGCGGGCGATGGCTTCGTAAATCGGGACCGTGCCGATCGGGACGGGGGAGTGGCGAAGAATGGCCTCACGAATTTCGTGGATGTTGCCGCCTGTGGAAAGGTCCATGACCGTGTCGGCGCCGTAGTGAACGGCGGTGTGCAGCTTTTTCAGCTCTTCGTTCACTTCCGAGGTGACAGCTGAGTTGCCGATGTTGGCGTTGATCTTGCACAGTGAGGCCACGCCGATCGCCATAGGTTCGAGTTCGGGATGGTTGATGTTGGCGGGGATGATCATGCGTCCGCGGGCTACTTCATCGCGAATCAGTTCGGGCGAGAGCTTTTCTTTGTGGGCGATGACCGACATTTCTTCCGTGGTTACGCCCTGGCGCGCGTAGTGCATCTGGGAGAAGTTGCCCGAGGCGTTTTCTTTCTTGCGGCGAGCGAGCCAGTCTGCGCGGGGTTGGGGGACGGTGTAGCCGTTGCTGCCGTTACCATTCGTGGAAGTCATAGGAACCCCAGTTTGAAAGAATTCGCTAATGCTCGAATTATAACCTGCGATAAACGACTAGGAGTTCAGCGCCGAGCCGCAGCGTCGAGTAATTTGAGCGCTTGCTGGATGGCCGCATCGTGGCCGTTGCGAATATCTTCCGGCGAGAAGAAACTGACGGGAACATCGGGAGGCACGCCTGTGGCGTCGAAGGCTTTGCCATCACCGGTCAGGTAGACCTCGTTGGGCAAAGAGAACCGCCATCCGTTGGGCAGGCGGCGCGAAAGCACGTCCGAGAAAACCCCCTGAGTGTTAAGGCCAATCCGGGTCACCCGAGGCTCGCGTCCAAGCAGAGCCATGGCGAAGGTCTCCCCGGCGCTGACCGTGTCCGGACCCGTCAGCAGAACGACCCGCCCGCGAAAACCGGGCCGCCCGGAAGGCACAACCCAACACTCCTGAGCAGCCGTAAAGTGCAATGCACCGTCCAGATTGTTCCGTGTCACCTTCGAGTACGCGAGGTACTTGCGATCGGTGAGGCGGGAAGCAATTTCGATTCCCAGCGGATCATCCCCGCCCTGGTTCAAGCGCACGTCAATCACAAGGGCGCTCAGCTTGTTCGAGTCCAGAAAGATTGTATCCAGTGCCGATTGCAGAGCGCGCAGAGCGTCGGCGTAAGTGTATTTGTCCAAATACCCGTAGAAAGCGGTGATGCGGAGATAGCCCACCGAACGATCAAGCATGCCGAATTGCAGGCGTCCGTTGCAGAACGAATGGAGTCCGCCGCGAACGTACTGAGAGCCGGTCACCGCCTGCGCCTTTGCCCACTGATCTTTTTCCAAATGGTTGGGAGCTTCACGCCATCCATCGAATTCCTGTCCAATGTCTGGCGCTTCAATGACTGTATGGGCGTCGTGAAGTGGTTCGATCATTCGGCGGAAGATGGCAAACAGTTCCTTTGAAGTTGTCGCTGCGGTGACCTGAGGCCGGAATTGCTTGTCGACCGACTTCCAATCCACGTGATGCAAATCGAAAAAGGCATAGTGTTCAGCGAACGTCTGCCAGAAGATGGCATAGTCTTGTTGCGGCGAGTTCTCAGCAGTACGGTCGCAGAGCCCCGGCCGGTTTGGAGTTCGATGCAACAAGATGTCCGAAGCGGCGCCGTCCATGTGCAAGCGCTTCGTGTCCTTGGTAGGGCCATCCAAAAGGCGGAAGGTGAGGTCATCGGCAACGAAAACGGTCTCCGAAAGTTCATGCGAGTTGAAGACTCGTTTTACAGTCCATGAAGGGATACAACTGACAGAGGTGAGTTCGTACGCCTGCAGGGTGTCACCAAGATCTTCGACCAACAGCCCATAACCGTCTGAGAGCCAGAGGCTGCCTGCGGATTCTGTGCGCTGCCGAGCTGATAGGTTCGAAAGAAGAGCCAGAAGCAACAGAATCGCGCTAGTGGGGACATTTGACCAAGTCATAGTTGACCGACGCCTCGCACGGTTGGGGGTTGTTATGTTTCGTCCTGTTGCTCGTCGTCTAACTGGCGGCTTAGAATCTCACGCGTTGCTCTGCACCCATTGTTTTTGTTCGTTGTCCGAAGGAGAAGACTCATGCGTCCGTTCTTTCTGTTGCTAGCCATCGCGTTAACCGTGACTGCTGCCAGTTTCTCGCAATCGGCTTCTTCCGCCAAGCCTGGGGCGCGATTTAGTATCGACAACATCGACAAGAGCGTTGATCCTTGCGTGGACTTCTACCAGTACGCGTGCGGGAACTGGATCAAGAATTCGGAGATTCCCGCGGACCGGGCGTCGTGGCAGAGTTTTTCAGAGTTGGACGAGAGCAATCTGGAGGTCGAGCACGGAATTCTGGAAAAGGCCGCGGCAGGCGGGGCTGAGAGGAACGCCATCGATCAGAAGATCGGCGACCTATATGGGTCGTGCATGGACGAGAAGGCGGTGGACGCGAAGGGGATCGCGCCGCTCAAGCCGGAACTGGAGCGCATCGCGGCTGTGAAGGACAAAGGCGCGCTCATCGACGAGATTGCACACATTCACGTGATTGGGCCCAGCCCGTTGTTCAACTTCTACTCGGCGTCGGATTTGCACAACGCGGACCAGGTGATTGCCTACATCGATCAGGGCGGACTCTCGCTGCCCGACCGCGACTATTACATCAAGGACGATGCCGATAAGGTCGAGATGCGGAAGCACCTTGTTGAATATGCCACCCAACTGTTTACACTGGCGGGCCAGACGCCACCGCAGGCGACCGGTTCAGCGCAAACCGTGTTGATGGTGGAAACCCTGCTAGCAGCGAACGCGATGGACCGTACGAAGCGGCGCGATCCCAAGAACCGGGACCACAAGATGACGCGTGACGAAGCGATCGCGATGGCGCCGGACTTCAATCTCAACCGTTTCTTCACCGCGGTGGGCGCGCCGAATTTCACTGCGATGAACGTGACCAATCCGGATTTCTTCAAGCAGGTCAACGGAGTCGTTGCGGCGCTGCCACTCGAAGCGCTCAAAACGTATGTGAGCTGGCAGGTTCTGAGGGCGGCCTCCCCGTGGCTGTCGCAGCCCTACGTGGACGCCAGTTTCAAGATGCGGCAAGCGCTGACCGGACAGAAGCAGATTCAAGATCGCTGGAAGCGCTGCGTCGATCTGGTGGACGGATCCCTGGGAGAAGCGCTGGGGCAACGCTATGTCGAGGTCACGTTCGGAGCGGACGGCAAGCAGCGCATGCTGAAGATGGTGGCTGCGCTGGAAGCGTCGCTGGACGAGGATATTCAGGGACTCTCCTGGATGTCCGACGACACGAAGAAGCAAGCAAAGGCGAAGTTGCAAGCGATCCGCAACAAGATTGGCTATCCCGATGTGTACCGCGACTACAGTTCGGTGACCATCAAGCGGGATGACCTGATGGGGAATGTGCAGCGGACCACCGAATTTGAATCCAGGCGGCAGATTGCGAAAATTGATAAGCCGCTGGATCGCAAGGAGTGGGGCATGACTCCGCCGGAGGTGAATGCGTATTACAGCGGATCGTTTAACGAGATCGTGTTTCCGGCGGGCATTCTGCAGCCACCGTTTTTTGATAAGAGCATGGACGATGCGGTCAACTTCGGGGGCATCGGACTGGTGATCGGGCATGAACTCACGCACGGGTTTGACGATCAGGGGCGCAAGTTCGATCCGACGGGCAACTTGCGCGACTGGTGGACGGAGCAGGATGGCAAGGAGTTCGAGAAGCGCGTAAGTTGCGTGGCGGATGAATATTCGAACTTCGTTGCCGTGGACAACCTGAAGCTGAACGGGCGCCTTACCCTGGGCGAGAATACAGCCGATAACGGTGGGGCGCGAATTGCTCTGATGGCCTTGGAGCGCATGATTGCCGAGGACAAGACCGGGAAGGAAGGGCAGAGCATCGACGGGTATACGCCGGAGCAGCGTTTTTTCCTGGGATTCGGGCGGGTGTGGTGCGAGAGGCAGCGGCCCGAAAACCTGCGCATGCAGGTCAGCACGAATCCGCACTCGCCGGGAAAGTACCGCGTGAATGGCGTGGTGCAAAATATGCCCGAGTTCCAGAAGGCTTGGGGATGCAAGGCGGGGCAGGCGATGGTGGCGGAGAATGCGTGCCACGTGTGGTAATGACCTGCGGTTTGGTAAGGATGACGTCAAAATCCCCATTTCTCGCGCAAAGGACGCGCGAGAAATGGGGCACCCGGCGATACCCGGTGCTACTTCAGGCCCGCTATCAGTGACCGCATCTTGCGCAGTACGTCTGCCTCGTTGCTCACGGTTTTGGCGTGACCAGCACGACTTTAGAACCGGCTCCACGGCAGGCGTCGATCGCCTGCACAACCTGCCCAAAAGGCAGCTTCTCATCTGCTTTCACTAGAACTTCCTTGTTGCTTCTACTCTGCAACATCTGATCCAGCGTGCTTTGCAGAACACCAGGCTGAATGTCCTGATTATTGATCCTTAGCTTCACAGAGAATTGTTTCGCAGGGAGGACCTGCACCAGAATGGAATCCGGGCCAGGAGGTGTTGGACCGGCCTCGGGGGCCGACTGACCAACAAGGACTTCCAGGCCTTTCGGGGGAGCCTGGCCTCCCGGTTGCAACAGTCCGGGCTGAGACGTCAACAGGACTGGAGCTTCGAAAGAGACCAAACGGGCAAGCTGAAGGACTCGCTCCACATTGGCAAATGGCGTGCGAGCATCAGCTTTGATGTAGAGCCTTTGGTCGCGCCGGCGAGGAAGCCCCTTCATTGCTACCTCTAAGTCCGCGGGAGAGACCGGAACGGTTCCGAAGTGGAGGCTGCCGTCGGCGCTAATTGCTACGATCCAGGCGTCCTGGTTGTCTGCTTCCGGCATCGGGACCGCGTTGCTGGTGACAGCCAGTTGCACGCTGACGCCTTGCTGCAATTGCTGGGAAGAACTCGGACGCGGAAACAGCACAGTGGCAAGGACTAAGGCGACGCTCAGCCCAAAATGTTTGGATCCACCTCGAGTAATGATTGCAAGCGAGTTCATAGATTTTCTCCTGGTGAGTCAATTGCCCTCAAGGGGCTAAAGCTTGGTGTTGATGCTGCTCCTAACGGCCCGGCTGAATTCTCTCCGGAATCCCCGTAAAGGAGAATCTAGGGTTTTGCTCCGCCGAGTGATGCGGTAGCCAGCGTGCCGCCCAGGCCCATGGTTTCTACCGCGGACGAGGGCACGATGACCATCGCCCCCTTTTCCTTGACCGCTTCGTAGAGCATGTTCATGGCACGCAGGTGCAGGGCTACGGGGTTTCCTGCGTAGGCGGCTGCGGCTTGCACGAAGCTGTTGGAGATTTCACTTTCGGCTTGGCCGAGAATGATGCGGGCCTGGCGCTCGCGCTGGGCTTGGGCTTGGCGCGACATGGCGTCTTCCAGACCAGAGGGGATCTTTACGTCGCGAATTTCAACCGACTGGACAGTGATTCCCCAGGGGTTCGTCTTCTCGTCGAGAATGCGCTGCAGTTCGCGGCCCATGGTTTCGCGCTCGGTGATCATTTGTGCGAGTTCGTGGCGGCCGATGGACTCGCGCAGCGCGGTTTGCGCGCTCATTGTGATGGCCTCGATGAAGTTCTCGACTTCAAGGATCGACTTCTCGGCGTTCCAAACGAGCCAGAAGACAATGGCGTCGACGTTGACGGGGACGGTGTCGCGTGTGAGCGTGGACTCGGCCGAGACGCTGGCGACGCGGACGCGCTGGTCCACGTAGGGGCTCAGCGTCTCGAAGATGGGGATGATGTGGCACAGTCCGGGGCCGCGCAAGCCGGTGTAGCGGCCGAGGCGCAGGACTGCAACCTTTTCCCACTGGCGCACGACCTTGATCGCGAACAGAAAGTAGGCGCCGACCAGAGCTCCGATGATGGCCGGGGCGGGATGGTGAACGGCCCGGGATAGAGCGACGCCAATTACGAAACTGATTACGAACAGCAAGAGGGCGATGCCACTGACTTCGTTCTTCCGAATGTTTGCCATGACGTCTATCTCCTTTTGGGCAACAGGCCGCGCAGACGATCGATCAGATCTTCGAGGGTGAATCCGGCGGCGCCTGCGCGGGCCGCGAATTCTCCGGCCATCTGGCCGAGCTGTCGGCCCCGCTCGGCGGAATTCTTATCCAGCTTCTTGTCTGAGATGAATGTTCCGGTGCCTTGATGGGTTTCGAGCAGGCCGCCGAGTTCCAGTTCGCGATAGGCGCGCATCACCGTGTTCGGATTGATGGCGAGATCGACGGCAAGCTGGCGCACCGTGGGGAGTTGGTCGCCGTGGGTCAGTGAGCCGGAGGCAATTCCGCTTCGCACGTGGTCGATCAGCTGGCGGTAGACGGGGACGCCGCTGCGGAGGTCGATCGCGAATCGCGGCGGCGCGGGAGTCGGGTTCCGTCCCATGCGCATCAGTGTACTATATGACTAGTACAATAAGTCAAGCGTTTTTTTCATGTGAGGCGGATGCTGGAAGAAGAGCCTGGGAGGCGGGGAGTCTGCTTGTTTGCCGGCCATTTCTTTCACCGCTTCGCGGCTGGAACGCGTCGATCCCTCCTGGCCCTATCAAACAGAACGCGACCAGTGTGAATAGAAGATGACGATGAAATGACTTTCAAATGACGACGCGATGACGTTGTCAGTTGCGATCTCGCATACTCTCACAATCGGGTTGCGTGACGCCGCGATCCAGGGATGCCGGAGTCATGGTGAAGTTCAAGAAAGATGAATGCCGGTGCGTTGAAAGATGAATGCCGGTGCGATGGTGGAATCCCCGGCGACGTTGACGGGCTTGCGCACGAGCATCGTTGATTGATGTAAGGAAATTGTAAAAACCGTGTGTGACTTGTCGCAGAACAAGGAAGGGTTTTTCTGAGGTGCTAAGTTGGGCTCCAAGTAGCGAGAACGTTTTACGCGAATAGATGGACGCAACCCTGCAACGGCGTCCAGCCCAGGACAAGAAAAAAAGAACGACGTGACGAGCCCGGATTGGTGTCGGCGCTCGCGCACGAGGAGGAGTGTGTCCGGCGGAGCAGGCGCACTGCGCTCGACAGGAGACGTGTGCCTGGGCGTGTGAGCAGAGCGTCGAGGTGAATTGCCTCGACCTATTGGGCTCGCGAGTAAGGCAGATTCTAAAGACTTGAGGAGGACGACCATGGAAAGACTTTTGACGTATGTACTTGCAATTGGTTGTGTAGGGACGAGCGCCATGCTGGTCCAGCGGGATATGGGGGCTCGGCAAGGTCCAAGCGCGAGCGCGCAACAGGCCGCGGACGGCGCGTTTCGCGACGGTCTCTATCTCGGCAAACTGGCCCGCACGGCCAAAAGTTCAATGCATCCGCCGGTTGGACGCTGGTCGACGGAAAAGGACCGTGCTTCATTCGTCGCCGGCTATCGCCAAGGATTCAACGACCAGAACGCGGACTGAGTGCTGCGGTACGCCCGGGAAGTGCAGGACCCAGGCCTGCCCAGGAATTCTTGAATTGAGGAGAAGTTGTATGAATGGGAAGAGATTTTTGTCTATTTTTGCCCTTGCTTTAGTCGCCAGCATTTCGGCCCCGCATGGGGCAAGAGCTGGTGGCCCTGCGCCCACGACCGGAGCGACGGTCCACGGCACCGTGCGCTTCGATGGCAAAGCGCCAGTGGCCAAAGCCATCAGCATGGCGGCCGACCCGGATTGTGCCAAGCAGCATCCTTCGCCCCTGATGGCGCAGGAAGTGATGACCGATGCGAAAGGCGATTTGCAGAACGTGGTTGTGTTCGTATCGGAGGGACTGGGCGACCGGACGTTTGATGCGCCCAGCCAACCGGTGGTGGTTCAGCAGAAAGGATGCATGTATCAGCCGCATGTGCTGGCGGTGCGCGCCAATCAGACGTTGCAACTGGTGAACGATGATCCGACGTCGCACAACGTTCACCCGCAGCCGGCGAACAATCGCGAGTGGAACAAGGCGGAGCCCCCGGGAACCAAGATGGAGGAATCGTTTGCGCGGGAGGAGATCGCGATTCCGGTGAAGTGCAATGTGCATCCCTGGATGCGCGGGTATATTGCGGTGTTCAAGCATCCCTACTTCGCGGTGACAGGAAAAGACGGAGGCTTCGACCTCAGCAATCTGCCGCCGGGGACGTACACGATCAAGGCATGGCACGAGAAGCTGGGGACCTCGACGCAGACGGTGACCATCAGCGCGAACGAGACGAAAGAGATCAGCTTCGTGTTCAAGGGAATGTAGGTGCGCCCGGGGCTGAAGCCCTTGTTCCTTTTGGAGCGGGCGGACGTGGCCCTTCAAGGGCCGCTCTTCCAAGGTTGCGCCAGCTTCCGGTACGGCGCGCTCCGAAGCAGAGTACGGAGCGGCGAGGCTGCGAGTGCGGAGCGCAGTCCTGGCGCAGGGCCGGACAGATGCGTTGCGCCCGTGTTCGATGGTGCGTCCTCTAGGGTTTTGCGGCCTTGAAGCCTTTGCGGCGTTGCTCGCTGTAGCGGTGCAGGGCGTCGAGGATGATGGGATAAGCCTCTCCTGGGGGGCGTATCTCATCGACCTCGACGGCTTTCCCTTCCAGCTGTTTGTAATCCTGAAAAAACCGGCGGAGCATGAGCAGGCGGTGGGGCGGCATCTCCGCGGCCTCGCGGTAGGAATTGAACTCGGGATCCTCAGTCGCGACGGCGATGATCTTGTGATCCTGCTTGCCGGCGTCGATCATGGTCATCAGGCCGATGGCGCGGGCGTGAATGATGGTCAGCGGAACCACCGGTTCCTGGCAGAGAACCAGCACATCGAGCGGGTCGTCGTCTTCGGCGAGCGTCTGCGGGATGAAGCCGTAGTTGGCGGGATAGTAGACGGCCGAGTAGAGGATGCGGTCGAGGCGAATCAGGCCGCTCGACTTATCGAGTTCATACTTCACACTGGAACCGAAGGGAATTTCGACGACGCAGTCGAATTCGTGGGGGAGTTTGTCGCCGGGTGTTACATCGTGCCAAGGATGGATCATAAAAGCATGGTGGCGATCGAACGCTCGGCTCATTCTAGCGGATCGAGAACGAGCGTGGTGGGGCGCGAGAAATGCGGCGCGACCGCAGAGGCCGCGAAACGCTGGAACTCACGAACGAGAAGGTTGCAGGAGCCGGGGCAGACGTTGTCGGACGGCAGCGTGCAGGCGCCGGTTTTGCTTCCGCAGGGTGAACCGGTCGCGGCTGGGGACCTGATAGATTCGCATGGAGACTTCCACCAGCATGCGATCCAGCGCCAGAAGGACGTCGAGCATTTCGTTGGGCTCCCGCTGGCTGAGGAGTTGATTGTGTAATTTGCGCCATCTCCGTTTGTCTGGCTGGGTCATGGTCATCACTCTGGTATTACTCTTAGCGAACAGAACCTGGGAATGGAAATCGAAAGAATGGATAGGGCCGATCGGCGCCGATGGCAATCATGTAAATCCATGAAAACAAAGCAAATGTGGTGCGAGGCGGAGTGTTTGGCCGATGTGGGAAATCGGTTCTTTGCGTAGCTTGGCACCGGTCTACCGGTACCTTGATTTCTGACGGCGGTGACGCGTAGAGTCTGAGAGTGGGGTGTATCCCCTTCAGGCGGACTATGTCGAGCCAAGCGAAGACCTATCTCAAGTTCGGCGGAGCGACGGTGGTGATCCTGCTGCTGCTCGGCTACCTGGCGTACACCGGCGTTCAGGACAGCAAGAGTTACTACGTCACGATTAAAGAACTGCACAAAATGGGCGACGGCGCCTATTCGAAACGCCTGCGGGTTGCCGGGAACGTGCAGCCGGGCTCGATCAAGCGCACGGGGACGCACGTTCAGTTTGTGCTGGTGGAAGAAGATCAGACTCTGCACGTGGACTATACCGGGACGGAAGCACCTCCCGACACGTTCAAAGACGATTCCCAGGCTCTGGCGGACGGGCGCTTTGATCGTGACGGCGTGTTCCGTGCCAAGCAACTACAGGCGAAATGCGCGTCGAAGTATGCTCCGAAGCAGCCTGGTGCTCCGGGCAACGGGATGCAAGCCGAACCGGCGAAAAGCATGACGCAGGCACAACCTGCTGCACCGCCTGCGGTGGCCACGAACTGATCGGTTCTTTACTCTTTACGCCTCACTCCGCTCTCGTGTTGACAGGATGGGCACCACAAAGACTACTGGTTGGTGCGCCGAACCCTCGCCTCCGGTAAACTCGTGGCTTGACTGAAGTCTCCCGACGCCTGTGACCGACCCCGCAATCCCCATCATCACCGTCAACAACGTCATCAAGCAGTTCGGACGCTTTGCGGCGTTGCGCGGCGTAACCGCGGAATTTGATGCGGGACGCTTTCATGCCATTCTCGGGGAGAATGGGGCAGGGAAGACTACGCTGTTGAGGGCCTTGGCTGGATTGGCCCAGCCGACGCAGGGAACGATTTCGATTTTCGGGAGGACTCCGCAGGAGGCCTGCCGGGATATCGGGTACATGGCGCACCCGTCGCTGCTCTACGACGAAATGAGCGGGATGGAGAACCTGCTCTACTTTGGGCGGCTTTACGGGATTGCGGGCCACGGGCGCTGCGAAGATGTGATTCGGGCCGTGGGACTTGATCCGGAGTTGACGCGGGCGGTGGGGCAATATTCGCAGGGGATGCGGCAGCGGATGTCGCTGGCGCGGGCGATTCTGCACGATCCGAAGTTGCTGCTGCTGGATGAGCCCTTCTCGAACGTAGACGTACATTCGGCGCGAGCCATGGTGGGACTGCTCAAGGGCATGCGCGACGCGGGCAAGACGGTTTTCGTGATCACGCACCAGGCGTTGCTGCTGGAAGGTGTGGCTGACGAATTCGTCTGGATGCAGGCGGGGGAGATTGTGGACCGGACGGCCAGCCTGGCTCGCGGTTCTGCTCGCGAGGACGTCCAATGAACTCGCTTTGGGCGGTGACCCTGGCGACGCTGGTGAAAGACATCCGGCTGGAGTGGCGTTCGAAGGACGCGCTCAATTCCATGCTGTTTTTCTCGTTGCTGGTGGTGGTGATCTTTATGTTCTCCTTCGATCCGCTGGCGGAAGAGTCGCGCCACATTGTCGGGGGACTGGTGTGGGTGGCGTTTCTGTTTGCGTCGGTGGTGGCGCTCAATCAAACCTGGGCGCGCGAGCTGCGAAACCAGGTGCTGGATGCGTACCGGGTTTCTCCGGCTCCGGACAATGCCTTGTTTCTGGCCAAGGCGCTGGGGAATTTCCTCTTCGTCAGCGTACTGGAAGCGCTGATGACGCCGCTGTTCGTGATTTTTTACAACCTGAGGGTTCTGGGTCCGGCGTGGCAGTTGATTCCAATTGCGGCGCTGGGAACGTGGGCGCTGGTGGTGAATGGGACATTCTTCGCGGCGATGTCGCTGCGAACGCGCAGTCGCGAGATCATGTTGCCGCTGCTCCTGTTTCCGATCTCGATTCCGGCTGTGCTGGGGATGGTGGCGGGCACCACGTCGGTTCTTACCGGGGAAGAGTCCGCGCACTTCTGGATCGTGTTGCTTCTCACCTACGATGTGGTGTTTACTACTGCTTGTCTGGCGTTGTTTGGAATGATTCTGCACGCGGAATGAAACGACTCTTCCCCATCCTTTCGGTGATCACGGCAGTTCTGCTGGCCTACGCCCTGTATCAGGCGCTGGTCGTGGCGCCCACCGACGCGCTACAAGGCGATGTGTACCGGATCATCTACTATCACGTGCCGTCGGCGTGGACGGCGTTCCTGTTGTTCTTCATCAATTTCATGGCGTCGATCCATTACCTAGCCGACAGGAAGCCTTCGACGAAGACTGCCGCGAAGTGGGTGGTGATTGGGATTGGAGTGATCGGCGTAATCGTGCCTTTTCTTCCCCCAGTGAAGCAGTGGCTGAGCGGCATCGGAATGTATCCCAGTTCGGCTGCGACCACAGCTTTGATGGTTCCGGCTCTTTATTTCGTGATCGGGAAGTATTTTTCCGGACAGCTTCTCGACGTGCTGGCGGTGACAACGGCCGAAGTGGGTGTGGTGTTTTGCACGATCGTCCTGGTCACGGGACCGATCTGGGCGCGGCCGGTGTGGGGGATCTGGTGGGCGCCGGGCGATATCCGGCTGACCTCGACGCTGGTGTTGTGGCTGATTTACGTGAGCTACCTGGTGCTGCGACGCTTCTCGAGTAGCGCGCAAACGCAGATGCTGGCGGCGGCGCTGGCGGTGTTTGGGGCGCTGGATGTGCCGCTGGTTTATTTTTCGATCTGGTTTTTCCGCACCCAGCATCCGCAGCCGGTGATCGGCGGGGGCGGGTCGATGGATCCGCGCATGCTGCACGTGCTGGTGTTCAGCTGGACGGCGTTTCTTTGCTTCGCGTTTCTGGTGTGCTGGTCGCGATTCCGGTTGGAACTGCTGCACCGGGAAATCGAAGAGGCCCACGCGATGGAGTCGCTGGCGGGAGCAGGAGTGGCGGCTAAGGCTAGCCTTCCCCTCAATCGGAGCGCGCGATGAACGCCATCAAGTTTCTGTTTGCCGCCTACCTTGCCACTTGGGTGATTCATGCCTTTTACATAGGCACCCTGGTTCGGAGATTCAGTCGACTGCGCCAGCAGATGAAGGAATTGGGGAAGAAGTAGAACCGGCGCGATTCGCGACACTGCGCTCGGCGGTTCCGATTTGAAATCTAGAAATCAAAAATATAGTGCCGCGTGACGCTCGTCACAGCGTGCGGGTTTGCCCGCCTCGAGACTCGTATCGGGGCGCGCCTTCAGGCGTGCCGTGTTCGTCGAGGTTCTCTACGACGGCGCGTTGCGGAATACATACGGAACAATCCCGTGGCCCGACATCTGGTGGCCGAGGCAGGGAGGGTCCCGCACTCGTCTGCCAACCCAGCATCAGACATGGATCCGCCCCCGCAGTGGCTAAAGCCCGCTCCGTGCCGCGTCGCAAACGGCATGGCTTGAAGCCATGCCCTGATACGAAACTCGGAGTTCTCTTCAGTTCGAGGCCTTCCATTCTTTTTGCAGGGCAGAGAGGAGGTCGGGGCTGCCGTTGGAGCGGAGGAATTCGTAGTTTTCAATCATCGCGGCGGTGCCGATGCGGGCCGACGGTAGGGGATGCTCGACGCGGATGACACGGGCGGTGAAACGGACGCGGACGGCATCGGTGAGCGTGACGTGGGGCGGGAAGGTCAGGGTGACTTCCAACTGGGTGCCGGCCGCGCCCGCGCGGGGGAGGTAGAAGAAAACACCACCGGCAC
>JBARBI010000320.1:0-82795 GCA_049792875.1 Candidatus Sulfotelmatobacter sp.
GACAAATTTCCTCGAATGAAGACGGCGTGCAAGCGAGTGCATGAAGCCTTTGATCGCGCAGCATAGATCCTTGTCCCGATCCGTCATATGTCGACACGGCGTACCTATAGAAGTGTCGAACCGCTTCGGTTTACGTACTTGTGACTTCTATGCCTTGGGCGCGGTAGGGATTCAGGACGTCTTCGTCGGATGCATCGGTGATCAAACGTGTCAGTCGGGAAGCAGGACCGACCAGGTAAGGCAGAGATGTCCCCATTTTCCCAAGGGAAATCAGGCCAACCACTTCCGTTGAAGCCCCTATCATCGCTTGCTTCACGTACGCTTCTTCTCGGTCGCCGACGGTTATTCCGACCTCCGGGTGCAAACTGCACATTCCGAGAAAACATAGATCAGCGCGAATGGATTCGACTTGACGAATGGTCTCGATGCCTGTCGTGACCCGCGCCTCTTTAAGAAAATTTCCTCCGAGCATCAGCACGCTCAACTTCGGATGATCCGCCAACGCCAGCGCAAGCGGTGGGCTGTTGGTAACAATCGTTGCTGAACGCTCTCTTGAAAGGTAGGAAGCAATTCTTAGATTAGTGGTACCTCCATCAATCAGCACCACCTGACCGTCGCGGATCATGTCAGCCGCCGCGCGAGCAATTCCGATCTTGCTCTCCATGTCGATTTGTTGGCGAGACACGAAAGGAACGGCCTCGGCACGGCGCGGCAGGGCGCCGCCGTGTACCCGTTGGATCTTTCCCGAACTCGCCAATTCGCGCAGATCTCGACGAATCGTGTCTTCAGAGACCCTGTATCGACTGCTGAGGTCCGCGGCGAGGACTCGGCCCTCAGTGCCCAGCTGTTCCAGGATGTACTGGTGGCGCTCTTCCTTTAGGGCGATTTGGCCTGCTTCCGCTTCGGGATTCATTCTGCCCATTGTGCACGAATACGCTTGGTTATGCACGCATATACGCGTATTGTCCGATTCATGCATGATACGGCCAAACGTAGCGCCATACAAGGTCTTTCGCAAAAGCGTTCGGTTCGGGCAGTCGTCTTCGATTACGGAAACGTTCTTTGCCTCGAGCAAACGCTGGAGGAGATGAAAGATATGGCGCTCGTGTGCGGCATTCCCCATGGGCGATTCTCGGAGCTTTACTGGAAGCTACGGCCGCCCTACGACCGGGGTGATATCGATGGACCTGCCTACTGGACAGCGGTTGTTGGCCCGCAAGAACTGGGTTTGAGCAGAGATCAGATAGCAACGCTAATCAAGCTCGATAGCGAAAGTATCACTCGACCAAATCAAGGCGCGGTGCAATGGGCAAAGCTGTTGCACCATGAAGGCTTCCCCTTAACCCTTCTCTCCAACATGCCGCTCGAACTCAGTCGCCATGTGACCAAGTCCTTTCCGAGCCTCTCTACATTTGAATACCTGATTTATTCCTGCGACTACGGGTCCATAAAACCGGAGCTGGCGATTTATCGAAAATGTCTCGAACTACTCAAAGCGGCCCCGCAAGACATCTTGTACCTGGATGATCGCGCCGAAAACGTCGAGGCGGCAGCTCGCTTAGGAATTAACTCTGTACTGTTCGACACGGTCGAAAAGACTGCATCAAGAGTCGAAAGCCGATTCGACATCCCTGTCCCGAGTCATGGCCACTGTCGCCCATCAAGTTCACAGTACAGCTCAACAAATCGGCGCCCGGATCGGATGGAATCCGATTGATGCAGCAACCAGCCTCCAACAGGTAGGCGTGAGCGTGTCCTTAATCTTTCTGATCCACGGACGGATCATCGCAACCCGGGCTTCGAGGATTCCTGCCTTTCCGGCGCTCCTCCATCTTTCTCCCGCCGTTTTGGGCAGGTCGTTGATGATGGCGGCAACCGGTTCCGTTCTCGCCATCCCTGCCGCTGGATGGCTCATTAAGGTGTGAGCGGCAAGAGAAACAGCGCGAGGATAGGCACCTGATTGGCGAGTTCGTGGATTTTGTGCACTGCGCAGATTCGGGCGTGGTCCCGGCAACGTGCGATTACGGCAACGGAGACACTCGCCGCTGGCGCTGAATTGCTAGGAACAACCGAAACGGACTTCTGCCGCAAGCGTTCGCGCCTTCGCCAGTTGGGGAGATGTTTTCTAAAGAGTGAGCCAGTTTCTGAGCAGCGAAGACCATACAGGCGGCGTGTGAAGCGCACCGCCCCGTCAACTCCGCTGAGGTCTAGTGCGAGTTAGACCAGCGCCACGGACATTAGACCCCAGCGTAGGCGTCGCTGCGGTTTTTGTTGGAATTCTCCCTGCCGTTTCCTGCCGGAAATGTCGGCTGAAGACGGTCAGATCGGACGTAACCGAGGCGCGAAAAGGCTCAAGTCACGCAAAACACTGCATCTTGCTGATACCATTGGCGGCGGGAAACGGATTCAAGAAAATCTCCCTCCCGGCACCACAGCAAACGGAATTACTCGTCGCGACTTCCTGTCTTTCTCGACACTTCTTAAGCGGCAGGTTCTCCAGTCGTCTGACTGCAATTCAGCCATAAGCCTTTCTTATAGCCGGCATAAATTCCAGTTTTCAAAGAACTTTCGATGCATCGCAGAAAAAGTATGAGTTGGACTCCGGCTTTACTGGTCGCTAAGGTCGGCCTGCTGGGAACCGATGGGCTCGGACCTCCGGTGCATTCGCACCCGAGGGGGAGTGTGCAACTTAAATGATGAAAAGATCTCGCTCAGCGGCCGCTGCTTTAAGGCAGGAGCTAGCCACAGAGACTGGTTTCGTGAAAAGAGGATTAATCCCAGGAGAATAGAGATGGCAGAGACCAATACAGAGATGAAAAAGACCCTAGGGCTGACAGGCTTGACGATGAATGCCATGGCCCTGATTGCTCCCGGCGCCTTCCTGTGGCTGACCTTTGCCGGGCAGTCCGCAGCGGGCGCAACCGGTCCGGCCATGTGGATCGGCATTGTGTTTGCCACGGCGCTGTGTCTGGCAACCGCCGTCTGTTATGCCGAAATGGCCAAGTTGTATCCCGGGACCGGCAGTTCCTATTACTTCGCGGAGCAGTCGTTCCTGAATCACGAAACGGCGTGGCCCTACGCCCGGCTCGCCAAGTTCATCGTGGGCTGGGGATCGCATCTTTACTACTGGCTCTATCCGGGAGTGATGGTCGGTGTGATCGGGGTGATCTCCGGCTATCTCGTGGGGGCCATCTGGCCGAACTTCATGAGCAGCAGCAATCCTGGTCCGATGTTCATGATGCTGGTCGCGGTGGTGTTTTCGTTTGGCGTGGCCTATATCGCTCATCGAGGCGTCAATGGTTCGACTTCGGTGAACATCGCCATCAACATCATTCAGATTAGCGCCCTGCTCTTGTTCTCCGTGGTGGCGTTGAACTACCGCATGAGCCACCCAGCGGGCAGCACCAGCTACCAGTTTGATCCTCAAACCAGCGCCTCTTACAGCTATGAATATGCCACGACCTCACAGACGGTGAACGGTCAGGCGAACGATGTTGTCGTGCGCGACGTGAACGGTGTACCGCAGCCCAAACTGGACGCCACCGAAAAGCCCGTTCCATTTCGCATCAGTTATCCCGAACACGACTCCAGCGGAGCGTTTGTTTCCCATCCCAACGCCGCGTCCGTGGTACGCATGCATAATTTTGGTTGGATGTTTGTTCAGGCTACGATCGCCATCTTGATTCTGGTGGGATTTGAGTCGGTGACCTCGATGGGTGGCGAGGCGAAGAATGCCAAGCGCGATGTCCCTATTGCGGTCATCACTTCGCTTCTGGTGCAGAGCTGCTTCTGCTATCTGTTCGAGTATTTCGCAGCAAACTATGTCCTGAACAATGGATACACGATGGCGAATGCGGCGGCGTCGGCCGCTCCTATTGGGGACCTGATGATCTTGGTGGGGGACACCTTGTTCGGCCCAGGTCGAGGACGAATCTTCATGCTGGTGGAGGCAGCGACCGTGTTTCTGGCGCTGATCGGCACCACGCTGTCCTGCATGAACACTGGGGCGCGCGTGACCTACGCCATGGGAAAGGACAAAGAGTTGCCGGATTCCATGGGATTGTTACATGCGGAAAATGCAACCCCACATCGTGCCATCTGGATGCTGGCCGTGATTTCGGCTGTGGTCGGATGCATCACGGTGGTGATGTACTTCGGCGACGGAGCAGCGCCAGCGGACACGGCAATCCAGGCATTGCCCCATGGCTTCTGGTCCAGTTTCGGATACTCAACTCACGACAAAATGGCGGCATTACCGAATTCCTTTCTGACTATGACGTTGGCTTCGAACTTCGGTACGTTCCTGCTCTATATGTTGAGCTGTGTCACTTGCATCGTCTGTTTCCACAAGCATCCGCAATACCGGTTCGTGCGGCATCTCCTGATTCCGGTTTTCGGACTCCTCGCCAACCTGGTGTGCATGGCGTTCTATCTGGTCGGTCCGTTCATGGGCTACGGCACAAAGATGGAACCCCTGCTGGCCTTGGGATTCGCTTTGGTCTGGGCGATCTACGGGGGGATCTATTTCCTGCGAGCCAGCAAGGCTGGCGGAAGGACAACGCTGGTTGATGGCCGTACGTCGGCGGCCTGAGGAACCGTAGAGTAGCCGCGAAAGTGCCAGCCTGGCAGCCGAACCGCTGCCAGGCTTTGGCATGTAAGCGCAACTTGATAGCATTGCAGTTTCAATGCGTCGGTCCAAAACAAGTGCTCCGCTGGGTGCCAGGCAGTTCCTATGCTCGACGTCGAGTTCTCACAACTTTCGGATGTGGGCCCGGTTCGCCCGCGCAATGAAGACTATCTCGGGCACGTGCTCCCAGCCTCACCCGCTCTCATGCGCTCTCAGGGGTGGTTGTTTGTGCTGGCCGACGGCGTTGGCGGGCAGCGACAGGGAGAAGTAGCCTCCCGGGCCGCGGTTGAGGAAGTGGTTGCCGGCTTCCGGCGCGCGCCCGCCCTGGAATCCCACAGCGCGCTGCTGAACCGAGTGGTGCAGGCGGCGAATGCGCGCATCTGTGAAACCGAAGCGTTGGCCGGTCCGGCGGGTGCGGGCATGTCCTCGACGGTCGTGGCCTGTGCCTTGCGTTTTGATCGCGCCGCCATCGCTCATGTCGGCGATTCACGGTGTTATCTGATCCGCAACCAGAAGCCCCGCTTGATCACCCACGATCACACTGTCGCTAACGAGCAGCTTCGCCTCGGCCTGCTTTCCAAAAAGGACGCGAACTCGGTGCCCACGCGTCACATGTTGAGCCGCTCCCTGGGTAGCGGATTATTCGTCAAGGTCGAAATCGACGACGTCCAGTTGCAGCCGGGCGACGTACTCCTGCTATGTTCCGACGGATTGCACGGTGTTGTGTCGGACGATGAAATCGCAGCCACCGTTGTCCGCCACAAGGACCTCGAGGCGGCCGCCCGAGAACTTGTCAGCAGCGCGAACGATCAGGGCGGCGACGACAATGTCAGCGTTCAACTGATTCGCATTCGCGACGTGGAACGCATGGGGATGTACCGCGGCCGGCCTTACAAACTTCACTGACCAACGGGACCACGGACCATTCTTTATGCACTCCTTACAGTTTTTCTGGCATGATGGAGTTGTCTCAGCATCGGAGCGCCTGGCATTCGCGGCCTCGCAACCTCTGTCACTCTGATTACGATGACTCTTCATTCGGGCGATCAGCTCGATCACTACCGGATTGAGGCCCTTGTCGCCCGGAGCGGCATGGCCTCCATCTATCGTGGCACCGACCTTCGAAACGGCCGCCAGGTCGCCATCAAAATCCCGCATCCTGAAGTAGAAAGCGATCCCGCCCTGTTCGACCGCTTCCATCGCGAGGAAGAGATCGGCAAGCTTTTGGACCATCCCGGCGTGATGAAGGTCTTCGCTGACGAAGATCGCAGCCGCGTGTACATGGTCATGGAGTGGGTGGATGGGGTCCTGCTACGGAAGATTCTCGACGAGCAAAAAACATTGCCGCCGGAACGGGCCGTGCAGTTGACATTGCGTATTCTGGACACGCTGGAATACATCCACTCGCGCGGCGTGGTGCATCGTGATTTGAAGCCGGAAAACGTGATGGTCGATGCCAACGACAACATCAAGCTGATTGACTTCGGCATCGCGGCCAACGCCAAATCGCGCCGGCTAACGTTCGCAAAACTCTCCCAGACCATGGGAACGCCGGACTATATTTCACCGGAGCAGGTCAAGGGCAAACGTGGAGATGCGCGTAGCGACCTCTATGCGTTGGGTGTCATGCTCTACGAGATGCTGACGGGGAAAGTGCCGTTCTCGGGCGAGAACGCCTTCCTGGTCATGAACGATCGCTTGTTAAACAATCCGGTCCCGCCGCGCGAAATTGATCCCTCCATTACGAACGAATTGCAGGAGATCATCTACCGCGCCATGGAGCGTGATCCCAAGAACCGTTACGTGTCGGCCCGCGACTTTGCCCGGGACCTTCAACATCAAGACAAAGTAGGAGTTGCGGCGCGTCCGGAACTTCACAACTGGAAAGACCGCCGCCAGCCCCGCAGCAGGCAGGTCCTGCTCTACGTCGGGCTGGCCTTGATTCCGGTGGTGATTTTTTGGCTGCTTCTCTACGTGGCGCGCCACAACTAAGGCAGTCTGGTCCACCCGCACAGGAAAAGTCTGGACTCAACGCTGACCGAACTCGTCGCTATGTACGACAAACTCAGGGTAGGCGCCGGCGCCCAGTTCGTAGAGATCCAACCCTTGCCCCTCCCCTTCTTCGTCCACGCGCTGCGGGTATATGCGATCGATCAGCCAGTTCAAGGCGTAGGTTAAAGGAAGAACCAAACCCAGTAGAGTCGCGATTCCGATCAGTTGTGCCAGCCATTGCCCGCTTGATCCGGCTCCAGCATCCGACAAAAGAGCGACGGAAACAAGGCCCCAGAGGCCAGCGATGGCGTGTACGGAAATCGCCCCGCCCGGGTCGTCGATGCTGAGGCGAAACTCAAGTTGGTCGATCGCAAAAACCACCAACGCGCCCGCCACCGCACCTGCCAGGATCGCCGTCGGCGGCTTCAGAAATGCCGCCGCCCCACTGCTGGCGACCAGGCCCGCCATCCACCCGTTGGCCACTAACGATGCATCCGGGCGGCCAAACCGGTGCTTCGTAACCATGGCTGCCGTTAGCCCCGCCGCCGCTGCTGACAGCGTCGTGTTTACCGCGATCAGCACGACGGCTGAGATGTCCCGCTGGTTGAATAAAATCGCGCCCGCTGAATTCAGACCGAGCCATCCCATCCACGCCAGCAGGCACCCGGCCAGCACCAGCACGATATTGTGAGCTGGAATTGCGGCGGGGCCTCCCTCGGACGAATATTTCCCGCGGCGTGGGCCGAGAATCCACGCGATGGACAACGCGCTCAGCCCGCCCATCACCTGAATCGTGCCTGAGCCGCCGCTGTCCACAAACCCTTGTCCCAGCCCGTAGGCTGATCCGAGTTGCGCCAGCCAGCCTTCGCTCCACACCCAATGGGCGAACACAGGGTAGGTCCATCCTGCCAGCACGATCGTGGAAACGCACGATGCACCCAGCTTCCAGCGCTCTGCTCCTGCGCCGAGAGGAATCATTGCCGCCACCCCCACGCTGAATATCTGCAGAAGCAACACCAGTGATGCGGGCGACAGGTCAAGGTGCAGGCCACGCAGAAAAAGCGGCTCGGCCGCGATCCAGTTCCATGCCCGGCCTCCGATCAAGAGGACGTGCGCAGGGCTCCCCGCAGTTCCCTGCCACGAGAATCCGAAGATGACGTAGGCGATTGCGGCAACGGCAAAGACGCACAGCGAGGCCAGCATGATGTGCGCCGCACTGCGCGACCGGGCGAGTCCAGTGTTGACCAGTGCAAGCCCGGTACCGGCAAGCGGAACGAGCAGAATCAGGACCAGGCAGAGTAGCGCGGAAGTTTCAGGAAGGGAAGGAGCCACCCATTATCCTTTTTGAACCCTGTGAGCGCGGACCACCAGCGCCAACCCGATCAGCTCCACGCCCATCCCAGCCAGGGCGAAAGCGGCGCGGGTTTGCAGAGACGGCAGCAGAGGTAACGTCGAGACGACGATGATCCATCCCGACAGCAATAGCAAAAACCCGGCAAGCTTCATCCCGACCCGTCCCGTGAGAATTGCCTGAGAGTTCTGGACTGCGAAAAAACAGTGAGCAAACGAGCTCCCACACTGGCCCGCCCTGGGGGTTGATCCTCAATCATCAGAAAACTAATGCCGCAGTAGTTGTCCGTCCAATCGATTTTTTTTATCGCGCTTAGAAGAAGAACGAGTTAGAACGCGGTCCTTTCTCACTACAATGGCGTTACGTTTTTGCACCCTATGAGAAACTTTCTGGACCACATCGTCGCACATCGCAGTGGCGCGCTCCTCATTCTCTCGATTGCGGCCTTTCTCGAAGCCTATGGCGATTCCAGCTTTCAGACGGCTCTATATCGTTCCTCCGGGACGAGCCGGACGATGGCCTTTCTCACCGGCGCTGCCTCCCTCGCCGCTTACGGGCTGGTGGTCAACACGCCACGCTGGGATTTCGGCAAATTGCTGGGCGTGTACGTGGTTCTGTTCTTTCTGCTGGCCCAGATCGTCGCCCGCGTAAGGTTCGGTCAGACTCCTACCTTGCCGGTTGTCTTAGGCGGTTCGCTAATCGTCGCCGGCGGCGTGATCATTTCTGTTTGGGGGTCGTAAATCCCGCGCCGAAACAGGTTCGTCCGCCTCTACTTCACCTCTATCACCGCCAATCCGTAGGGCGGCAAGGTGAGCGTTAATTCTCCGTTCCGCAGTTCGAGGCTCTCGGGCGCGGGCAACCGGGCAGCTTGGCGCAGCGCTGCGATCTGGGCCTGGGTTGGGTAAGGCGGTGCTCCCATCTTTTCATACGCGGAGTGCCCATCGCCGTGTTCGCGGTCGACCCGTGCAATGGAGGCGTGCCGGCCGCTAACTCCCTTGAATCTTAAGGTGACTGTCTTTGGAATGCCGGCCTGCTCGGGTGGAGCGTAGTTCCACACGGCGAGCACCAAAGAGCCGTCCTTCGTGCGCGTGACCAGCGCGGTGTCGGATTGGATCGCGATGCGCTCGTTTCCGAGCGTGTGCAGCAACTCGAAAGCTGCGTACGCGGGCTTGGGAATCCCACCCTCGGCAAGCAGTCCGAACCCGCCGTAGAAAGGTTGTTTCACGACGCCCTGTTCCTCAAACACGTCGGAAAATGTCCAGTACGACATCACCTCCACCAACCCGTCGCACTGCCGGATCGTATCGGCCAGCCATGGTCCCATGTAGACCGTATCAGTGACCGCGGGTTCGGCCATGTAGCTGGCGTTGAATTCGCTCCAGATCAGCGGAAGATGGGGCCTCGCCGAAGCCTGGATCTGATCGTGAACCTTCTTCACCGCGCGGCAGACCATCTGGTTCCGCGGAATCTTCTCGCTCGTGCCGAACACATCCTCCGCTTTGTCGTTGCCATACACATGCGAGGACACGAAATCCACCGGAACTTTGTTTTCAACGCAATGCTGAATGAACGCGTCCGCCCATGCGGCTTGCGCAGTCGAGGGCCCGCCGACGCGCAGGCGCGAGTTCACAGCTTTGATGGCGCGCGCGGTGTGGTCATAGAGGTCCCAATACGTTACCTGCTTGGGATCTCCTGCCCAGAAATCAATATTGGGCTCGTTCCATACCTCGAAATACCACTTCGACACCTCGTCGATGCCGTAACGTTCCACGAGATGCTGGGTAAACCTTGTGACCAGCGTGTCCCACTTCACAAAGTCTTTGGGTGGGGAGACGTTCTGCTGGTACCAGAAGGAGTGCGGAGCATCGCGGGCCGCGAGTTTCTTCGGCATGAAGCTGAGTTCCACGAAAGGACGCACGCCTGCCGCGAGCAGGCCGTCGTAGATCTGGTCCACATAGGAAAAGTTGTAAACCGGATTTCCCTGCGCATCTTCGTCGTAGACGCCAACCTCATCGTGGAAGATGGCATGGAATCGTACGTACTCCAAGCCGGTAATCTGTCGCGCCGCTTGCAGATCGCGGCGGTAGCTCTCGCGTAGCGTCAGGATGGCGCGCCCCGAACCAAACATTTTCTCCCAGAAATGCGGGAAAGGATGCGACGGGCCATTTCCATCAATGAGTATGACTTCCGGTTCCGTGCCAGCTTGGGCGGGCGCGCGAGCAACACCCATGGCAAGAATCGCGGCAAAGACGACCAGGCGATAACCGTAGCTGAGTTTTTGCATTGCTCCTCGATTTTCTAGGATGTTAACTCATGCCGCAGCTGTCGGCGCGGTCTATCGCTGCCGGACTGCTCCGTCTTAGGGAATACACAATCCGTCCCTTGATATACTCTCAGGCTTTCCGCGAACTGGAACCAGGTCGCGCGTCCGGCCGTACCCAAACCTGTATCTGAGGAGAATCCGTCATGCAGAGCCGCATCACCGGAACCACCATGCCCGTTCTGGAGTTTGCCCTGGAGCCCAACGAATCCATCATCTCCGAAGCCGGAGAACTCTCTTGGATGGGGAGTTCGATCCAGATGACGACGCACACCCAGTTTGGCGGTGGCGGAGGACTGTTCGGAGTGCTCAAACGTGTGGCCGGCGGTGGATCTCTGTTTATGACCGAATACCGGGCGATCGGCGCCGCCGGTGAGCTCGCCTTCGCGACCAAGCTTCCCGGCCACATCGTCCCCGTGGAAGTTTCGCCGGGACACGAATACATGATTCACCGCAACGGCTTCCTTTGCGCCACTCCGCAGGTTCAAATTGGAGTTGCCTTCCAGCAATCGCTGGGCGCGGGAATTTTCGGTGGCGACGGCTTCCTGCTGCAAAAGGCGAGCGGACAGGGCACCGCCTGGCTTGAACTTTCCGGAGAACTGGTCGTGCGCGATCTTCAACCCGGCGAAACTTTGCGCGTTCACCCCGGCCACGTGGGCGCCTTTCAAGCCAGCGTCTCGTTCCAGATCACCACCGTGCCCGGCATCAAGAACATGATCTTCGGCGGCGACGGAATCTTTCTGGCGGCGCTCACCGGTCCCGGCAGAATCTGGCTGCAGACCCTGCCCATCGCCAAGCTGGCGCACGCAATCGAGAGGTACTTACCGCGCGAGGCTCCGAGACAGGCAGTGGAAGGCGGCGTGGTCGGAGGAATCGTCGGCTCCATCCTCGACAACATAAAGTAAGCGGATGCCTGGACGGGAAGCGGAGGCCGGTACTAAAAGGCTCCGTATAGAGAACACCCAAACACCGTCACTCGTAGCGCAAGCTTTCGACCGGGTCGAGCTGCGAGGCGCGCGTGGCCGGGACCGTACCGAAGATGATCCCGACAATCGTGGACACAACAATGGCGATGATCGCCGAGAGGCCGGAGATTGGCATCCGGTAGTCGGTGAGGAAGCGCACCGAGTAGGGAATGGACAGGCCGGCAATAATTCCGGCGATGCCTCCGGCCAGCGAAATCAAAATGGCTTCCGCCAAAAACTGGAAACGAATAGCGCGGTTCGTGGCGCCGATGGCCTTGCGGATCCCAATCTCGCGGATGCGCGACGTCACCGTCGCCAGCATAATGTTCATGATGCCGATGCCGCTCACCAGCAGCGTGACGAAGGCAACCAGCATGAGGATCAGAGTTAGAGCATCGGCAATTTTTCCCGCCACCGTGAGCAACTGGTTCAGGTTCTGCACACTGTAAACCGATTCGGGACGATGCCGCGATTGCAGCACACGCTTAATTGCGGCGGTGGCGGGAACTACGTCCTGCGCCGTGGCCACCGAAAAGTAAATTTCATACACAGCGGCGGTCGGCGTGAAGAAACGGCTGACCGTGTAAGGGATCAGCATGGTGTCTTCCTGTATTTCTGACTGTCCGAAGGTGTCCACGCTTTCCTTGAACACTCCCACAATCGTAAACGGAAGCCCCCCACTCAGCTTGATAATCTGGCCGATTGCCACCGGGCTAGCGCCATAAAGTTTCTGCGCCAGTTTCTCCGTGATCACCCCGACCTTGTTGCGGCCAGAGGAATCTTCGGAATCGAAAAATCGCCCGGCGAGAACCTTCAGATTGCGTACCCGCATATACGCCGGATCGACGCCGAGGACGAGGATGTCGCTCTGTTTTCCGGCTCCGACACTGATGCGGTCTCCCAAGGCGACGGTCGGAGAAGCGGCCACTACGCTGGAGACCTGCTCCCGGACAGCCTGCACATCTTCCACGGTCATGGGATCGGGCGTCGAGTCGATGCGCTGCGCTCCACCCTGGTAGTCGGCATAAATCATGTTGGTGCCGATCGATTGCAACTGGCGCAGGATGTACTGCTTGCCGGTGAGGCCGATCGTGGCCACCAGGATCACCGAGGCCGTGCCTACCGCCATGGCCAGGGACGTCAGCGTGAATTGCAGCTTGTTGCTGCAGAAAGCGTCGTAGGCGAAGCTCAGGATTTCGTTGAATCCAATCGTGAAGCGGCGCTGAGTGGTGGAAGGTAAGAGCGTTGCGTTCGCCATCGCCAGTTAGATGTTAAACCCCGCTCGCGACAGGCTGCAACGCGTGGGATTTCCGGGAGCCCCCCGCCACGGCCACCGCCGCCAAAACCACAATGAGCGGATCGACCGGCCGAAAGTAATAAGTCTCCGGGTGAGAGAAGTAGTAGGTGAGCGGGAAGAAGAAAAGAACAATCAAAAATCGCACCGCCAACGCGCGATCGCGCTGCCAGACCCGCCGCAGGCCCCAGAGTCCGAGGATCGTCATGGTCGTGTTCACGAAAATGTTAGGAGGATCGAGCGGCTCGTCCTTCAGATAGGCGCGGTCGAAACTCCAGTATCCTGTCCACAGATAGACGATGCGCCGCAACGTCATCCACGCGAACCAGGCAGGATGGCGGCGGATGTAATCTTTCGCCTGCTGGCTTTTGTGATCCATGTAGGCAACCTCCCCCACGCGGCCGTACTCAGAGAGTTCGGCGGCGCTGTGGTTAGGATGGAGAGCGCGGTTCACCCAGTGCTCGGAATAGCCGTTGTTGCCGATGTAGAGTTCGAGCCCGAAGCCGCTGCGAACCGGAATGAATTTATGGAACAGCAGGTAGTTGCGCATCAGCCACGGCGCCAGCATCGCGATCCCAGCGAAGGCGACGGCGATCAACTGAACTCTCCAGGGCCGGGCCAGCCGGTAGCGGCGGTAGAGCGTCCATAGCCCGAGCAGCGGAACAACCGCGAGCACGACCGGCTCGGTAAGCGCAGCGAAACCGCACAGCGCACCGAAGAGCAGCCAGTCTCGCGTGCGTGAAGAATTTTCCAGGCGCCACGCAAACAGAAAAAGCCAACAGAGTTCGAGCGTGACCAGGCAAGTGGACCACGCCCAGTCGGCTCCGTAATAAACGCCGTAAGGAGAAAACGCCCATCCCCATCCCGCCCACTTGGCCACGCGTTCGCCGAACGCCTGCCGGGCCAGGAGAAAAACTGGTACGCAAGTCAATGCTGAAAACACGCTGTTCAAAGAGAGCGCCGCGATCACCGAGGTCAGGGTCTCGATCCCGAAGATCTTGAAAATGCCAGCCAGCAGGTAGGAGTACACCGGCGGCAAGAGTGCAGACAGCCCTGTGTCGGCAAACGGGCTGCCGAAGCCGTGTCCGGAAGCGATGGAGCGGGCAATTCTTCCGAACGCCCAATGCTCCAGCACAAAGGGATCCATCCATTCCTGGTAGACGAAAGGGATGACCGCGAGCCGGACCGCCAGGGCGACGAGCACCATCAGGACATAGGGATTGCGGGTTGAAGAGGGCGTTTCCGTTGACATGAGTTGCTGGCACTTGCAAGCGGAGGCGAGTCGACCCTCCGACAGGATCGGGGCAAGCTCCCGCGACAGCCGGCGAGACTCCGGCGCTACTTTCTTAGTATAGACGGCACACTTCGAGCTGACGGTTCCGATAAGGGCAGCTCATTCCCATCGCGCTCTGAACTTGCGCTGCGTCGCTCGGCGCATTCGAGAACAGCGCATCTGGGCGAGAGACGATCACCCACGTCACACCGAACTCGGCCTTGAGTCGCTGGAAATCTGCGGCTTGAAAATTCTCCCAGCCTCGTTGCGCCGTCACTTCCTTCAGCCAGCGCGGCGCGAGCCTTGGGACACGGGCGGCCATGCCGCCATCTTTTCCGTAGTCGGCGAGCACGCTGCGTTCCGCAAGCGCGCGGAATCCGTGATAGTCCTCACCCGGCAACTCGATGTAGTTGGGATCGACCGCAAACAGGCTGTCCACCGGCGTGTTTTGCTGAATCCAGGTGAAGGCCTGCAGCCAGGCATTTTCCGGCGCGACGCCGGGAAACTCCAGATGCACCGTCGCGGGATACATCTGACGCTGGGCGTAAAACATGCCTGCGCTCAGCGGAACAAACAAAAGTGCCCATCGATAGACGTGCCGCCTGAGCACGTAGCGTCCCAGGAGCCCACCTGCGATCAGAAAGAAAAACACATAGAACAGGTGCAGATAGCGCATCGGCTCAAACGGCCGCAGTCGCTCGAACTGGGGCGGAAGCATGATGACAAGTCCCACCACGGTTTGGAAGACTCCGTAGTAGAGGAGACTGAACACCAGCAGGGGCAAAGCCGAGTGCTTGCCGTCCGCATCGCGGCGATGCGACAGAAAACGCCAGAAGGCAAACAGAAGGATGAGTGGGGCAAAGACGCCCAGCCATTCATACCAGGTCCAGTGCGCAAGAAAGTAGAAACCACAAGTCGCAGCCGCCTGGCGCCACGGGTCCGAAGCGGGTTCGAAAATCCACCCCATCGGCATCAGCAGAGCAGCGGCAATTGGCGGGCAGAGTTGACCGTGCCGCCGCGATGCTCGCTGGTTCCAGAGCAGAAATGCGCAAAGGGAGATCCCGAAGCTGGCCATGATGGCATGAATGGAAAACGCGATGGCGAGCAGAACTCCAGCCTGCCAGAGCCGCCGATCCAGAACAGCAACGACCGCAGCCAAAATCGCAGCCGTGGCCAGCGTGCGGGGATGAAGATGCTGATCGACGAGACTGATCGCGGTGCCGGACACGGGCAGCGTAAGCAATGCTGCGATCATGGTCACCGCGGCCCATTGCGCCTCGGGACGGGAAAAGCAACGGCGGCTGATCCGCCAGCAACCGTGCACAACAAAAAAGATGGCGGCAAACTGCCACACCAGCGCCGCCCACGCTAACGGCACGTGGGTCAAACGCACCGACCACGCGATCAGCTTGTCGAAGATCGTGGCCTGAAACTGCAGCCGGAAAAAGTCCGCGTCGTGCGGGAACAGGGACGGGTTCAGATTCCGTTTGATCGCCGCCAGGTAAAAGGCGTCGTCTTCCAGACCTGGGTGGTAACCCACGATCAAAAATGCAAACACACTGAGCAGGGCCAGGGTGGCCAGGTTCGCGGCGGACCAATCGCCCCGGCCCGATGATCCCGCTTGCGGTTTGTTTTGGGATTCGGACATTCCAGGCTCTGAAGATCGAAGAGAAATCTAGCAGGTTTCAGAAGGTCGAACGGCGTAATCGCGTACCTTGCAGCAAGCGGTCAGGCTGGCCGCAAAGGTTCCGAGCGAGCGGTGTAGTAACCTTCGCCGCCTTCTTCCAGTTTGCGCCCTTTGTCGCTGAAGCGCCGCGCGTGAACCAATCCGATCTGCTGCAGGGCGAACTCCAAGGTCGTGGCCAGCACCCCGAACCCGTACTTCACGCTGCGGCGAAAGTTGATGGACGAAGCCTCTTTGAAATACTTCGTGGGGCAGGAGACTTCTCCAATGCGGAAGCCGAAGAGCACGCATTGCGCCAGCATCTGATTGTCGAAGACAAAGTCGTCGGAGTTCTCCAGCAGCGGCAACTCGGTGAGGACCTTGCGGCTGAAGGCGCGGTATCCGGTGTGGTACTCGGAGAGCTTCACGCCGAGAAACATATTCTCGAATGCGGTGAGCAGCCGGTTGGCGATGTATTTGTAAATGGGCATGCCGCCGAGCAGCGCCCGTCCTCCGATGATGCGCGATCCCAGCACCACGTCATACACATCGTAGGCGACCATGCTCGCCATGGCCGTGATCAACAGGGGCGTGTACTGATAGTCGGGATGGAGCATGATGACAACGTCTGCGCCCGCGGCCAGCGCCTCGCGGTAGCAGGTCATCTGGTTGCGTCCGTATCCGTAGTTGCGGTCGTGCTGGTACACCAGCAATCCCAGACGGTGGGCAAGTTCCACGGTCTGGTCGGAACTGTGGTCGTCCACCAGGATGCAGGTGTCGACCAGGTCGGGCACTTCTCCCACCGTGACCTGCAGAGTCTTTTCCGCATTGTAGGCGGGCATGACGACCGCGATGCGCTTGCCGTTAATCATTTCGCAGAAAGAATGAGAGGCTCACGGATAGTTTACCTGAGATGAGCAGCCGCAGCGTGCCGATCACAGCGGCTTGAGCCAGCAATTCTGGGGTTGATGAATCGCCTGTGAAGCCGTTCCTCAAGCACAACTGCGGCCGGGCACTTCGGAACCCGGAAACTATGGCAGCGATCACTTTCCTCAACGTACAATCAACTCGGAGGTGGGATCATGCGTAATGGGTATTCAGTTGCGTTCCTCGTGATGGCGATAGCGATCACGGCAGCGGCGGGATCGAAGCTCGAGGGCACAACCACTCTGAAGGATGTCCAGCCGACGGGAACAACCGACAAGAACCACAAGAATCAGCAGTACGATCTTTCCTTCACGGCTTCGGGTAAGCAGTACACCTGCCGCACGAATGAGAAGCAGTCCTTGAAAGCGACCGATTTCGTTGTGGGCAGCGACCTCAAATACGAGATCGGCGGCAACAAAGGCAAGTTGAAGAGTACCACCGGCAAGCAAGTAGAATGCACCATCGTGCGGGTCGCAGAATTATCGACCTCCCAGCCCTGACCTTTGGCTCTCATGTGGGACGATGGCTTTTGAGGGATGCCTGTCGACAAATCGCCTCACCTGTTGACCCGAGTCGGCCAATTTTCAACTTGTGCTCCGGCCTGATTTCAACCGTCCGCTCATTTCCATGAGCCTGCTCGAAAGAGCAACCCTACAGACCGGAACAGACGTCGGGCCTGTATTGGGGACCCGACTCGCCCCAACTCCGATCGGGTGGTATAGACGATGCGGTAACAGGGGTATTGAATCATTTCCTTTTGCGGCGCTTCGATCTCAGGGTTGCAAGGCAAGAAAAACGGGCGCGGATTGTATCATAATAGCGGGATGGCATTTCCGATTCGAGTCTGCGCCGTCTGCTCGGAAGAGTTCGAACTGAGGCCGGAGAAACCCGGTTTTGCGAACCGCTGCCCAGCTTGTAGCGAACCCGAAGCCGCCGACGTGAAAACGAAGCAAAGTATGGACGCCGACGAGCGCAAGACTGTGAAGGAGGCAAACGAAGCGCGCAGACAAGCGATGCGCGACCTCCTCTACCGCAAAGATAGCTGAGAGGGTTCTTTGGGATCTTCCGCCAGAAGCTGCGCGTACGCAGCCCGGATAACGCCCTCTAAAAGCCACAAAGCCGGGCTGGTTGGCCCGGCTCTACTTGCTGTGGAACTGGTTCGATCGGTCTTGTTTCGATCGCCGACCCAGGATGTCAAAAGCCAGGAACTCGCGTTCCATTCCCGCGCTTTCCAATCCTAAGCTTTGCGTCTTCCGTCTCAGCTGCAAGCCTGATTTTGCGCCACGGGGTCACCGGCCCGCGCCGCACGGAGCCTTTACATCACCATCGCCAGGTTTTCCAGTTCGAACTGCAGGACCGGCAGGGCGCACCCCGCCATCTCGACCCGGCCCGCCGCGTCCAGCGCTGCCTTGGGCGAAACCCCATAGCCGCGGCCCATCAGAAACACCTGGAGCAATTCGGCTGCCTCGTAGGAATCGATCATGCCACCCTGGAGCAGATCATTCCGGAGCGCCGCCAGTTCGGTCATCGTGAATCTGTCTTTGTCGTTCATCTTCTCGTTCGTCATGGTCGTCATCACCTCCGACTCCGACCTTCTACATCCTTGCCGTATTAGACTCATCGGCAGCTACTGAAGTTGCATGCAATTCTGCTGCCGCAATTGCCCTACTTTTCCTATTACGGTCCCCAAGCCCCTCTGGTTTCATTTAACCCCTGTGGATATCGAAAGTTGCGGGCAACCCCAAGAGCCCTTTCTGCGGCTCCTAGGTTTCCTTGGTACCCAAAAGTAATCGCACGAGTGACACAATGTGTCGTTTAGAGACGGGTTGTGTGAACAATCCCCCAGTCCCCAGAGCCCGCAGACTTCTCGCGAAACGCCGAGCGGTTGGGGACATTCGTCGAATAAAATGGGCGGCGCCAAGGACTGAATCGGAGAGCGGTCGATCCTTGATCGAAAGTGAAAAAACATGAAAGTCGTGAAAGCGCTTCTTCTAGTGCTTCTCATGGTCGCAGTTGTGGGAGCCGTCGGCGGTGTCTTATTGATACGGCGGGGTTTCCGCGCTACCTCTACCCCTTCCGGGTGGGAATCGGCGCTTGCCCGAACCCTGCGAGACCTGGCGATTCCCTCCCCCGAACGAAGCGCGAAGAATCCCCTCGCGGCGACTCCGGAAATCCTGCAGGAAGGCCGGGAGTCGTTCTTAACCCAGTGCGCAGCCTGTCACGGCATCGATGGCAGTGGGATGACACAAATGGGGCTGAACCTCTACCCAAGAGTGCCCGATCTGCGCGCGGCTGCGTGCCAGAGACTCAGCGACGGCGAAATCCACTACATCGTTGAGAACGGAGTCCAACTGACAGGAATGCCGGCCTGGGGCAATCCGCACCTGGAATCCTCCGCTAACAGCTGGAAACTCGTCCTATTTATTAGGAGCCTTCGGCCGCTTACCAAGGAAGAGCAATCGCAGGCGGCGGCGGCCGCCGGTTCGGCACACTACGTCGGCTCCGCGGCTTGCGAGAAATGCCATGCCGAGATCTATGCCCGCTGGAAGAAGACGCCCATGGCGAACGTTATTCGGGACCCGCGCACGCATCCTGAGGCCATCATTCCCAACCTCGCCACCAACCATGTCGCCAGGTTCACTCAGGACCAGGTTGCCTTCGTTTACGGCAGCTTGTGGAAGCAGCGCTATTTCACCAAGGTGGGTGACGACTATTTTCCGTTGCCGGTGCAGTGGGTGGTCGGGAACCGCACCTGGCGTCCTTATATGGTCCCGGCGACGGGCGGAGACTGGTGGGGAGCGCTCTATCCCCCGGACAACATGCAGCGGCCGACCGGCCCCACTTGCGACGGTTGCCACTCCGTCGCTTACAACATCCACACCAAACAGGTGGCGGAATGGAACGTCGGGTGTGAACGCTGCCATGGACCGGGCAGCGAGCACGTCGCGCATCCCACCCGTGGCAATATGGTGAATCCCGCGCAAATGGATCCGGTGGCAGCCAACGACACCTGCGTCCAGTGCCATTCCCAGGGACAGCCCCAGACCAACCCTATTGAGGGAAAGCTTTACGACTGGCCGGTCGGCTACCGCGTCGGTCTAAGGCTGCAGGACTATTGGAAACTTGAGGACTGCAAGCTGGGGGAAACCACCTTCTATTACTTCCCGGACTGCACTGCGCACAAGAACCGCATGCAGGGCAACGACTTTGCGCAGAGCGTCATGTATGAGCACGGCATCACCTGCTCCTCCTGCCACGATGTGCACGGCACGGCAAACTATGCGCAATTACGGAAGCCAGCAAATCAGATCTGCCTGGATTGTCATGGGCCCTCCTCGGCGAATGGCCCGCACACCGCCACCCTGGAAGCGCATACGCACCACAAAGAGGGCAGTGCTGGAAGCGAGTGCATTGCCTGTCACATGCCGGCGATCCAGACGGAGGGGGTTCCGGACACATTTGTGCATGCCCACACTTTCCGGTTCATCTCGCCGGCCATGAACGACAAGTACAAGATCCCCGATCCCTGCACTTCCTGTCATAAGGACAAATCCACGGCTTGGGCCGAAGAGGCGATGAGTCGATGGGGCGAGCGTTCCCCTTGGCGGCTTCGCTAAGGCGCTTAGAAGGGTGGGACCAGCGTCGGAATTCTGGTGGCTACGGGCCTCAAATTCGGAGAACAAGCATGCACTGTCCTCTTGAGCGAAGCGAACGACCTGTGCACGCGCGGGCAACTACGTCGGTTCTTCACTTCGTTAAGGATGACAAGAACAAGCTATGCTGCGAACTTGCGAGTCGTAACACGCTCCCGTCCGGGCCTGCCCATCCCGACGATAGCCGATGGCTCAGAGAAGTTACGCCGGCTCCAGCACCTTGTCCCGCACTTGCGCGGTCAGGCTCTCGAACTGCGAGTGATCGAGGCAGACCGCGTGCTGGCCGTAGCGGGCTTCCTTTCCCACGACATGCCAGTAAGGCATCCAGCAGAACTGCTTGCGTTCCACCCCACCTTCAAGCACCACCAGGAACGGGTAGAACGTGACTTCCTCTTCCTCTTCGCCCAGCCACGACTCCAGCCTGCCGGGAAGGAATGCGGAAACAACCTTGAAGTCTCCGTCGCCCACGCCCAGCTGGAAGTCAAGATTCACGTGCAACTCGCGCGTGCCGGCGCAGTCTGGGCAATCTTCAGGAGTCATTTTCGAGAAGTCGTACAGGGTGTCGAACAGCTTTTGGTGCGCGCGATATTTCTTATGACATTGAGTGCAGTAAAAGTATTGTGCAGACACAGGGGAACCTTCCTTTCGCAGGAAGATTGCTGATTGATGATTGGAAATACTTGCGTTGCGGGCTCGAGGCTTTCAATCAACAATCAGAAATCAACAATCTCCCTCCAGCCGCTGACCCTCCCAGCGATGTCCAATCAGGGCTCGATCGTAGCCTCATCGACCAGCATGATGGGGATGTCGTCCTTGACCGCATAGACCCGGTGGCACTGCGTGCACTTCAAAGTCTCCGGGTTTTGGCGGTACTCGAGCGCCTGCTTGCACGCTGGACAAACCAGAATTTCCAGTAGGTCTTTGGCAATCATGACCTGTGCATTGTACGACAAGGGCGGAAGGGCGGGTGTGATCGGGCTCACACCCCCTTTGCACCACGTAGACATGGAGGCACGGAGGAACCCGAGAAAATGGGATCAGTCCTCTTGGCGGTGAATTTCCCCTTGTTTATTCTTTTCGGTGCCTCCGTGGTGAGAGCTGGTTGGGGCAGTTGCGATAGAATCTCACCGGAGTCCGAATGCCCGCTACTGTCCTCGATGGAACCAAGATCGCGCAAGACATCCGCAGCGAAGTGGCCGCGGAAGTAAGAACCATGGCAGCCGCTGGGGTGCGTCCGGGGTTGGCCGTCGTCCTCGTCGGACACAACCCTGCGTCCGAGATCTACGTGCGCGGCAAAGTCAAAGCCTGTGAGGAAGTTGGCGTCTACAGCGCGAAGCTGGCTCCGCCGGAATCCTCCACTACCGCCGAGCTGCTGGCGGTGATTGACGAGCTCAACCGCCGCGACGATGTTGATGGAATCCTGGTGCAGTTGCCGCTGCCGGCCCACGTTGATGCGAAAAAAGTGCTGATGGCGGTTGACCCGGCCAAGGATGTCGACGGATTCCATCCCGTCAACATCGGATTCCTGTCCACGCAGCGTCCCGGGCTTGTACCCTGTACGCCGGCGGGTGTCATCGAGATCCTGAAGCGCAGCAGCATTCCCATCGCCGGGCGTGATGCCGTGGTTGTTGGACGCAGCGACATCGTGGGCAAGCCAGCCGCCATGCTGCTGCTGAACGCCAACGCCACCGTGACGGTATGCCACTCGAAGACGCACGACCTGCCCGGCGTGTGCCGGCGCGCCGACATTCTGGTGGCCGCCATCGGCCGCGCCGGGATGATCACCAGGGCTTTCGTGAAGCCAGGCGCGACCGTCATTGACGTTGGGATGAACAGCGTGACCGACCCGGCGGAATTCGAGCGCTTTTTCGCCGGCAACGCCAAACGGGAAGAAGCGTTCCGCAAGAAGGGATCCACCCTTATTGGCGACGTCCACCCCGAAGTCGCGGAGATTGCAGGCGCCCTCACCCCCGTGCCCGGTGGAGTGGGCCCGCTGACCATCGCGATGCTGATGTTCAACACCGTGAAAGCGGCAAAGATGCGGCGGGGAAACCGCGTACCGGAACTGTCGCGGGCATAGAATCCACCACGGAGGCACGGAGTTAGGGACAAAACAATTGTTTAAGTTTTGATGGTTGATGGGAAAGCTTCGCTCTCAAGATCCGACCTGGCGGCAGGTTGATTCAACCAGCGGGAATCAACCATCAACAATTGTTTTCTCCGTGCTCGGTGTCTCCGTGGTGAAATCGTTTTGGGGGTTTGCATGCTGAAAGTTGGCCTCACTGGCGGCATCGCTGCCGGTAAGTCGGTTGTCGGCGAGAGGTTTGTCTCCCTGGGCGCGCATCTGGTGCAGGCGGACCGCATGGCGCATTCGCTGATGCAGCCCGGCGAAGCCGTCTATAACGAAGTCGTCCGCCATTTCGGCGGCGGCATTCTCAATCCCGATGGCAGCGTCAATCGAGCCAAGTTGGCTGAGATTGCATTCGGCGCAGCCACTGACGCCGAGGGCAAGCGCGCATCACGCATCGAGGAACTCAACCGCATCGTGCATCCCGCGGTGATTCGCAGTCAGGATGAATGGATGCGGGCGATCGGCGCACAGGATCCGCGCGCTGTTGCGATCGTCGAGGCGGCGCTGATTCTCGAAGCAGGCGCGGTTGAGCACTTCGACCGGCTGATTGTCGTCACTTGCAACGCCGAGCAGCGGGTCGCCCGCTTTGCCGCCCGCCAGAAGATTGACCTAGAGGCCGCGCGCAAGGAAGTGGTCCGCCGCATGGCCGCCCAACTCCCCGACGAAGAAAAGATCAAAGCTGCTGACCACGTAATCGACAACTCCGGCTCCCTAGACCAGTCGCGCGAGCAAGTGCGGGTCGTCTGGGAGAAACTGCGACAGGAAGCGGACAAGTCCTCCAGACGCGCCGAATTGTCATTCTGATGAGCGAAGCGAAAGACCTACGCAATTTACCGGGTGCAAGAAATTACACGGGTCCTTCGCGGCAAAAAGGCGCCGCTCGGCATGAACTGTGAATCGATGATTGTGGATCTATGAGCTAGAATCCGGGCATGAAGCCCAAGACGTTGTACCTCGTGCTCTGCTTCGTCGGCTGGTTGCTTCCTTATTCACAGTTTGTTCCATGGGTATTTCAGCATGGCCTGAATCTTCCGCTATTCGCTCGCGAGCTGTTCGCCAACCGTATCGGCGCGTTCTTCGGGATGGATGTCATCGTTTCGGCCGGGGCGCTGCTGGTGTTCACTCGGATCGAGAGTGTACGGCTGGGGATTCGAGGGCGCTGGCTGGTAGTTGTTGCGGTGCTTACCGTGGGAGTTTCGCTTGGGCTGCCGCTGTTTCTCTACCTTCGGGAATTGAACCTGGAGCGCAAATCTGCCGTGACGTAGGCGCGCGACTCGGTCTCAGCGCATACCGGGTTAAGTCTCAGTTTGCCAGTTCTGACCGGCTGGGCAGTCGAGCTTTGCTCGACGGACAGCCGAGGGCGGCTGTCCCCACATGCGTGTGCTGAAACTCCACGATGCCCAGGGTAGCGTGCTTACTGGCGGAGCATTGTTTAGAATCAAAGCCGGGACCTTTCTACTCCCCGACAACGTACATACCTTCGGACGGTTTGAATTATGAAGCTCATACGGCCTTTGATCTTCGCGCTGGCCCTGGCCGGCGCGTTCTTCTACTTCACCACCTGGCGTTCAAACTCGCTTGCGGGCGGATTGCATCCCCCGACCTGGCTGAGCCGCCCGGCACAGGTGGAGATCACCGAGGCCGCTCCTGGCGAATCGCTTGACGGCGAAGAACAAAACAACATTTCGGTCTACAAGAAGAATATTCCTTCGGTGGTGAATGTCACGTCGCGCGCCATGACCTTTGACTTCTTCTACGGCCTGGTGCCGCAGGAGGGGCAAGGCTCGGGATTCGTAATCGACAAGGAAGGCCACATCCTGACCAACTATCACGTAATCGCCGACGCGCGGCAGGTGGAAGTCACCCTGCACAACCGCAAGAAGTACAAGGCGACGGTGGTGGGTACTGATCCGCCGCATGACCTGGCGGTGATTCAGATCAAAGCTCCGGATTTGATTCCGGCGGTGCTGGGCGATTCGCGCAATTTGCAGGTAGGACAAAAGGTATACGCCATCGGCAATCCGTTTGGCCTGGCGGGCACCATGACGCGCGGGATCGTAAGTTCTATCCGCCCGGTGCGCGAGCCCAACGGCGCCATGATTGACGAAGCCATACAGACCGATGCCGCGATCAATCCGGGCAACTCTGGCGGCCCCTTGATGAACTGGCACGGCGAAGTCATCGGCATCAATACCATGATTCTCTCCAATGTTGGCCAGAACGCGGGTATCGGCTTTGCCATTCCCATCAACACCGCAAAGGCCGTGCTCAATGACCTGATGACGCTGGGGCGGGTGCGGCGGCCCGCGCTCGGCGTGCGCACGATCCCCATCAGCCCCGAACTGGCGGATGAAATCGGATTGCCGGTCGACTACGGACTGTTGATCGTGCAGGTGACACCGGGCGGGTCCGCCGATGGAGCGGGTCTTCGCGCGGGCACGGAGCGAGCGTACCTCGGGAATACTCCAATTATGCTGGGCGGCGACCTGATTGTGGCCATCGACGATCAGAAGGTGCAGGACGAAGACGACTTGGCCCAGATGATGAATAACCACCGCGCCGGAGACACGGTGAAGGTGACCATCTACCGCAACAAGAAGAAGATGGATGTGAGCGTATCGCTAGGAGAAGCGCGGCAGCAGGTGTAAGGAATAGCAGGGCGTCATCCTGACGGAGCCACTTTTCAGGCGGAAGCAAGGATCTCGCGCGGGATGCAGCGTCAGCCCCCGCTTCCGTCTCTCCTTGAAAACCGCGCGATTCCCCTGTAGTCTGTCGTCCTGCCTATGACTGCTGTCCTTTAATTCCGCGGGTTGCAAGCTTGAGCGAGGCGAGTGGGGTCATGTAAGCGCCGCGCTCCTTCCGGAGTGTTGTCTCAAAACCAGAAAGGATTACTCCCATGCAATTCGTGGATAAGGCATTCGCTCGCCGTCTGGAATCGGTCGAGGAGATGCCGCAAGTGTTGTACGCACGGACGTTTCAGAAGACGCGGCCTGAGATGGGAGCCGCGGAGGAAGAGATCTGCGGTGGGCACATGATCTTTGCGGGGCTGGGTTCGCCCATCGGGCGGGCCACCGGCGTGGGCCTCGACCGTCCGTTTACGGCGGAGGACCTGGATCGCGTGGAACAGTTCTACCGCGCGCACGAGGCTCCTTCGCAGGTGGATTTGTGTTCCATGCACGAGCCATCTGTGTTTGAGCTGTTCAAGGAGCGCGGGTACGCGATCGCAGAGTTGAATAACGTGCTGTACCGGAAGCTGGAGGCGGAGGAAAGGTTTGCTCCGCCTCCCGTGGGATGCGAGATCCGGCGCAGCCTGCCGGAGGAAGCCGACACTGCTGGCGCCATTGTCGAGTGTGCGTTTTTCCCGGATGGCGCGCCGGAGGCCTATCGGGGACTCGTCGCTCCCTTCTACCAGATGGAGCGGGCGCTGGCGTTCGTGGCCAGCATCGAGGGCAGGCTGGTGGCGTGCGGCACCGGGCTGGTCATTCCGGAGCACAGGGTCTTTGCCCTGTGTGGCGCGGGCACTCTTGCCGAGGTCCGCGGACGAGGGCTGCAGACGGCGCTGTTGCAAGCTCGCATGACGGCTGCAGTCAACGCAGGATGCGAGTATGCGGTCGTTGTTACGCAGGGCGGCACAACCTCCCAGCGCAACGCGGAGCGGTTGGGTTTTCGCGTGGCGTACAGCAAGGTCACGGTGATCAAACAATTGAAGGCGTAAAGTCGGAAGCGTGCGCCGCCAGACTAGCGCCGGCATCTTGCCGGCTGTCCCGAGGGCGTCTGGCTCGGCGTCGGAGGCGCTACTTCGACACCGTTGCAGTTCCACAAGCGTGCGTAGGATAGTGGAAGCGATGAAATCGGACAGCTTTGTTCTGCAAGGCCGGCACGTTCGCCTGGAACCTCTGGAGCAATGCCACGTCGACGGCTTAGTGGCTGCATCCGGCGATCATGCCGAACTCTACCAGTGGAGTCCCGTCCCACGAAGCAAGGTGGAGGCCACGAGCTACGTCGACACCGCGCTGTCCTGGCGAGACGCCGGCACCGCTGTGCCGTTCGCGATTGTCCGCGCCGCCGACGGACTCGTCCTGGGTTCCACGCGCTTCTGGAACCTGGAGCGGTGGGGGTGGCCGCCGGGGCATCCGTCGCACGGACGCCGTGTTCCTGATGCCTGTGAGATTGGCTACACGTGGCTGGCTCGCTCCGCCATCCGCACCGCTGCCAATACCGAGGCCAAGCTGCTGATGCTGAACCATGCTTTCGAGGTGTGGAAAGTGCTCCGCGTCTGCTTTCACACCGACGCTCGCAACCAGCGCTCCCGCGCAGCGCTCGAGCGCATCGGCGGGAAGTGCGAAGGGATTCTCCGAGCCCACCGAATGGCCGCCGACTACATCCCGCGCGACTCGGTGCGTTATTCCATCGTGGCCGGGGAGTGGCCCGCGGTAAAACAACGCTTGGTTCATTTCGTGGATCGTCCGTGAGCAGGATTGCATTGTGGCACTCCGCGATTCACCAAAGGCGCTTTACAATTTGATTCTTATCTGAATTCCTTTTGACAGAGAAATGCCCCGATGAATGTGGATGCGATTCGCAAGTATTGTCTGGCCTTCCCTGACGCGACCGAGAACCTCCAGTGGGCTGACGACCTCTGCTTCAAGATTCGCGGGAAAATCTTCGCCACCGTCGCCCTTACTGCCGTCCCCCAGAAGCTGTGCTTCAAATGCACTCCCGAGACATTTGCAGAACTCGTCGAGCGGGAAGACATTCATCCGGCGCCCTACGTCGGGCGCTACAAGTGGGTGATGCTGCACCGGCTCGATGCGTTGCGCCACCATGAGTTGGAGGACCTGATCCGGCAATCGTATGATATGGTGGCGGTGAAGGCCCCCAAGCTGGCGCACTCCAAGTTGAGTGCCAAGCGGCCAAGGCAGAGCCAGAACCAGAAGGGTAAGAGGAGAATGGTTCAGCGCAAGACGCGTGGGAAGGGAAGTTCGCGGTCGTGATGTGCCAACGGAAACAGCTTCGCAAACCTGCTCTTTGCCCTTGCTGCCTTGCCCAGTTGCTATCCCGTCCCGTGCTGAGCCGTTTCGTGGGAGCTGGGTCATGCCAGTGACCTATCAGATCGATCCCGCCGAAAGGGTGATTCGCACGTGCTGCAGCAGCCCCGTTACCCTCTCCGAAGTGATCGAGCATTTTCGAACGCTGCAGAACGATCCTGCTTGCTCGGGATCCCTGGATGTGTTGTTGGACGTCAGCGACGCTGATCCGTTGCCGGATTCAGCACAAATCGGTGCGGTCAAAACCGAGCTGAGCGCCATTCGGGGGAAGGTGCAGTTTGGAATCTGTGCTGTTATTGCCACGCGCGATGCCATGTTCGGCATGATGAGGATGTTTGAGGTCCTGGCGGGCCCCTACTTTCTCGCAATCCGGGTATTCCGGGGGAAACCTGAAGCAGAGGCATGGATGCTTTCACAGCGAGCCGCTCGCTAACCCGATTGCAGAGTCCTTCCCTCTTGCACACCGCGGCCTGTCGTTGTCAACCGCGTCCTCTGGCAGGATTTGACTCCGCTCATCTCCCTCGGCTAGCCTCAAGATTCGCTCCAATCCTGGAATTCTCAATCTCGCATGCGATCTCCGCATAAATCATTGATTTTGCTGCTGATGGCGCTGCTCGCAGTGGTTGCGACGCCTTGCGTCGCCAGCGCTACCCACCCAGTTCATGCCCAGCAAGCAATTGTGGTGAGCGTGCATGAATTGGCTTCTCGTGCGGGTGCAGAGATCATGCAGGCGGGCGGCAACGCCGTGGACGCTGCCGTGGCCACCGGTTTCGCGCTGGCGGTGGTCCATCCCGCGGCCGGAAACATTGGTGGCGGCGGGTTCATGCTCATCCGCATGGCCGACGGAAAGACGCACTTCCTCGACTACCGCGAAAAGGCTCCCGCGGCGGCGACCCGCGACCTGTATCTCGATGCGCAGGGCAACGTGATCGAGGGAGCCAGCGAGATTGGCTACCAGGCGATCAGCGTCCCGGGTTCTGTGGCGGGCATGGTCTATGCTGAGACCAAATACGGCAAATTGACGCTCAAACAGGTGATGGCCCCAGCGATTCGGCTGGCTCACGAGGGTTATGCGTTGACCTGGGAAGAGGCTCGCGACCTGCGGACCGAAAAGCACCTGGGCCAGTTCGCCGAATCACGCCGGGTGTTTCAGCGCAACGGCGACTACTACAAGCCGGGAGAGATTTTCCGACAGCCCGACCTGGCGCGGACTCTGGAGCGGATTGCCGAGAAGCCAGATGATTTCTATCACGGCTCTCTCGCGCGGGAACTGGCTGCCGCTATGCAGAAGGGCGGTGGCCTGATTACCGCCGACGACCTGGCGCACTACGAAGTGAAAGAGCGCGAACCGGTGCGCGGGACCTATCGTGGGTATGAAGTCATCAGTGCGCCACCGCCCTCCTCCGGTGGGACCGTTCTGATCGAATCTCTCAATATTCTGGAGGCTTACGACCTCGGCAAAATGGGGGAGCAGTCCGCCCAGTCGATTCATTACACCGTCGAGGCCTTCCGGCGGGCATTTTTCGATCGAGCCGAGTTTATGGCTGATCCGGACTTTGCCAAGATACCCGTGGCGCAACTCATTGACAAGCGATACGCGGCAGCCTGGCAGCAGACCATTGATCCCACGAGAGCTACTCCGAGCAAAGAGCTGAAGCGGCCGGCGGTTTTCAATCAACTGGAACAGTACGCTGCCGCGCATCCGCTTCGACTGGCGTCACGCGAGTCCAACCATACGACGCACTATTCCGTAATGGACGCTGCGGGCAATGCAGTCTCGGTGACCACAACGATCAACGATTGGTTTGGATCGCGCGTCACGGCGGAAGGCCTGGGTTTCCTGATGAATGATGAGATGGACGATTTCTCATCCAAGCCGGGGGTACCAAATTCCGACGGTTTGATTCAGAGCAACTTGAATGCGATCGGCCCAGGGAAGCGCCCACTGTCGTCGATGACTCCGACGATTGTGGTGCGCGACGGCAAAACCGTGATGGTTCTGGGTTCGCCTGGCAGTTCGAAGATCATTACGACCGTGGCCAATGTTCTAATGGGTGTGGTGGACTACGGCATGAACATTCAGGAGGCGGTGAACGCGCCCCGCTTCCACAATCAATGGATGCCCGACGTGGTGAACGTGGAACCGTGGTTTTCGCCCGACACGCTCAACCTGCTAAGGCACATGGGATACAACCTTGAGATCGGACTCCACTATGGCGAGGATCAGCAGTCTTATTGGAGTGATGCCGAGTGTATCGCGGTCGATACCAAGACCGGTGAGCGCCTGGGTGCCAGTGATGGCCGAGGCAACGGGAAAGCCGTAGGATACTAGAAAGGCATTGCTGATGGATGATTGTTGCTTGCTGATTGAAAATCAAAGGCAGCGGGGTTTTGGTGTCTAAATCAACAAGCATCAATCAGAAATTCTCCTAAAGGACGCGCATGCTGAAAGCGGTTTCTACTTACCTGTTCGTGAAAGAGCGGCTCCATCCGGGCATCCTGGATGGGTTAGCTCGCAACGGTGTGCAGGCGGTCGAGATTTTTGCGGCGCGGCAGCATGTCGATTACGCCAATCGCAAGGCGCACGTCAAGGAGATCGCCGAATGGTTCCGCGGCAGTGGGATCCCGCTGAATTCGGTCCACTCTCCCTTGTACGCCGACTACGAGTGGGGCCGGGCCGGCGCTCCGCCGGTCAACATCGCCTCCACTGACCGCGCGGGGCGTGTCGAGGCCATGGACGAGATCAAGCGCGCCCTTGAAATTGCCGAGCAGATCCCGTTCCGTTTCCTGGTGCAGCACCTCGGTGCTCCCAACGAGGACTTTGGCGAGAAGAAATTCGAGGCGGCAATGACCTCCATCGAACACCTGCGGGCGTTTGCCAAGCCCTTGGGGGTGCGCATTTTGCTGGAGAACATTCCGAACGAGCTTTCGACGCCCGATCGGCTGGTCGAAATGATCCGGAGCGCGCACTTCGACGACGTCGGCGTTTGCTTTGACTTTGGCCATGCCCACATGGCGGGCTCCGTCGCCGAGGGGTTCGAGATCCTGCGGCATCACATTTGCTCGACCCACGTTCACGACAACGACAAAAACAAAGATTCGCACCTGTGGCCCGGGCAGGGAACCATCGACTGGAAAGAAGCCATGACGCTCTTGCGCTCGGCTCCGCAAACTCCCCCCCTGCTGCTGGAACTCGCGGACGACGAGAAAGTGAATCCGCTGGAGAAGCTGGGAGAGACGTTCGAGAAGCTGGAAGGGGCGTAGGTTTCACAGTTTCAACGAGACTCCTCGAAACCTGAGACCCTGAAACTTTGAGACCCTGATTCGTCCTTATGTCTTCACCTGTCACGACGATTGCAGAGATCGGCAAGCATGAGGGCCAGTCCGTCACCATCCGTGGCTGGCTCTACAACCTGCGCGAGAGCGGGAAGTTGCTGTTCCCGCAGTTTCGCGATGGCTCCGGCATCATTCAGGGTGTCGTGCCCAAGAACGCGGTCCCTGCGGAAGTATTCGACGCCATCAAGACGCTGACGCAGGAGTCGAGTGTCATCGTCGAAGGCAAGGTCCGCGCCGACACACGCGCCCATGGGGGCTACGAACTCGATGTAGCGAACGTGCAGGTGGTGCAGCGTGTGCCCGAATCAACGCCCTATCCGATCACGCCCAAAGAACACGGCACCGATTTCCTCATGGAGCACCGGCATCTCTGGGTGCGATCCCAACGCCAGGCGGCGATTTTGCGGGTGCGGGCCGAGATCATCAAAGCGGCACGCGACTTCTTCGACGACCGAGGCTTCACGCTGACCGATCCGCCCATCATTACTCCGGCCGCCTGCGAAGGCACCAGCACGCTCTTCCCAGTCGATTATTTCGACGAGCAGGCGTTCCTCACGCAGTCGGGTCAGCTTTATGTCGAAGCCACCGCGATGGCTCTGGGCAAAGTGTATTCGTTCGGCCCAACATTTCGTGCGGAAAAGTCCAAGACGCGGCGTCATCTCACCGAGTTCTGGATGGTCGAACCGGAAGTGGCCTACGCCGAACTCGACGACGTCATGGAACTGGCCGAAGGCCTCATTAGCTTCATCGTGAAGCGCTGCCTGGAGAAACGCCGCGTCGACTTGCAGACCATTGGCCGCGACATCTCGAAGCTCGAAAAGATCGAGGCGCCGTTTCCCCGGATCAGCTACGACGAGGCAGTCAAGAATCTGCAGGAAGGTCACGCCCAAGGCGCGTTGGAATCGAAGTTTGAATGGGGCGGCGACCTTGGTTCGCCCGACGAGACATACCTGTCAGCCCAGTTCGACAAGCCCGTCATGGTGCATCGTTATCCCGCGAAGGTGAAGGCCTTCTACATGGAGCCAGATCCGCAGCGGCCGGACCTGGCTTTGTGCGTCGATGTACTCGCACCCGAAGGTTACGGCGAAATCATTGGGGGCTCGCAGCGCATGGCGTCGCACGAGTTGCTGCTGCAGCGCATTCACGAGCACGGCCTGCCGGAAGAGGCGTTCCAGTGGTATCTCGATCTGCGCAAGTACGGCAGCGTGCCGCACGGCGGCTTCGGGATGGGCATTGAGCGCGCGGTGGCCTGGATCTGCGGCCTGGAGCACGTCCGCGAAACGATCCCGTTCCCCAGAATGCTGTACCGGCTCTATCCGTAGCCTGATTGCAGTCGCATCTTAAATGCCGGCTAGGTTCAAAATCTCGACGACAGTTGGGATAGTCTGCATAGTCATTGGACTTTCATGGCTGACGCTCTGGAGCTATTCTGGTCATCGCGATTCTGTGAATTGGATCGCGAACGAACTGCGGCCACCGCTCGGCGCGAAATTGATGACCTTAGCCGGCGTGGTCATTTTGATAGTGACGGGCATTTTGGCGCTGCTTGGAAAGCTGACGCAGAAGATTTCGCCGAATGACATTTCTTGATCTCGACTTGACGCGCTCGACGGTAAACGTACCCATTCACTAACCACTATGACCACAACTGCAAGTTCCACCAGCATCACTCCCCGAAAAATCCGCGTCATTGGCGTTCCTCTCGACCTTGGCCAGTCCCGGCGCGGTGTCGACATGGGTCCATCCGCCGTGCGCGTGGCCGGACTTGAGGCCCGCCTTGAAGCTCTCGGGCACGAAGTGGAAGACGGTGGCAATGTCCCCGTTGCCATTCCTGAACAGAAGAAGGAAGGCGACACCCACGCCAAATATCTGAAGGAGATCACGGCGACCTGCACCAAGCATGCTGAGTTGGTGATCAAGACGCTGGAGGCCGGAAAAGTCCCGTTGGCGTTGGGTGGAGATCATTCCATGGCAGCCGGCACCGTCTCGGGCGTTGCCGAGTTTTACCGACGCCAGAACCAGTCTGTCGGCTTGATCTGGATCGACGCGCACACCGACATCAACACTCCTGAATCGTCTCCCAGCGGTAACGTACATGGCATGCCGCTCGCCGCATTGATGGGCCTGTGGCCCTCGGAATTGGGGAACATCTTCGACTTCTCTCCCAAGGTGAAACCGCAGAACTGTGTGCTGGTCGGCGTGCGCGACATCGACGCAGTGGAGAAAGAAAATGTTCGGCGCGCCGGAATCGGCGTCTTCACCATGCGTGACATTGACGAGCGCGGCATGCGTACCGTGATGGAAGAAGCCCTGCGCCTGGCCGGTCGCGGCACCGCCGGCTACCACATTTCGCTCGACATGGACTGGGTCGATCCGGAAGACGCGCCCGGCGTGGGCACTCCCGTGCGCGGTGGCGCGACCTACCGCGAGGCTCACCTTGCCATGGAGATCATTGCCGATCACGGTCGCATGCTGAGTTTTGAAATCGTCGAAGTGAATCCCGTGATCGACGAGCATAACCGGACGGCCGAGTTGGCGGTAGAGTTGGCGCTATCGGCATTTGGGAAAAAGATTCTGTAAAAGCTCCCGGGTGCCCCATTTCTCGCGTCCTTTGCGAGAAGTGGGGGCTCTGTGAGTTCCACGGAAACTGCACCTGGATCAACCCCACGATTGACGGGACGCTTTGCCCGCGTCCACACTGGAAGGTCATGGAAAAGCTTCGGGTCGGCATCCTGTTCGGTGGGCGCAGTGGAGAGCACGAGGTTTCACTGCTTTCGGCCGCGTCGGTTCTCAACGCGATTGATACAGACAAGTACGAGGTCGTGCCCATCGGCATCACCAAAGACGGGCGCTGGCTCACCGCAGAGCACGCCGAAAACCTGCTGCAAGGCAAACTCGTACTCGAGCCCCGCAACCTGCGCGCCGGCGATCCGGAAAACACTACCTCAGCCGCGGTGCTGGCGCGCGGTGAAGCAGTCGTCGTCCCCCCGGAGCCGGTGCACCGCCAGACTGGGTTGGTCCCCTTTCAAACCGATGCAGGGCTGATGCGCCGCGCCAGCGACCGCGCCATCAACGTGGATGTGATCTTCCCCGTGCTGCACGGTACGTTCGGCGAGGATGGCACCATCCAGGGTCTGCTCGAACTCGCCGACATTCCCTACGTGGGCGCGGGGGTGCTGGGCTCGGCTGCGGGCATGGACAAGGACATCATGAAGTCACTGTTCATTGCCGCCGGAATTCCTATTGTGAAGCACGTCACCATTTTGCGTGCTGCGTGGGAGAAAGATCCGAAGAGAGTCGAAAAGCTGGTCGGCAGCAAGTTGAAGTATCCCGTGTTCGTGAAGCCAGCGAATCTAGGATCATCCGTCGGCATCAGCAAGGCACACAATCGCAAAGAACTCGGTCCGGCTATCGAAGAAGCCGCTAAGTTCGACCGCAAGATTGTCATCGAGCAGGGCGTTGGCGGCACGAAGGACAAAGCCCGCGAAATCGAGTGCTCCGTGCTGGGCAACGACGAGCCCGCTGCGTCCGTTCCGGGAGAGATCGTTCCCGGCAAGGAGTTCTACGACTACACCGCGAAGTACGTGGACGAAGGTTCTCAGCTGATTATCCCCGCGAAGCTCACCAAGGTTGAAACGAAGAAAGTGCAGGCCTTGGCCGTGGCCGCGTTCCAGGCCGTGGACTGTTCCGGCTTGGCTCGGGTGGATTTTCTGATGGATCCGAAGACGCGGAAAATTTATTTGAACGAGATCAACACCATGCCGGGATTCACCTCGATCAGCATGTACCCCAAACTGTGGGCCGCTTCCGGGCTGGCCTATGCGGACCTCATCGACCGCCTGATTCAACTCGGCATCGAGCGTCACGAAGACAAGAAGAAGAATCAGTACAGCCGGTGAAGAATCTCAACCGCAAAAGCACACGAAGTTACGCGAAGGAAAACACCTCGAATGGGAAATCTTCGTGACACTTCGTGGTTCATGTTTTTTCTTTCGTCTACTTCTGGCACACAAAATTCGCCGCATCATTGACGTCGCCGCCGCCCTTGTACTTGGCAGCTTGCGGATACTCGCATAGCGGCCGCGTCATCTTGACGTTGTGCGGTTCATCGGCAGCATACTTCGACGCGATGATGGTGGCCGGCGGTGTGCCCTTCTCTACCCATTGTTCGAGGGCGGCATCCACGCTGTGCTGCGGATCATCGAACACCAACCTCCCCACCTGGCCAAAAGAGTCAGCTCCCGGACCGTTATCGCAATGCTGCATTCCCGGCACCATGTACAGCCGCACGAACGAATCCGTATCGCGCTGTCCTATCTTGGCAACCAAGCTCTGGTAATAGTTCACCGTGTTCGTCGCCGAAATCGCGGGATCATTCCAGCCGTGATACAGAATCAACTTCCCACCCCGCGCCTTGAACGGTTTCAGATCCGCATCGACCGCATTCAGCGCGCTCGCCGTTTTCTCCTCCGCGGCCTTCATCCCGTCCTCGAGCTTGAACGTTTTGTAGTCCCATCCGGTGTCTTCATACACCATGGCCGAGAAGTACCCGATTCCGAACAATGCCATCAGGCTCTTGACTGGGGCCGGGCCTGTGATCCAAAGTCCCCAGCCGCCCGGTCCTTCCTCGGAGCCCGGCAAAAAGCCCGGGAAAACCTCGTGGCCGTGGGAATCGTGCGGTCCGGAATAAAGTTTCTTCAACGCGGCGACTTGCGCTGCGGTCAGGCACTTGTCGGTGTCTTCCCCGGCCTTGCATTGCATCGTCGTGGGATCGAAGTGACACTGCCTCGGATCGTTGAGAATTCCGTCGCGCACCCCGTCGAGCCCATCACAAGCTGCCAGCACGGCGGCGGAGATCGCAGGAATTTTCGCCTGAGGAATAAAGCTGGCCGGATCGAGGGTCAATGCCTGCGTGTCCCACGCCGCCGTCGAGAGCAGTGCCGTCCAGTAGTTGGCCGGCGCTCCCGCAAGAATTCCGTCATAGTCCGCCGGATAGCGTTGCGCCTCCATCAGCGCCTCGCGCCCGCCGTCGGAGCATCCCGCAAAATACGCGCGCTGCACTGTCTTTCCATAGAATGCGCGGATCGCCTCTTTGGCCACGCGCGTCATCTCGTGGATGCCACGGTGCCCGAAGTCGACGACTTTCTCCGGATGTCCCAGCGCCCAGGCCGCGTCAATGGGTGTGCCCGTGTGGCCTGTGTCCGTAGCCGTGGCCGCATATCCTTTGGTGACGGCCACCCCGAGCTGCATGTAATCGATCAGCCCGGCGAATCCGCCATTACCGATCCCTTGCAGCTTGCCGTTCCAACCCGAGACCGGCATCCACACCTCGATCCGGATGTCGGAATCCTCCGTCGGTTTCGCTTCTGCCACCACCCGGCAGAACGCCGGAACATTCTTGTACAGCGCGGTTAGATCGCGCCCGGTGAAAGGCGCCGGAGGCCCGGCGAATGTCCCAGCGGCGACCGAGTCCGCGAACGTGATCTTCGCGCCAGGGATTACGGTCCCGGTCAGCTTCTCGCACGAATCCGCCGCCAGAGCGGTGGCGCTGGCCGCGAGCAGGAAGCCAGCGAGTATGAGTCTGTAGATGAAATCCGTTCTCATGAACACTCCGTTTGCACCACCACGATTTTCGGGACCGACGAGACGCGGGAAATTGTACACCCTCCGGTCGCGGAGATTATTCGTGTGGGGACGGCCGCCTTCGGCCGTCCAGCCCCCAAGTCGCGAGAGCGAAGAAATAAAATTTGTAAGAACACCGGAAGCGGTTGGAGCGGAAACTTAAACAACAGCCAAAGGTACGACGGCTCAAGTTATTCGAACGAGGCCCAGAGATCCAGTGCTTCAGGCTGGGGCGGGCAGGACAAGAGCAGCTGGTCATCGGCTTTCAGGGGAAGCGACGGCGGAGGGTGGGCATCCCGCTCCGATCGTGCCCGGGGTTGGGGAAGTGGCGGCGGTGGTAGCTGGGGCGGTGGTGGGCGAAGGTGAGCCAAGGGTGCATTTCGAGATATCTAGAGCATAGAGGCCGGCTGTGTGTATGACGAGAGACCTTGGCGTCGAGGTCTGTGGTGCCCACGCTTCGAAAATCGCGAAGCGTGGGGGCAGCCCGCCTCATCTCGATCTATTGCACAGTAAGGCTGAGTACTCCGGAGCTTGTCGCCTGATGTGTTGAGGATGTTGCTCCGCCGCCGTTGCCTCCTCCGCAACCAGAAACCGCAAACGCCAACAGTACCAGTGTCAGCGCCAACGCCCAAATGTGCGCCTTTCTCCGTCTGGCTCTGGCAAACGCCAGAGGCAACAGAAAAACCGGCGCGAACGCCAGCGCCGAGGCAGCGCCCGGCAAAGTTTCGTCGAAGACAGCAGTTATTGGATACGTGCCAGAAGAGGTAGAGGCGGAGGTGGTAATCGTCAGAGCGCTTGCACCGGGCGAATAACTGCAACTGGCGCCGCTCGGCAGGTTGAGGCAACTAACGGTGACACCGGCCACGGACGATGGAAACGTCGCTGGATAACTGGCTGCTGAACCTGCTGTTACGGTTGCAGTTACTGTCGTGAAAGAAGGCGATGTTCCGGCGCCACCCGAATCCAATTCAAATTGCAGCACGTTCGATACGCCACCGCCCGGCGCCGGAGTCTGCACAGTGATCGGCGTTATTCCCGCGGTTGCAATCTCGGCAGCGGTCACTTGCGCCGAGAGTTGCGCTCCACTGACATATTGCGTCGCGAGCGCCGTCGTGCCCCAGTAAGCTATCGAGCCAGAAGTAAATCCCACGCCGCTGATCGTAAGGCTGAAGGCTGGACCTCCTGCCCTCGTGAATGCCGGCGACATTGAATTGGTCACCGGAGCGGGATTCGAAGCGCTAACCATGTACGTTGCGCTGCTTGGAGCGCTCTGTCCATAGTTGTAAGCCGTAGCGTATGCCTGTACCGTCAGACTCCCCACGTTGAACACTGGGATGGGACCGATGTAAGGTACATAGCCATTCGTTTGCAATGCTCCCGATGCCTCGTAGTAAATGCCGGCCCCCGGTGTGGTGGTCGTGAGAGCGATCGACTGCGAGAGCAAGAGGACTCCCGACAGGGGAGAGAACGCGGGAGCTGCCGCAGGTGCAAGCAGCGCGGTTGAAGGGGATTGACTTGGAGTGTAACTGGTATCTCCAGAATAGCTGGCGACGACCTGTTGAGGACTCTGACCGGCAACTGAAATTCCGTTGGTTGTGGCGCTGGATAGCTTTAGCGCCGTCAAAAACACGTCGGCTGTATCGTTGTAGAAATCCGAAGAAACAAGATCGGTAACGCCGTCTCCATTGAAGTCTCCCAATATCGTGTTTGAACAACAGGGCAGGTTTGTCGAAGCAGTAGGTGCCGTGGCAAAAGTACCGTCGCCGTTACCGAGAAAAATGAATATGTCAGTCCCATTGGTCTGCGCTCCAACGAACAGGTCGGTAATCCCGTCTCCGTTGAAATCTCCAACCGCGATACGGTTCACCCACGGGCCAGCCGTGACCGGACTGCCACTTGCTGGCTGGAACGTTCCATCGCCGTTGCCAAGCACAATGGCGATGGTGCCGTTTCCATAGATTGGAGCCGCCAGGTCTAACTTTCCGTCTCCGTTGAAATCCCCAGTGGCCAAAGTTACTGCGGTGCTGCCGAAAACCGTGCTTATACTGACGATGGATCCTTGCGTGAATGTTCCATCGCCGTTGCCAAGAAGGATAGAAATGCCTTCGTCGGTAGCATAGAGTGTTGCCAAATCGGGAATTCCATCGCCGTTGAAGTCTCCGATGACGATGGACTGGAATTGATCAGCTCCTGTGATCGTTGAAGAAGGGATTGGCACTTCCGTAAACGTTCCGTCGCCGTTCCCCAACAAGGTAATCAGATAATAACCTCCAGCCGCGACCAGATCGGGAATCCCATCCCCGTTGAAATCACCTGCCACAACTGGCGACACTCCATAGTTCGTCGTGATTGGACTTCCTTTGGCTTCGGTAAATGTTCCATCTCCGTTGCCCAGAAGGACCGTTAACGAACCGTTATATGTGTCCGACAAAAGCAGATCCGGGATGCCGTCTTGATTAAAATCCTCCACTAGGACGGGAACTCCGCTTACAGTGATGAGGATGCTTGTGGCCGCAGTGAAATTGCCCTTTCCGTCTCCGAGAAGGATCGCCACAGTGTTCATGCCGTTGTTGGAGCCTACGACGGTGTTGATGCCAACTGCCAGATCCAGATTCCCGTCTCCATTGAAATCCCCGGTCACGATGGAGTTGGGCCCGTTTCCCACCGCCGGGTTGGTTCCGTTTACCCACGCCGGTCCGCTGCCGTATGGCGCAAGCGCGGCCGTGCCCAACACTGAGTTGTTGGTCGTCGTATCCAGGAAAGAGATCGTTCCCGTCGGTATTCCGACGCTCGTCGACTTTGTGAAGCCGTATGCTGACGCGGTCAACGTGTAATTCCCTGTAGGCCCACTCTGCGCGATCGTCGTCGCCGTAGGAATTTGACCGGTAACACTAAGCGTTGCCACCGTCGATACGCTTCCAGCATAGGAAACAACGCCCTTGGGGGTCCCGAGAAATTCAGCCTTGTAGCTATAGCTTCCCGCACCGAGGCGCAGATCGATTTGTGCTTTCCCCGCGCTAGTCAACTGTGCCGTGCCGAGCAAATGGATATCGGTACAGTGCGCCGCGGAAGCATCGCAAAAGCTCACTTGGCCCTGTTTCACCGCCGTCGATCCCGCCGCGACGGTAGCTGTAAGAGTGATTGGGCTGCCTGCAGTCACGTTGCTGACCGGATTGCCATTTGAACTGACGGTGAGCAAGATGGTCGTCGATGTTTGGGAGAATGCGGATGAACACATCGCAATCGACCACAGCAGCAGCGCGATCTGCGGTAGGGAAAATAGACGGCGAGAGGGTGGTTGTCGTCTCGGTTCGTCTGTTGCATTTGCCGATGCCAAGTTCAATGCAGAAGACATTCTGTTTTCACCCTAGCCGAAGATGCGCTTCAGAATCCGGAACGGATGTTCCACCTTGGCTCTTACTCTGGCCTTCACCCTTCGAGAAGGTGCGCTACCGAGGGATTCAAAAGAACCATCATCGGCTGTGCGCCAGCTTCGCGCTGGTGAACTTGTACTTGCACCGCAGACGGCTGGCGGTGGCGAGGGTTTAGTGTCTCTGAACCCCGCGTAAACAGCGGGTTCCGGTAAGGTCGCAAGGCATACGGGAAATTCGTGACCCCGTGCAGGTCTGGAATTCCAGGCCGCCTAACAATCGATGGTTGCTCAGAGGCTCCTTAAGATTCACTTGACCGAGCAAGATTCCGCTTTGGTAGCCGAAGGCGCGACCGGGAATTATACGCGGTCGTGAAGTTGGGGGCTGGCCCACCTTTGCATCGCCCGTATCTGGACCGCCCCATGCTTCGCGATGTTCGAAACGTGGGCACCACGGACGATGGTATCAGGCAGCTTTTCTGTCGTCCCTCCGCGACTTGGTTCCTTGCCTGACTTACTCCGGACTTACGTCCGGGGCTAAATTATGTCGCCGCTCCTCGCTGCGGATGGGTTCCGCTGGGGTGGGGTCGGCTCTGGTGCGCATTTCGACGAGCGAGTCAAAATCAAGAGCGGCGGACAGAGCCTGCCCTCAGCTTGTCGAAGGGAGTGCGCGTTCCACACAGGCTTTCGGGAGGAACCGGGAGGTTCAGTTCGGTAGTACCTAACTGGGATTCACCAAGATCGCTGCCAGAATCGATGACCGAGTTTCCTCTTGACGCCGCTGCCCGCATTTTGTAGCATTGTCGGAACAAGTCCACTCTTCAATTTTGATTGGGAAGTGGACCTGAATTTCATGCAGAGTGGCTGAGGGACGAGCCCTATGACGCCACGGCAACCGATCCGGGATCATATATCCCGGGTGCTTGGTGCCAACTCTCTCCTGGAAACAGGGAACATGGGATTCGGAACGCGCGCATTATGTGGTCCCGCTTTCCGATAGCCTCTTTTCCTATTTCCTGGAAAAAGAGGCCTTTGCTTTTTGGGGCCCCTTTTTCGAGGCTCGTCTCCAGCTACTCGCAGTACGACAACGAAAGCGAGTAGCCCCGATGTCTCACTACGAACTGCGCTGCCGGGAATGCGGACGAACCTGGGGAAACCAGCCCCGCTCCATCTGCGACGATTGTTTCTCTCCTCTCGAAATTGCCTACGACTACGACGCCCTGCGTGCGTCCATTAGCCGCGAGCGCATTTCCCAGCGGCCGCCGAACATGTGGCGCTACTCCGAGCTGTTGCCCCTCCCCCCGGGCTATGAACCGCGGCTCCCGGTCGGCTTCACTCCGCTGTTGCAGGCTCCACGCCTGGCCGCGAAGTTGAGTGGAACGAACGCCGCCGCGGGGAATGTCTACCTCAAGAACGACGCCGTCTGCCTCCCCACATTGAGCTTCAAAGACCGCGTGGTCGCCGTGGCGATATCGCAAGCGAAAGCGTTCGGCTTCGATACCGTGTCTTGCTCTTCAACCGGAAACCTGGCGAACGCAGTCGCAGCACAGGCCGCGCGCGAAGGGCTGAAGGCGTGGATCTTCATTCCTTCCGACCTCGAGCCCGCGAAGATTCTCGGCACCAACGTCTTCGGCGCAAAGCTTGTCCGCATTGCCGGCAACTACGACCAGGTCAACCGTCTCTGCTCGCAGATTGCCGACGAACATCGCTGGGGCTTCGTCAACGTCAACTTACGTCCCTACTACGCCGAGGGATCGAAGACCGTCGGCTTCGAAATCGCAGAACAGCTTGGTTGGCGCCTACCCGACAACGTGGTTTGTCCGATGGCCGGCGGATCCCTGATCGTCAAGATCAAGAAGGCATTTGACGAACTGATCAAGCTGGGTCTGGTCGAAGCCAAGGAAGTGAAGTTTTTCGGAGCGCAAGCCACAGGTTGTTCTCCGATTTCAACTGCGGTCAAGACAGGAAGTTCCGAGATCGAACCGCAGAAGCCGTCGACCATCGCGCGCTCTCTCGCCATCGGCAATCCCGCCGACGGGCACTACGCCATCAAAGTCATCAAGGGCAGCGGCGGATGGAGCGAGGACGTCAGCGATCCCGAAGTGATCGAATCGATCAAACTGTTAGCGGAATCCGAAGGTGTCTTCACCGAGACGGCTGGCGGCGTGACCGTAGGCACGGCGGGCAAGCTGTATCGCCAGGATCGCATCCTGCCGGAAGAAACAACCGTACTGTGCATCACCGGCAACGGATTGAAGACCACCGACGTGCTCGCCGGCGTCTACCAGACCGAACGCCCAATCGCCCCGAAGCTCGCGGAGTTTGAGGCCTATCTGCAGCAGACGCTGAGCCCCTCCGAAATCCCCGGAGTCATTGCCGAAGCAGAAGCCACGGGTGTGGGAGTGTAGCCATGCCAATCACCGTACAAATTCCGACCGCACTTCGACGCCACACTGAAGGCGTCAGTTCGATCACTTGCGCCGCGTCGAATCTTGGAGAGCTATTCTCGGTGCTTGACGAAAAGTTCCCCGATCTGAAGCCGCACCTGCGGGACGACAAGGGCCAGATCCGCCGCTTCCTCAACATCTATGTGAACGAGGAAGACATCCGCTTCCTCGGTGGACAAACCTATGCCTTCCGGGAAGGCGACGAAGTTCTCCTCGTGCCCTCGATTGCCGGTGGCGCCAGGTAGGTGTGCGAGCGAGAGAAATTCGCAGCACCCATGGAGCAGACGCCGTTTCCCTCACAACCGCGGTTCTAACAGTTCTTGTCTGAAGTGTTAGTTTCCCGTCACTGTTTCCCCGCATCGCCCTGCGACTGATTCACACTGCTGGAACAGAACAGAGTGATCAATCAACAGTCCACCCCTGACAAGCGTGTGTGCCGTGCTTTGTGTTCGCGCACAAACCCGAATCATAAAATTGACCCGCGACTTACGATTTTGCTGCTACCGATTTTTCTGTCTGCACGTCTTAAGCGCCAAGTTGTCACACGAGCCTTCGCTGCTTTTTCCGGTGACAGGCGACGAGCGGGTACCTGACAGCGCTTCAGGAGCGTGTCATGAAGAGTCTGTTGGTTGTCTTGTTCTTGCTTGCGGGTTCGGCTGCGGCGCAGTTCGATCGAGGTTCGAGCGGCCATGTGCATGTACGGTTTAGGTTCGCCAACGGAGTCTGTTACCCGTTTACCCATGTCCAGTTGATCGGAGCCAACGGTCTCCTCGGGGAACGCATGCCGGACGATCAGTGTGAAGTCGACTTTGCCGGCGTTCCAGCCGGAACGTACCACGTGAAAGCCTCCGGCCAGAACCTTTCCGACACCGACAGCCTCATCGCAACTGCGGCCTGGTCCGCGGATCTCCTGGTGCAGGTGAGACCTCCCGCCGAGCCCGAGCGAGGAATTAAACCTCCGGTAGACTCTCTGGTGTCGGCTGCAGATCTTGGTGTTCCGGCGAAGGCTAAGAAAGACTTCGTCAAGGCGGCCGAACTTGCGAGTCGAGAGGACTTTGCCAAGGCCGTTCAGGCTCTCCATCATGCGATTGCGATTTATCCGGCGTTCGCGGGCGCATACAACAACTTAGGCGTCATCTATCAGCGTCTTGGCGATCCTGTGCAGGAGCGCGACTCCCTGCAGAAGGCCATTGACATCGACGATCACTATGTCCTGGCCTTCCTCAACCTGGGAAGAATGCGTATTCGGGCTCAAGACTTTGCCGGCGCTGAGGTCCCGTTGCGCAGGGCGGCAGCGTTGGCTCCGAATGACCCGATGCCCCTGCTTCTGCTCGCGTTTTCGCAACTGATGGAACGCCGTTTTGATGAGGCCGTTGCGACCAGCCGAAGGGCGCATTCGCTGGGAATCTCTCATGCCCTTGTACACAGAATTGCGGCACGGGCGCTGGAACAACAGGGGCAAGCCACGAGCGCAGCTGCGGAGCTTGAATGGTTTCTTTCCGAAGAACCGAGTGCTACTCGTTCAGCTGAGGCCCGCAAGGAACTCGATATGGTGCGCCGCGGCATTTCAGTCGCGGAAGGACTTGATATTACGGACTTGTTGCTGTGACCTGTCCCGTCGATAGATGCAACTCCTTCGTCCGTTCAAGCACCCACTGGGGAACCTCCGGAGCGCCCTGCGGAATCTTGCCCTGCGTGATCGCCCAGTGCTCCAGCCAGCCGCTGCCTTCCTCTCCCACGTAAGTGTCGGGCAGGCTGTAGGCCGGATCGCCCAGCGCATCTTCCAGCGTGATGAAGCGATATCCTCGCTTGCGTAGAACGTCCAGCAGTTCGGCAATGTGATCCGCTTCCAGGTTGCTGGCGTGCAGCAGGAGAATCTGCTTCGGTTCATAGCCCACAAGCTTCGCCGACAGTTGCTCAGAGTAGGCAAATGAGGCATCGTGGTGGGACAAGTATTCTTTCACGATTTGCTGCTGTAGGGGCGTGTCGTTGCGCTTCTTGGCGTCCTCGTAGAGACCGGCGAACATCCAATCCCATCCGTCGAGCGTGATGGGCGCGATGCGGTACCCGCGTTCCACCAGGAATGCCTCCGCTTGACGCCGCGTGAGGAGATCGCGCCCCGTATCGAGATAGGGATGGCGGAAGTATCGCAGCTTCATCTTGCGCTGCGCGAGCAACATGCGCGTTACGCTCTCGCCCTGGATCACGTCGTCCTCCCACGCCTTCAACCCGACCTGGTTCAGCGACATATGGCTGAAGGTATGGTTTCCTAATTCAAAGCCGTTGTCGAGCCACATCTGGAGATCCTTGATGCGCTCATCCACCTCTCCCGTCTTGTAGAGTTTCTTCTCGTTCACGAAGCCGACCACCGGGATCTTCTGATCGCGCAGCGTGCCGAGCAACTTCGTGGTCATCGCCGTAATTTCAGAGGCAGGTACCCGGTCGGCCATTCCGGCGGGGAGATCGTCAATCGTGACCGCGACCTGGCGGTCCGGTTTCTGCGGCGCTTGTGCCTTCAAGGAAATGGGGAGAACGCAATTCACCCACAGAGCGGCCAGGAGTATGGACAGCGGTTTCATAGAAGAGATCCTCGTGAGCATAGGGAAGCGGAAGGGGTATTAGAACACGACCAGCCGAGAATTCCTTCGGTCGCGCGGACCCAGCGTCCGGAACCAGTGCTTGCATCCAACGTCCAGCGTTGTATAATCTAACTAACCGGTTAATTAACAAACATGCCCCGACTTGTCCAGCCCCGTCCCACCGCCCGCCGCATGGGTTCCCGAGGCCAGCCCCAGGAAAGCCGCGCCGCTATCCTGCTGGCCGCCGCGCACGAGTTTGCCGAGCACGGCATTGCCGGAGCTCGCACGGACGCCATCGCCCGCGAGGCCCGGGTCAACAAGGCGCTGCTGTATTACTACTTCAAGGACAAGGAAACACTTTACGGCGCGGTCCTCGATGACGCGTTCTCCGGGTTGAAGGCTACCGTCTTCCGGGTGCTCGACAGCGAGTCCCCGACGCGCGAAAAGATGCTGGCGTATGCGGGGGCGTATTTCGATTTTGTTGCCTCCAACCAGATGTATCCCCGGTTGATGCAGCGCGAGATGATGCGGGCTCGCGAAGGCCACTCCCAGCACATCGACAAAGTGATCAAAACCTATATCCAGCCGATTTTTGGCCGGGTTAGCGAACTGATGCGTAAAGGTATCGCGGACGGGGAATTTCGTCCAGTCAACCCCACGCACTTCGTCCCCTCGATGGTCGCCATGATCGTGTTCTATTTCAGCAGTGCGCCCATGATGGAAAAGATTGTGGGTTTCAATCCCCTGACGCGGGAGCGGATCGCTGAGCGGCGGGCCGCCGTACTGGATTTCATCTCCGCCGCGTTGTTCCGTCCAGAAAAGAATGCCGCACAAGGAGCACGCTCATGAGCGCGCGTAACCGTTTTTTCATCCTTCTCGGAATCATTTTTGTGATTGCCGCGAGCTACTACTTTTTCTCTACTGACCACTCGCGAGATCTGGTGCTGATTGGCACGGTCGATGCCAACCAGGTAATCGTGAGTGCCCAGGTTCAAGGCCGTATCCAGAAACTGCTGGTGGACGAAGGCACTCCGGTGAAGGCCGGGGATCTGATCGCGGTGCTCGATCCTTCCGAGTTGCAAGCGCAAGAGGCTGCGGCTACCGCGACCATCACCAGCCTGCAGCATAAAGTCACGGAAATGCAGCACACCGAGCAATCGACCTCGGGCTCCACTTCGAGCGATGTGGCCAACGCGCAGGCCAAGCTGTCATCGGCGAAGGCACAATTGATGCAGGCCAAAGCTGCGCTTGATCGTACCGAGAGTGACAGCCGACGGGCCATCGAACTGGCCAAGGCCGGGATCGCATCGGATCAGGAGCGTGTGCAGGCTGAGACCAGTCTGCAGGCAGCGCAGGCGACGGTGCAGGCGCAGCAGGACATGGTCAAGGCCGCCGAAGCTGATCTGAACTCAGCAATTGCCCGTACGCAACAGGCTAACGCGGCGAAAAGTACCGTGGCCGCCACACAGGCCGACGTCCAGAGTGCCGTCGCCCAGAAGAACCAAGCCGCGGTCCGCTTGGGTTATACCAACGTCTATGCTCCGGTCAGCGGAACCGTCTCGGTGCGCGCCGCGCGCCAGGGAGAAGTCGTCAACATCGGCGCGCCGATCGTGACCATCGTCGATCTGAACGACACCTGGGCGCGGGCTGCGATCCCCGAAACCTACGCCGACCATATCGGATACGGCGATGTCCTGCGCGTGCGCTTGCCGGGCGGAACCGTGATGAACGGCAAAGTCTTCTTTAAAGGCGTGGAAGGCGACTTCGCGACGCAGCGCGATGTGAGCCGCCGCAAACGCGACATTAAGACCATCGTGCTGAAGGTGCGGATGGAAAATCCCAAGGGCTCATTCGTGCCCGGCATGACTGCCGAAGTGCTGGTCTCTCCGGAGCAACTCCAGGGCAACAATACGCAGAGCACCGCCGCGGAGCAACGATGATGGCAGAGCCAAATGCAAAGACGAACGGCGGGCTGGAAAAGCCCGTCTACGACCCCAAGGCGCCATCTGCCATCGAGGTTGAACACATCGTCAAGAAGTATGGGGACTTCACCGCGGTGGACGACGTTTCCTTCAGCGTGAAGGAGGGTGAGATTTTTGGCTTGTTGGGTCCCAACGGAGCAGGGAAGTCCACGCTGATCCGCATGATGACCACGCTCATCCCAATCACGGCGGGAAAAGCGCGCATCGGCGGACACGACGTCGCCAAAGAACCGAATGCGGCACGGCGCATGATTGGCGTGATTCCACAGGCTCTGACCAGCGACCTCGACCTGACCGTCGAGGAGAACATGAATATCTACGCCAAACTCTACGATGTACCCGCGAAAGAACGCAAGAAGTCGATTGAAGAGCTTCTAGAACTGGTCGACCTGACGAAGTGGCGTGACGCCGCGACGAAAACTCTTTCCGGTGGCATGCGGCGTCGCCTTGAGATTGCTCGCGGCCTCGTTCACCATCCCAAGATCTTTTTCCTCGACGAGCCGACTACCGGACTCGATCCCGTATCGCGCGTCGCGGTCTGGGAAATGCTGGGCAACATCAAAGAGCATCGCCAGTTGACCATCCTGATTACCACGCACTACATGGACGAAGCGGACCGCCTGTGCGATCGCATCGCGATCGTCGATCACGGCAAACTCGTAGCGCTCGACACCCCCGCGGCCCTCAAGGCAAGCGTACCGGGATCGAACGTCATCGAAGCGCAATTCGACAATCCTCCTGCCGACTGGGAGCAGCGGCTGCACTCGCTCAGTGAGGTCACTTCGGTACAGCACGAAGGCGCGGGCATGTATCGCGTGCTGACCGGCAACGGCTCGCGCACCACCACCGAACTGGTTGAGATGGCGGTTACGGCCGGAGTGCCGGTGAAGTCGCTCTCCGTGCAGAATACGACGCTCGACGATGTCTTCGTGCATTACACAGGACGACAACTTCGCGACGAACTGCAAAAGGCTTATGCCTTCGTCATGCCGCAGCGGCCGGGGCTACAGCCATGAAGCACTGTGCTATCGCTGGCCTGGAGCGGACGTTATGAATCGAATGATGGCCATTGTCGAGCGCGAAATGCGCAAGTTCTTTCGTTCGCCTGCCCTAATGCTGGCGTCCATGATCTTTCCGCTGGTGCAGTTGATCATTCTCGGCAATGCCTTCGGCGGAAAGATTCACGATGCCCGCGTCGCCATCGTCGACCAGGACGGTGGCCCGCAGGCGTTGAGGGTTCGTGAGGCATTTGACTCCGTGCGCGCCAACATTCGCACCTTCGTCCCGATCTACTACGACAGCGACCGGCAGGCCATGGAGGACGTGCGCAACGGTAAGCTGGAAGGCGCGGTGATTATCCCGCCGCAGTTTTCCCGGCGCGTCTATGAGGAGAACCACCCCCGGATCGCGCTGGTCGTCGACAACAGCGATAACTTCATGAGTTCTGCGGTCGAAGCGGAGCTGGCGGACCTCACCAACTCGCTCAACCAGCCCGCGATTTCCCCACGCATTTTGCAGCAAACGGCGCTCGATATCGTTGAACTCTATCCCTACATCGAGTACATGAAGTACCTGCTGCCGGGGTCGCTGGTACTGGCGATGTTTGTGTCGGTGATGATCGGCGGGGGCATGCTTTACATCGATGACAAGGCCCGAGGCGTGCACGAGGGCTATCTGGTCACGCCGATCACGAAACTGGAACTCGTCCTGGGGCTGAACCTGGCGGGTGCCATCAAGGCCGTTATGACCGGCGTGATCATTGTAGGCATCGGCTCCATGATGGCCGGGGTGAGCACAATCTTCAATCCCGTCACCGCGTTCGGTCTGCTAATCATGATCGTGCTGACTTCGCTGGCCTTCAACACGATGATGTTCCTGCTCATGGTGCGCATCGAAGACCCTCTGGTGCCGCGCGCCATGTTCGGTATCCTCAATACGCTGTTGTTCTTTCCCAGCGGATCGGTCTATCCGATTCAGGCATTTCCCCCGTGGCTGCGCGCGATTGCCAAGTGTGATCCATTCACCTACGCGGTGGACGGTTTCAAATGTCTGCTGCTGAAAGAGACGACCCTCTCGGCGGTGTGGGGAGACATGCTCTTCCTTTCCATATTTGCCGCCGTCACTCTGGGCATCGCAATTCCGCTGTTCAAGCGAACCCTCTAGGGCAATTGAGAAATTGGGCGATTTTGAAATTGTGGAATCGGAAGCCCTACCGTCCGATTTCTTGGGAATTACCCAATTGCCAAATTATTTCAAGTGGAACTTTTGACTTGTCCGCAGTGTCCGTTATGCTAGAGAGGTATGACACTTCTGGACGCCCAAGAGTACGACCAGGCAAAGGCGCAGAAACGCAAGAAGCGAATCATTTCTGGAATCGCCATTGTGTTCATTGTGGTCAGTGTCGTCTGGTGGAATCGCTATTTACCGGACAAACTCGTCGTCGGCCATTTCTTCGACGCCTTGCAGAAGCAGGATTACAACACGGCCTACGGCATCTGGATGCAAGATCCGCAATGGCAGCAGCATCCCGATCGGCATCCGAAATATCCGTACAACGAGTTTTATCGGGATTGGGGACCAGGCGGGGAGTGGGGGCTGATCAAGAGCCAGAAAGTGTACGGCGCAAGCACCTGCCCCGGCGGCGGCAGCGGCGTGGTTGTGGACGTCGTTGTGAACGACCGCTCACAGCATGCACAAGTCTGGGTGGAAAAGTCGGACAAAACTCTCAGCTATCCGCCTTGCGAACTCATCTTCCGCTAACTTTATACGTGCGCCTGCGCTAGCGACTCCAGCGTTTTCACCAGCGTCGCATCATCACTGACACTCATACAGGTCTTCGAGCGGTCAATCTGTCGCATCAATCCGCAGAGGACCTTCCCTGGCCCGACTTCAACGAAAGTCTGCACACCGTGTGCAATCAACAGGTGCATGCACTGTTCCCATCTGACCGAACCAGTAACCTGGCGGACGAGCGTGTCGCGGGCGCGCCGGTCGTCGGTCACCAGTTCGGCCTCTACGTTGCAGGCGACGGGATAAACGGGCTTCTGCATCTTGAGCGCATTGAGATCGCTTTCCAGTCGATCCTGCGCCGGTTTCATCAATGAGCAATGGAAGGGCGCGCTGACCGGCAACAGCTTGGCGCGCTTGGCGCCGCGTTCATCCGCCAGCTTCGCAGCGCGCTCGACGGCCGCTGTGTTGCCGGAGATGACAATCTGCTCCGGGGAATTGATGTTGGCCGGCTCGCAGACTTCTCCCTGCGCTGCGTCGTGGCAGACCCCGGAGACCTTCGCCGCGTTCATACCCAGGATCGCGGCCATCGCACCCACGCCGACCGGAACGGCTTCCTGCATGTACTTGCCGCGATTGCGCACGGTGCGGACAGCGTCGCCAAAGCCGAACGTCCCGGCAGCGACGTGCGCTGAATATTCGCCGAGACTGTGGCCTGCGACGTAGCTGGGCTTGGGAATGCGCGTCTCCAATACCCGCAGCGCCGCGACCGACACCGTCAGAATCGCCGGCTGTGTGATCTCGGTCAGGCGAAGCTGGTCTTCCGGTCCTTCGAAGCAGACGGTGGAGAGCTTGTAGCCGAGGGCGTCGTCGGCTTCTTCAAACGTGTGGCGCGCAGTTGGATACTTCTCGGCCAGGTCCTTGCCCATGCCCACGGACTGCGAGCCCTGGCCGGGAAACAGCAATGCAATTTTGTGGTCCGTTATGAAGTGGTCAGTCATGAAATTGATGAAAGTGTGCTTGTCATTCTGAGCGCGTTCTCTGCGCGAGAGATCTCTGCAACTTGCCGGGAAGTAGATTGCACAGGTCCTTCGCTTCGCTGAGGACGACAGCACGAATAGGATGACAGCATAAGTAAGTCGTGAAAGTCACACTGTGCCGACTGGCACCGGCCGCAGAGCCGCTAGGCCGTGCTCAATCGATCCGTTAATCCCGCGTTCGGAAAACTCTGCCGCCACACGCACCGCGTTCTTGATGGCGTTGGCGTTCGACGAGCCATGGGTGATGATGCACACGCCCTTCACGCCCAGCAACGGTGCACCGCCGTATTCGGTGTGGTCGAGCCGCTTTTTGAAATCGGTGAACGCGCTGCGCGAGAGTAAGGCTCCCACCTGCCGCGTGATGGTCGCCTTCAGCGATTCCTTTAACGCCGTGCGCACCAGGTTCGCAACCCCCTCGGAAATCTTCAGCGCCACGTTGCCGACAAATCCATCGGCCACGATCACGTCCACCTTCCCGTTGTAGAGGTCGCGGCCTTCGACGTTGCCCACGAAATTGAGCGGAAGGTGCTTGAGCAGTAGGAACGATTCGCGCGTAAGGTCGTTCCCCTTGCTTTCCTCTTCTCCGATCGAAAGCAAACCCACCCGCGGCCCTGCCGTCCCGGGTCTCTTGCCGAACATTGCCCGGAAATAGATGTCGCCCATCACTGCGAACTGTTCAAGATTCTGCGGCGTGCAGTCAACGTTTGCGCCCACGTCCAGCAACATCGCCGGGTTGCCTGGAGCTGTGGGGAACACCGCCGCCAGTGCCGGACGATCGACGCCCGGAACGGCGCCCAGCACGACTTTCGCCGTGGCCATGGCTGCGCCGGTGTTGCCGGCGGTCACGAAGCCCGCGGCCTGTCCCTCGCGCACCATGCGCAGGCCGACCCGCATGGAGGAATCGCGCTTGGCGCGAATCGCCTCCACCTTGTCTTCCATGGTGATGAATTCGCTGGCGTGGACCACTTCAAGGGGCAGACGCAGCGCCGCGGAATGCCGATCCAACTCCGCCTTGACCACGCTCTCCGGTCCGATCAGCAGCACCCGCACGCCGTATTGACGCGCAGCGAGTATCGCCCCCTCTATCTCAGGCTTGGGAGCACGGTCCGAACCCATCGCATCCAGCGCAATCACGCTAGGCATGGTGTCTAAAGTTAGCTGGCTTCTTTAACGTCGAGTACTTCGCGGCCCTTATAGTAACCGCACTTGGGACAAGCGCGATGCGGCATTTTTTTCTCGTGACAGTTGGGGCACTCAGAAAGGCTATGACCCTTCAGTGCGTCGTGGGCACGCCGGGTTGAGGTGCGCTTCTGGGAGTGTCGCCGTTTTGGATTAGGCATGTTTAAAATTCCTCTCAAAAAAGTTGTCAGCTCTTAGCCGTCAGCTTGAAGCTTTTCGCGGAACCGTTATGGCTGAAAGCTGAGAGCTGATGGCTGACAGCTTTCTTCAGTGTTCCAGCTTGCTGCGAATTTCCCGCAGCGCCGTCCAGCGCGGATCATCGATCGCGGTGGAGCAGGAACACTGTTCTTCATTCAAATTCTTGCCGCAATGCACGCACAAGCCCTTACAGTCTTCGCGGCACGTGACTTTCAAGGGCAACGCCAGCAGCACCTGCTCGCGCAAAACGTCCTCGAGCAGAATTCCGTCGCCTTGATAATAGCCGATCTCGGCTTCCGCGTCGGTCACCGAAAGCTCGTCGCGTCCGGCGTCGGCCCCCAGCGGACGGTAGAGTAATTCGAATTCGCGAGCGATTTCCTGGGCCACCGGCTCAACACAGCGGGCGCATTGCAACTCGAGCCCGGTCGACAACCGTCCCCGCAGACGTATGTCCTTGATTATCTGATGCTTGCCGTGATGCTCCTCGACCAACTCGGCGTGCCCGGAAGCCTTCAGCGGCGTGCGCTGCCGGGCTTCGCCTCCCAAGTCGATGACGTCAGGCTGAAACTCCTCCTCAAAATCCAGAGGGTGACGTTCCAATTCATGGATGTCGAGGAACATGGCAAAACCTCCGCGCCAACATCGCCAACCTAGTCTGGTTCACCCAGGCCCGCGGAAGCACGCCAAGAGGCGTAAGTACCGCAAGGAGCAAGACTTAGGATAATTCGCAAAGCGCCGATATGTCAACAAACAGGACTTCTTGTCCCGGGTGGTTAACGGTGTCGAAGTGAGCCACGCGCCGCTAATCCCCCAGCCGCAGCGCCTCGATCGCTTGCGTCGGAGGCTCCTCGAACATCAGCCTCTTTTCGAGATCGTTTGCACTCTTGTTGAGATAGTGCGGGACATACCACAACACCAGCGCAAAGGGTGTGAGGCTGAGCATTCTTAACGGCTCCGCCAGGGCCGAGGATTCGAATTCCGGCGTCGAGACCGCGTAAATCAGAAATCCGAAACAACAGGACAGCAGCGTCACGAAGGAATGCTGTTTGAAGAGCGGGAGCGTGCACGTGAACGGAATCTTGCGAAACCGGATCAGGACGGTGTTCGTTAAAAGCACAGCCCAGGTCACGGCGAGCAGCGTATGAAGACATGCGACCATCCAGCCTTCCAGATAAACGTAGACCGGAAGGGAGATGGGCAGGAGCCACGGTAACACCAGGATGAGAATCACTTTTCTCGCCAGAGCTTCGCACTCTTGTCCGTCTGGATCAATCATCAATTGGAAAATCCAGTTGGACCGTAACTCCGCCGGAATCTCAAAGACCATGCGGAGGCCGACGATGATCAGGAAGCTCAGAATGAACGGGATCGAGAGAGCGTCGGGCGAGAGCGCAGCTTGACGTAGTGATTTCGCGCCTGCGAACGCATCCATCAAGGCCTGAGAAGCCAGGACGAGAGCGAGCCCGCCAACCGCGGTCAGAACGAGACGGTGCGCTTCGCTGCGCCGTAGGGTTTTACCGACAAACCGAAAGCCAGCTTTTTGGAAGGGAGTTCGCAGCGCCAGTCGATCCAGAAGAACTCCCACCCGCCACGCGCGCGGATTGCGCGCAATCGCAGACGTATCAGAAGTCTCTGCAATGCGCACGAAGTGGCGCTGGTAACCCGCCACGTAGGTACACAGCGCAACCAATGCCACGGTCGCGAGGCCGGGGAGGGCAAGCCTGGATAACCCTGTGAGCGTGGGACCGGCTCGTCCCCGCAACGATTGGCATAGACCCAGGAACCAGCACGAAGGAATCAGAGCGATCCATCGCGGTGCAGGTACTCGCCGAAGCAGTTGTGGGACGGCGAAGCTGGTGCACAGAAGTGCGACCAGGCAAACCACAACTACACCACGCATGTAAGCCGAAAACCGTCGAAAAGCCCGGGGCGTCAGGACCGCCATCAGCAAACCGATTAATGAGAACACGGCAAAGAATGCGAATACGCTCGCCAGCAGCACTCCGATGGCGTGGATCACCGCAAACTTTACGAAGAACGGGAACTTGCTTTGGGTCGCCCCCACTACCACGGGAAACAGGATGCACGAGGCCGCGTTGACATCGAACGCAACCAGTCCAACTAGAAACAGCACGGCGACAAGGTTGGCGAAAAAGATGGTCCGCGTGGAAATGGGAAGCGGCACCAGGTTCATGTAGTCACGCCGGTCCGGGAAGATGGCATCCCATCGCCAAACGGCAACGGCGCCGGTCACGGTCATCGACAGTACGATGAAGAAGTACTCATCGGGAAGGGCCACCAGCAGCGGGTCAACGTTCGTGTTCCCGCGCAGCCATTGCAGGAACGTTCCATACTTGTTCAGCAGAAGCAGGGATACGAATCCGCCAGGCATGGCGAGCAGGGTAAGCACCAACCCGATGCCGAGGTCGAGGCCTTCCGCGTCGGAGTCGCCGCCACCCCGGAAAACGCGGGCCGCGAAGAGGTACACCATCCGCCAGAAGGGACGCTGGCGGCGCTCTTCCCACCGGTAGAAGATTGCGTCGAGCGCCTCGGTGATCATGCGGCCTTCGTCTTCATGACACTGACGATGTCGCGCGCCACAGTCATCGTGTCCACATCATCGACCAGGTGCAGGAATGTATTCTCCAGCGATTGCCCAAGAATCTGGCCAATATTCGCCACCGAATCCTGCGCGATCACGATGCCTTTGCGCAGGATCAGTACGTCGGAGCAAACTTTTTCCACGACTTCCAGCACGTGCGAGCAATAGAACACGAGTTTGCCCTGCTGTCCGAGCGCTTGCACCAGGTGCTTGAAGATCAATGCCGAGGTGACGTCCAGCCCCGAGAGCGGCTCATCGAAAATGAAGATCTCAGGGTCGTCCATGATCGCGGCGATGAGCAAAATCCGCTGCCGCATTCCCTTCGAGTACGATCCAATGCTGGCGTGCCGGCTCGGATGCAGTGAAAACAGTTCCAGCAGGGAATTGATCTTCTTCTCGAGATCGTTAGGCGGCATCCCGCGCAGAGTTCCGATCAGCTCCAGATATTCCCAGCCGCTCAGGTACGGGTAGAGATGAGCCTCTTCCGGGACATAGCCAAGGCGCTTCCGGTAAGCCGCCAGATCGTCTTGAATGTTGCGACCGTCGAACTGAACAGAGCCGCGCGTCGGTTGCAACAGTCCCGTGAGCATCTTCACGGTCGTGCTCTTGCCGGAACCGTTCGGGCCGAGGCATCCCAGCACGTGCCCGGGCCGTAGCGAGAATGATAAATCTTGCACCGCTGGCAGCGACGCGTAGCGCTTGGTCAGGTGCACGGCTTCGAGCACGGCCACCTCGCGGGGTGAAGCTTTGACAAAGCGGAGCGGAGGAGGACCCAGTGATGCTAGGTTAGACACCGACAGGGCGAAAACGTTCCAGAAAAGGTTCAGTGCCCCGCGGGCATTTTCAGGCCGAGCGCTTGCAGCGTGACTTCATCCAGGTTGGCCTTCGTCTCCCGGTTGGTGACCACTCCAAAGCTGCCGGAATAATCCCACATCGTCCAGCCGATATTGTGGCGCTCGAGGGCAGTGCGCACATCTTTGATCCACGCCGCGCGATCCGGCGGATCGGAGAATGCCCGGTACACTCCAAATTCATTGCAGATCAGCGGCACGCCGTGTCTGTTAGCCCAGTCGGCAGCCTGGTTGATTTCCGCCTCGATGCGCGACGGGCCCCAGTGATCCTGTCCGTAGCGGATGACCTGCAAACGATCGCGCGCCTCGGGAACGGCCGCTGCCACCTGCGCCGCATTCTCGGGCGAAGACGGATAGTGGAGGCCCTTCAGCCAGTGCCAGTAATACGCTCCCCAGGTTGCGCCCTGATGCGTGAAGATATGCGGCTCGTAGAAGTGAAACACGTAGATGACATTGGCATCGGGCAGGGGCTCGAGAAAAACCATATCGTCGTCGTCGTCCCAGCGCGCGCCGGTGGCGATAATCGTATGCCCGGGCGCAGCGCGGCGAATGGCTGCTGCCAGCTTCGCCTCCACGCCATACCAGCGGTAGGCGTCGCGCATTTCCGGTTCATTCAGGATTTCGAAGAACACGCGGTCCGCGTCCCACGAAGAATAATGTTGCGCCACCGTGCTCCAGAAATCGGCGAAGCGTTGGACGAAGTCGTCTTCGGAGAGCTTCGCCTTGAAGTCGGAGTCGGGATGCATGTCGATCTCCACGGCAAGGCCCGCATCCAGAATCATTTTGACCGCAGCGTCGAGGTAACTGAAATATTCCGCCGTCCCGTCGTGGCGACGGGCGGCGTCCATCATCGGTTGCGGGTTCACGCTCAGGCGCACATGATCAAAACCGGCAGACTGGATCAGTGCGATGTCGGCCACGGTGGTCCAACTTTGAAAGTGCTCTTTGGTGTATCCCTTGGGGTCGTAGACCTGCGCAAACCATTCGCTCAGATTGATGCCGTGGCGAATGTGCGCCAGGCGAGAGGCGGGAACCGAGGACGGCAGCTTTGCAGTCTGAGCCAGCGTAAACGACACGCAAGCCAGAAATAGTAAGACTGCGATCCCCTTACGGCACTCTGTCATCCTGAGCGAAGCGAAGGACCTATGAAGTGGACCGCGAGAGTGCACAGGTCTTTCGCTTCGCTCAAGCTGACAGTCCATACATTATTCGAGAATTTCAGGGACCCGACACTAGCTGAGAATCGGCAGCGCGCGAATTCTCTTCTTCGTTGCAGCGTAGATTGCGTTGCACAGCGCCGGAGCGACCGGCGGCACCGAAGGCTCGCCAATTCCCGTCGGAACCTCCACGCTCGGAACCGCGTAGACCTCAACCGCTGGCGTTTCATCCATGCGCAGTGGGGCGTAGTCGTCAAAGTTGCCCTGCACCACGCGGCCTTTCTCAATCGTGATCTTTGCGCGCAGGGCGTTGGCCAGCCCGTAGACGATCCCGCCCTGAATCTGCTGCTCCAGAATGCTCGGATTCACGACTTGGCCGCAGTCGACTACCGCGACGACGCGATGAACTCGAGGCTGATCGTTCTCCATAGTGATCTCAACCACCTCGGCCATGTAAGACGCGAAACAGCCGAAGCAGGCCAGTCCACGATAGTGGCCGGCAGGAAGCGGCTTGTCCCATCCTGCTTTCTCGCCGGCAAGTTGCAGCACGCTACGCATGCGCGCCGTGTGCCAGGTCGTGCTGAAATACGACAGGTCCTGATCTTTCGCCAGGAGATGGAGCCGATACTGCAGCGGATCTTTACCCGCCGCGACCGCGAGTTCGTCGATGAAGCTCTCCAGCGCAAACGCCGCCTGCAGCGCGTAGACCGACCGCATCCAGCCCAGCGGCACAGGCGTCTCTGTCATCACGTATTCGATCCAGTAGTTGGGCAGTCCATAGACCGGTCCAGCCTCGTCGGGAAGATCGGGATCGACTCCGTTGGGAGTCGGCTGCCCTTTTTGCCCGCTGATCGAAGGCGCTATGATGCGATGCGTCAATGCAACCGGAAAGCCGGAGGCGTCGAGCGTGGCGCTGAGTTGATGCAGGCTGGCTGGACGGTAGGTGGAAAAGCGCATGTCATCCTCGCGCGTCCAGATGACCTTTACCGGAGCAGTGATCGCCTTCGACACGAGCGCCGCTTCCACGGCGTAGTCGTGCTCCAGACGTCGGCCAAAGCCGCCGCCCATGAGCGTGACGTTCACCTTGACCTGATCCGGGTCGAGCCCGATTGCTGTCGCCACCGAGTCGCGGCAGTCCTGCGGAACCTGCGTGGGTGCCCACAGTTCACACTTTGTGCCCTGATAGTGTGCCGTGCAATTCCCCGGCTCCATGGGCGCATGCGCCATGAACGGCAATTGATACTCGGCGGAAACCTTACGTCCCGTGGCCTTCGCGGCATCGCCGGCCGAATACAAACTCGCGCTCTTCTTCGAGGCGGCCTCCTTCAACGAGGCCATGAGTGCCGCGGTATTCAGGTCTTTGTTCGGGCCTTCGTCCCAGGTGACGTTCAGCACGCGGCGGCCTTCCATCGCTCCCCACACGCTGTCGCCGACCACCGCGACGGCTGAATCTCCGATCTTCCCGACGTAATTTACGCCAGAAACCTTCTTCGATTCCTTGTCATCGAACCCGGACACCTTCCCGCCGATCGTGGGACAACGGGAGAGCAATGCGAACTTCATCCCGGGCACACGGAAATCGATCCCGAAGATCGCTTCGCCTTTCACCTTGGCGGGCGAGTCCACGCGCGCCAGCCGTTGCCCGACAATCTTGTAGTCCTTGCTCTGCTTGAGAGTCACATCGGTGGGAATCGGCAGCGTTGCGGCTTTGCCGGCGAGTTCTCCGTAAGTCAAACTCCGGTTTGTTGCAGCGTGCTTGATGTGGCTATTCTCCGCTGTGCACGAAGATCGGGGGACGTTCCAGGTCAGAGCCGCGGCTGAAATCAGCATCTCGCGCGCCGCCGCACCGGCTTTTCGCATCGGATCCCACGTGGTGCGGATGCTGGCGCTTCCTCCCGTCGTCTGATCGCCGAAGAGGGTGCTGGCTCCCGCTTGCTCGATTTCGACCTGCTTCCAATCCGCCTCGAGTTCCTCGGCGAGGATCATGGGCAGTGCGGTGCGCACGCCCTGTCCCATCTCCGAGCGCGCGACCACGATCGTGACTCTGTTGTCAGGGGTGATGCGCAGATAGGCATTGGGCGAGAACGGCTTGTCCTTGTCCGACGAAGAGCCGCGCGGGAGATAGAACCCGATTACCAGGCCAGCTCCGGCGGCGACTCCAGCAGCGACAAATTCCCGGCGGGACAGCGGGCTCATCGCGAGCCTCCATTCCCGGCAGCGCGATGCACTGCTTTGCGAATCCGCTCATAGGTACCGCAGCGGCAAAGGTTGCCGTTCATGGCCGCGCTGATCTCCTCGTCAGTGGGCTTGGGCGTTTTCGCCAGCAACGCTGCGGCCGACATGATTTGTCCCGTCTGGCAGTAGCCGCATTGCGGAACTTCTTCCGCGATCCATGCCTCCTGCAGCACGGTTAGACCATTGGCGCCGAGGCCTTCGATCGTAGTGACGCTTTTGCCTGCGACTTGCGACACCGGAGTCGAGCAGGAGCGAATCGGGGTTCCATCGACGTGGACCGTGCAAGCGCCGCACAATCCCGCGCCGCACCCGAATTTTGTTCCGGTAAGTTCGAGGGTGTCGCGAAGAACCCAGAGGAGAGGAGTTTCAGGAGAGACGCTGACTTTCTTTTCACCGCCGTTGACGCGGACTGTGATGTCGGCCATGGGTATCCAGTTGTGGAGTTTGGAAGCTGCACAACATGGTACTCAACCTTCAGGAAAAGGGAAATGGCTGACGGACGGGAGTCCAAGCATGACCGAGGGCCTGGTCTGAAGGGCCCAATGGTCAGCGGCAGGAGCTCGATGTCACTTCGCGCACGATCTGCACGCCGATCTCCTCGGCGAAGGCCCGGAACGCGGGAATGTCGTAGAGCCGCAGTCCGATCTCGGTTTGTGGAAAATTCTCGGCGCGGGCGGCGCCGTCCCGCACTGCGCTGTGCACTTTGGCGGCGGTGGTCGTGTCGAAGCTCTCGGAGACGATCACGCTGTTGTCTCCCCAGCGCTCCACGATCACCGGACCTTCCTCGGTCAGGATCTGTGCACTTGATACTGGACAGTTGGTGCCACTGCAGGCTGGCACGGTTTGCGCCGTCGCGGTGTGATAGCGCTGTGCAACCGCGGTCGTGTAAAAGCGTGCGAAACCTTCGGCGGCCTGAGGAGTCTTCCATCGCGAAACATACAGCAGGGCCAGATCGGCGGTGGTCGCGGATGCTTCGCTCGCAGTCTTGTTCTTGCGATGGTACGTCACGTAGGCGCCGCCCTGCCATGCGGAAGAAACATCGTCGGCATTCTTTCGTTCGCCGTACTGTTTCAGGTACGCGCGTACGTCGAGCTGCCCAATGCCTCCCGAGTCGTAGATGTCGTATTCCTCACCCAATAACTGTTTCAAATCCGGCACGCCGGTCGGCGGCAGCTTTTCGCCATTGATGTAGGCCTGAGGCTGCAACACCTCGTGCGAGTTTCGTGGCGGGCGGGCAAACGCCCCCGCGAACGCCATTTCCTTTCCACCCTTGTGGAGCAACTCTCCTTCAAAGATCAGGCCTTCGTGGTAGGCAAACGATCCCGATTCGCGGAGAATCATCGGAGCATCGTGCAGCATTTGCGAGTCGGCCACTGCTTTCACCGCAGGCTCTTCCATCTGGTAAATCAGGTCGGGAGTGTCCACCAGATTGCGTCCCAGCGGGGCCAGGACGTAATCCACGTACACCACCATGGCCTGGCCTTCGACCACGGCCTTGCGCGCGGCTGCGCCGTCGTCGTTGCCGCTTCCTGTGGTCTTGGAACCGTTCGCCGCCGGCTTGAGCGCAGCTTTCATCCACTTCCGCAGATCGTAGTTCTGATCCTGCAGGGCGTGCGTGAGCTCATGTGCCAAGATCGGTTCCTGGCGGTCGGGAGGAACCCAGTTCAGCAGAGAGATAGTCTTGGTTTCATCGTCGTAGTAACCAGCAATCTGCTGGCCGGTGGACTTCACTAGAAAATCCCGCAGATTGAAATCGCGCGGCAGGAACCCGAGCTTCTTCATGCTCAGTTCTTCCTGGGCAAACCGTTGCGTGAATTCCTCCTTGGCGAGTGCACCGCTGGCGTACTTCTCAACATCGGCCTTGCTGACCAACCGACGCTTCACCACTGCACGCTTGGGCATTCCGCTGTCTTGAGAGGCGAAGGCGAAAATCTTGTCGACGGACTCGAAGAGTTTCTTCGTGTCGGCGTCGGTCATGCGGACCTCGCTCGTGGTGTCCTTGCGCAGCTTGCGGGCCACATCGGCAAGGCTTTGCGACGAGGAACTGTCCTGGCTGAAGGCCAGCCCAGGGAGCAACCCAGCGAAAAGAGAGATCCCGAAAAACTGGCGCCAGTTCCAACCGGACATAGATTGGCCTCACCCAAGAACGAAGAGTGCGTGCACTCTTCTAAATTTTCCTAGAGTGAGGCGCGAGACTCACGGCAAAACGTCGGGAGGGCCTTACGAAGGTAATGAACCGGACCCCGAACAAACGTACTTAACGGGGGCCTTACTTCAGTTCTGACAGTTTCTGGGTAGCGAGCTGACCTGCTTCCGCGCCCGGATTCTCTTTCTTGACCTGCTCGTAGATCCGCTTGGCATCGAGCGGCTGGTTGGAGTTCTGATAAAGCTCGGCGAGTTGCAACTGCGCCGTGACTTTGCTGACCGATGCGGTGGGCTTGTTGATCAGTTCCTGGCAGAGAGCGACAGCCTCTTTCACGCGGTTGGTTTGGCCGTACAGCGAAGCCAGGGCAGATTTGGCGACCGCCGCCAGTTCGCGGCTGCCGGAGGAAATGACTTCCTTGAAGTTGCGCTCGGCGGCGGCGTTGTCCGACAAGTTGACCGCGTTCACGCCCAGAAAATAATGGGCCATGTCAGCGGTGCGGGTGTGGGGATACTTGTCTACGATCGCCAGCAGCTGTTTCTGCGCGGCCTGGGCGCGCTCTTTGGCGGAAGTGAAGCTGGGGACGTCGGGCTGGGCAGGCGTTCCTTCCGGGCGCAGCTGCGTGTCCATAGTGCGAACGGCCTGAGAAAGCTCGAGGCTGGCTTTTTGGTCCTGCGCGCTGAGGTAATACCATCCGCCCATAGTGGCGGCCAGAACGATGGCGATGGCGACCGCCGCGATCGTGATGGTCGATCGGTGTTCTACCGTCCAATGGGCCGTTTTCTCGGCGGCGCCGATGGTTACACGGCTGAAGGCATCCTGTTTCAGTTGATGACGGGTTTCTGCGCGCACGGACTTCCCTTCTGGTTAGAACGGTGGGCCGAATGAATTATGACAAACTAGCAGTTTAACAGGGGCAAAACGGGGCGTCAAAAGTAGGCTTCATTCCTGTGATTTACCGCTGAGAGAGTAGTTGATCCCCGGCCACGCTAAGCCCCGGCGGTTTCACCTTTCGCAACCCAATGCGCTTCTGCTACTCTGCGCATTCTGTTCTGGGGAGGAATCAGGGAATGCCATCGCACAAATTGCTGTTCTCGACTGTGGTCGTACTGTTGTGTGTCAGCCTCTCACTATCTGCTGCGGAGAAGAAACCCAAGGACGCGAAGGCAGCCGAGACCAGTAAGCCGTCTTACGAACTGCCGCAGCCTGCGGTCGAGAATCTGGACTACACCATGTACCAACGCATTCGCGAGGAAGGGCTATCGCACTCGCACGTGATGGAGTTTGCTTCGGGGCTAATGGATGGGATCGGGCCGCGGCTGACCGGGTCTCCGAATCTGAAGCGTGCCAACGAGTGGACGCGCGACCAGTTTACTGCTATGGGATGCAGCAATGCCCATCTGGAGGACTGGGGTGAGTTTGGCATGGGCTGGCGGCAACTGAACGCGTGGGTGCGCATGTCGGCGCCCGACACCGCGGTGTTCATCGCTCAGGCGCTGCCTTGGTCGCCGACGAGCCATGGGCCCATCAACGGGCGCGCGGTCTGGGTCGATGCGAAGGACGAGAAGGACCTGGAGAAGTACAAAGGCAAACTGGCGGGCAAGATCATTTTCTTTGGCGAGATGCGCGACGTGAAGCCGGTCGACAAGGCGCTGTTCGAGCGGAGAGACGATGCCAATCTCAAGAGCACCGCCGAGTATCCGGTGCATGTTGCCCCGCAGGAAGACTTTTTCGCGACGTTCATCAAACGGCTGGAGTTCCGCGAGAAGGCGGGAGCATTCTTTGCCGCTGAGCACGCGACGGGGATCGCGGTTCCGAGCCGCGACGGACGTAACAATGGCGGATCCGGTGGAACCATTTTTGACGATGGCGGAGGCGGGATGGGGTGGTTTACCTACCAGCGCGAGCATGCCGAGCCGCTTCCGATCGTTGTCATGGCCATTGAGAGCTACGGGCGCGTGTACCGACTACTGAAAGCGAACGTACCGGTCATCGTAGAGATGGATGTGGAGACCGAGTTTACCGGCGATCACGAGCACGGATTTGACACCATCGCCGAAATTCCCGGCACGGATCCTAAGCTGAAAGACGAAGTGGTGATGGTGGGTGGACATTTGGATTCGTGGGCGTCGGCGACCGGGGCAACCGACAATGGGGCGGGCACAGTGGTCGCGATGGAAGTGATGCGGATCCTGAACGCGCTGCACGTGCATCCGCGGCGCACGATCCGAGTGGGCCTTTGGACCGGGGAAGAACAGGGAGAGTTCGGTTCTTACGGTTACGTGAAGCAGCATTTCGGATACGTTCCGCTTTCCACCGCGCCCGACCAGGTCAAACTGCCGGACTTTATGCGCAAGCCTGCGGGTCCGGTGCAGTTGAAAGCGGAGCAGCCGACGATTTCCGGCTATTTCAACGTGGACAACGGTACGGGAAAAATCCGGGGCATCTATTTGCAGGAGAACGCGGCAGTGGGCCCGATCTTTCAGCAGTGGATCACGCCGTTGCAGGATCTGGGCGTGAGCACTCTCACCATGAGGACCACGGGGGGAACGGATCACGAGGCCTTCGACTCGGTGGGTGTGCCGGGATTCCAGTTTATTCAGGATCAACTGGACTACGGGTCGCGCACGCATCACTCCAACATGGACACCTACGAGCGTTTGCAGGCAGACGATCTGGCGCAGGCGGCGGTGGTGGAGGCGATCTTCGTCTACAACACGGCGATGCGGGACCAGATGTTACCGCGCAAGCCGTTGCCGCATCCGGAACTGGAGGAGCAGCGGAAAGCTCCGCTGAAGAACGTGATGCCGGGGGCCGAGGCGGCGGAAGAGGAAGCGAAGAAGCCGGGGAACTAGCGCGGGCGTTCCCTAGATTGGTGACGTGAATATGGCTTGTCATCTAGAGCGAAGCGAAAGACCTACGCCCTCGCCGCACAACCACACATAAGTCCTTCGCTTCGCTCGGGATCACAGGGTTGATTGGCTAGAGGTCGGCGCATGCGATTTTCGCAGCAAGCGGGCAGCGGTTGCAGAAGTTGCCGCTTCAGTTGAGGCGGCTTAAGGCAGCCCAAGTCATTCTTCAGAGCTAACGGCACGACTGAAATCTTGCGCTTGCCGAAACCCTGTCTGAGCAGCCGGGCTGCGACCGGCGGACAACCAAGGCGGATGTCCCCACACAAAGCAAAAACGCCGTCCTTTTCAAGCGGCGTTGCTCGCTCGCATCTGCCCTACCGCGGCGCTTCCTCCAACAATCCCTGCTCCAGCTTTTCCTGACACTCGATGCAATGACGCGTCCAGGGGACGGCTTCCAGGCGTTTGGCGTTGATCTCTTTGCCGCAGTGGATGCACTCGCCGAAGCTGCCTTCGCGGATGCGAGCCAGGGCCTTGTCTACCATCTGTAACAGTTGCCGCTCGTTGTTGCTCTGGCTGAACAGGAATTCCTTGGTATAGGAACTGGCGGCGCGGTCGGCGATGTCCTGGGCGGTGTCTTCGTCGGCGGAGCGTCCGTCGGCCTGGGTCCGGTTCACGGTGCGGCGCAGTTCCTGCTGCCGCGTCTCTAATCGCTTCTTGAATGCTTCCAGCTTCTTCTTATCCATAAGGTCACTTCTGCTCGTTCTCTAAAAATCGTCACATCAGATTCTTAAGACGCCTCTCCCGGAGACGCCCCTCGGTATAAGGCCAAACGAAGATCATAAGCGCGAAAATTAAGATGCGTCAACAGGGCCCAGGTGCTGCCGAGAGGGGAGCGAGGCACAAGAATTCTAGGGCGCCCTCGATTTGCAAGATGTGACCGGCATCACACCTGCAAGCGCAGCGTCACCCAGAAAATCAGCGGTTCGGCGATTACAGAAACTCGGCTACCTCGGGAGTGGATCCTTCATACTGGCCAGCGCGTATCCCATGACAGCCATCGCGGCGGCGTTCTCGCGCAGCTCGGCGGGAACAATTTTGTCCAGCGTGTCAGCGGCGGTGTGGTGGTAGTGGAAGTAGGTGCGGCCGTCCTGCAAGATGCCGAGTGCGGGCACACCTGCTTCAGACATGGCGGCAATATCCGCTCCGGGCGGATAGCTGCTGGAGTGCAGGGCCGTGGCGCCGAAGCTTTGCAGAATTGCGATCACCGGGCGCAGAAGCTCGGCCGCGTGCGCGGTCATCTTGACTTCGAATCCCAGAGGATGAGCCGCGCCCGCATCACTTTCGATCGCGGCTACGTGCCGGGGGAATTCGGCAGAGTAGTCCTTGGTATAGGTCTGGCTGCCGGAGCCTCCACTTTCTTCATCCATCCAGGCAATCACCCGCAGGGTGCGCTTCGGGCGCAGATGAAGCTTCTGCAGAATCTCTGCTGCTTCCATGGCGACGACGACCCCGGCACCGTCGTCGATGGCGCCCGTGCCGAGGTCCCAGGAATCGAGGTGTCCCGAGACCACGACGAACTGCTCGGGATGTTCGCTGCCCTTTAGATCTGCGATGACGTTGTAGCCGGCCGCATCGGGAAGCTTCTGTGGAGTCAGCGTGAGATGCATGCGGACCTTGCCTTGCGCGGAAAGATTCGCGATCAGGTCGGCATCTTCCGCGGTGACGGCGCCAGCGGGAATTCCAGCGGGGACGCTGAAGCCGGTGTGCGGCAAGCGGAAGTCGGCGCTGCCCACCGAGCGGACTAACGCGGCAACCGCACCCAGGTCGGCGGCAGCCTTGGGGCCGGCTGCTCGATAGCGCGCGCCTTCGCCGTAAGCGACGAAGGCCATGCCGCCTGCGGCTTTCTGCTTGTCGAAGAGTTCGTTGAAGAGAACGATTTTGCCGGCGACTTTGTCGTGGCCGAGAGATTTCAGTTCGTCGAAGTTGTTGACCACGACCATGTCGGCCGTGATGCCGTCGGCGGGGGTAGAAGCGCTTCCGCCCAGCGCAGTGAGAACGACTTTCTGCGTGGTGCCTGGGGCCTGGCCCGCGTATTCGACCAGTTCCGCCGTCTCTGCGCCGCGCACCCAGTGTGGGACTTTCACTTCCTCAAGACGGACGTCCAAGCCCAGCCGGCGCAATTCGGCGGCGACATAATCCACCGCGGCCTTGGCTTGGAGCGATCCGCTGAGCCGGGGGCCGATGTTCTCCGTCAGGTGGGCGACCTGGCGGTAGGCATAATCGTCAGATAACGCGGCTGCCTTGATCGCGGACAGTTCTTCGAGCAACTGAGGAGGGAAGTTCGCCAGGTCCGCCTGAGATGCCTGCGGCATTGCTCCAAACGGGGCGGGCGTCGGTTTGGGCTGCTGGTTTTGGGCGCAGGCGGCAATCTGAAGAAAGAGAAGAGCGCAAATTGAGAGGTTGTTTCGGAAAGGGGTACTGGTCATGGTCGTTGGTCAGTGTATCTGACGGGGTCGTCTGGAGGATACTTCCAGTGTGCGCACAGCCCGCACCAGAAGCTAGGCCACTTCTTCAATTCCGCCGTAGCCTTACCTTGGAGATGACGGCGGTCGTTGTGGGTGGGCTGTTCGTCTCCATGCTCGGGAGAGGTTTAAAGTTGCATGGAAGCCCAAATGCAATTGCCGGTTGGCACACGCGCCTAAAGCAATGCCCTTCGGTGGTTAATCACATGCGCATGTGGCCTGGCGACTCGGGAAAGTTGGGACCTCCTTCCCGGGACGTGCCGTGCAGCAACCAATAAAAAATGGCCCCATCGCTGGGGCCACATTTCAAGAGGCAACAATTTGGTGGGATGTCAGGAAAGGCGATGCAAAAGTCCGTTCCGCCGGTCGGAACGGTTCGGGTAGTGACGCGGAGAATCTACGAGAGTGAAGGTCATGTTGCTAGAGTTAGCGGCCTCTTTATTACCAGAGACCGGAGCACTTACCGCGCCAAAAGTCGAAGCCTGTGTGATCGAGATTACTCTGCGGCATAAATAAATGACGGGTAAGGACTTAAAGGGAGAGCGCCAGGCTGACCGCGGAGAGGGCTAAGAAAGCACCAGAAAATTCGAAGTGCAGAACAATGCATATTCAATGCACTCCGCTACCAAAACCCCAGAAACATCAAGCCCATGGCGGATTGTGGCCAGCCATGGGCTTGATGTGAAAGGGAAAATTCTTTCGGATCTAGCTGTTGCCCGTCACGGTGCGCAGCTTCCCCGGCAGAAAGTGATAGGGGGGCCACGGACCGCTGATCGCAACTTCGCAGTTCTTCAACTGCTTGGCAGCGGTGTTGTAGCGATTTTGGTATTTTTCCACACTCTTGGAGTCGATCAGGTGGGCGATGTCAATCAACATGCCCTCGGGCGCGACCTTTTTACAACTGACTTCTTCTTCCAGTGGGTTGAACAACTTGTGCACCTGGACCGACAGAGCCCGCGCCTTGGTTTGACGCTCGCGCTCCCGGGAGGCCTTCACCTTCAGCTTCGACAGGTAGTCGCCGCCGACCGTGTCAGGGAGTTCGATGTCGATCATTGCCTCGCGCAGAGAACCGTCACGCACGACCAGCTTGATGTGCATTTCGGACTTGCCGCGCAGCTTGGCGACGCTCAGGCCGAAAGCCCGCCGGTTGACCCGGACGGCCTGCCGCAGCGCGTCATCGCTGTCAAAAATGGTGCCGAATTTGAAGGGTAAGACGGTGGAGTTACGGAAGCAGTTGCTGACCACGCGCGCGTGCTCAATCGCAGATTTCTGGTCAAGTTCACCTGCTGTGTGGTCATATTCGCTGACAATTACCGCGAATTCACCACTGGGATAGCTCAGAACCGCAGCGCCGTTCACTCCTTGAACGCCCTCTAAGAGAAAAGGGCGGCGAGTGCGGGTTCCATTGGGGAGGGTTTGATGCTCGGTAAGACAGTACGCGTACCACGCCATGTTGAACTCTCCGAACCGGGATGGAGGCGGACAGCCACCTCTCACGTCGAGTTTTTCGCCAAAGCTTGTACTGCGAGTGGAAGTCTAGAACGGGCGGTACTGGGTCAAACTGCTTGGAGACGCTGACGTTCACATCCCCTGACTGCATATTACTTTGGGCACCTATGAAATTGCAACTTTTTCTTTGCGAAAAGCATCGAAACCCTTCATTTCGCAGCAGCGGAACGGTTGGAACGCTCTTGCTGGGCCAGCAGAACGACGCGCAGCATCTCGTCCCAGGGCGCAGGCTTGCCGGTCCAGATTTCAAACTGGCGGGCCGCCTGATGGACGAACATCTCGATCCCCGGGATGATCTGGGCCCCCCGTTCCTTGGCCAGTTTCAGGAAGCGGGTTTCAGCGGGATCGTACACCATATCAAAGACATAGCGAGCATTGATTTCGTGTTCCTGCAGTGGGGTCTCGCGGGTGTTGCCCATGCCAACCGGGGTGGCGTTGATGATGACGTCGAACGCCAGTTTCTTCAGATCCGGCCGTTTGACCATGCGGGCACGGGCTTGGTGGGCGAGCTTCTTGGCGGAAGCGGCGCTGCGGTTCAGGATGTAGACTTCCGATCCTCGTTCCTTGAGCCCGAAGACGGCAGCGCGGGCCGCTCCGCCGGCGCCGATCACCAGAATTCGCGCGTTTTCCAAAGTGTTGAGACGGCGTTCCAGAGGACGCACGATTCCAGCCGCGTCAGTATTAAAGCCGTACAGCTTGCCATCCTGCGCCCGCACCACCGTGTTGCAGGCGCCGATTTTGATGGTGTGGGAATCGGTATTGTCCAGATGCGGCAGGATTGCTTCCTTGTAGGGCATGGTCACGCTGATTCCGTGGATGGGAATCTCACGCACGCAAGCCAGCAGATCCTTCAGCGTCTTGGCATGGAGGGCGAGGTAAACCGCATTTACGTTCTCCCGGCGGAACGCTGCATTCATGATGGCCGGAGACAAGGAGTGTCCAATCGGATCGCCTGCCACGCCGTAGACTCGGGTAGCCACATCAACCTGCTCGATGCGATACACACTGCGCAATTCCTGCGCGGTTACCTGGCCGGGGGCGGTCTCTTCTCCGGCAATGGCAGCGGCGAAAGTAAACACACTGCCCGCGCGCACGCCCAGGACCCGGCTGATAATGCCTTGCTCGCCCATACACATGCCGACCAAGGAGTGGCGGTCGCCCTCCCGCGCCAGAAACTTGATCATGGTGACGTTATCGGAGAGCGTGGTGGCCGTGCTGACGATCTTGTAGAAGTCTGCCGGGTACGTCAGCATCTTTTCCACGGTTTCGTCCAATCTCTTGGTGGCCCGGAAATCGTGAAAGGAGAGAATCAGGGCGGCCCGGGTGCGGAGCTTTTGCAATTGTTCAGGCTTGCATTTGCTTGCGGTTTGCAACTCGACATCGACCAGTTGGCAACCGGCGGCTGCGGCTTTGCCAAGAATGTCCAACTGGGAAGCGATGGAGCCGCGGAACTTTCCCCCGCTGGCGACTCGGCGGCAGGTGGCGATGACGACCGTCCCGGGATGGGTCTCCTGGAAACGCTTGATTCGGGGAAGGGCCAGGCCGGGCTTGGAAAGGTAGTCTAACCTGAACTCCAGAAAGGAGTTATCCCGAACCAGGAATTCCGCCTTTTCGGCCATCGCATTGGGGTCGGAGCCGATGACCGCCACGCAGACTCGTGGCAATCGCAGGGGCAGCAGGCGTGGCGCGTAAGGGGGAGCGGAATTCATCGTTCCAAGTTCAGACGCCCGGTTCCGGCAGAGACTGAATGACGGCGCATTATTACAGGGCCTTAATTACTTATGCAACAACGGATTAATAGTCTGGCAGAAAAACTTCTGCTCCAGGGTGCCCGACACCCTCGTAACCTTGACCCACCCTTACCTGCTTGTTACCTTCCGGCTTGAAGCCTTTCTTTTCTGGCATTTAACTAGGAGGGGGACGCGTTGCGATCCTCCGGAGGTAACATGAAGAAAACAGGACTGTTCGTGTTGTTGCTCGCGGCAGCGGCGTGGGCGCAAAGCGGTACCGAGGGGAACTCGGCCGAGGCTCCGCAGGGGACTTCGCCGACTACGGCCAGCTTTCCCACCGAGCGGGTTCAGACGCCGACCTACGCCGACTTGTATTGCGCTGGATTCATCAGCAAACAGATCCTGCCTGATGCCAACTACATCGCGGGTGGACTGCAGACGCCCTCTACTACAAAGTTTACGCGCGGCGACATCGTCTATCTTCAGGGCACGGGTTACAGCGCGGGCGCTGAGTATGAGATTGTGCGCGCTCTGCGTGACGTCAACGAGTACGAAACCTTCCCAGGGCAAAGGAAGCTGCTGAAAGAGACCGGCCAGCCTTACGAGGAAGTGGGGCGCTTGAAGATCGTTGACACGCGCAACAAAACCGCCATCGCGCAGATCGAATACGCGTGTGACGGCGTCAACCCAGGCGATACGGCGATTCCGTTCGCGGAAAAGCAGACTGTCACGTTCCACGCCCCGATCCGTTTCGATCGCTTCCTGCCGGCCAACAACAAACTCTCGGGACGCATCGTGATGGGAAAGGACTTCGATTCCGAACTGGGCACCGGACACAAGGTCTACCTCAACCTCGGGTCGAATCAGGGCGTGAAGATTGGCGATTACTTCCGCGCAGTTCGCTCCTATGAGGCGGATCTGAAGGACCCCGTGGATTCCTTGTCATTCAAGGCCGCGATCGCCGAGGACAGCCAGAAAAAGACTCCTTCGTTCGATCCCTCCATGTTTACTAAAACCAACGGCCCGGAAATTCACGTAAGGGACTTGCCGCGAAGAGCGGTGGGCGAGATCGTGATTATCGGCGTGACCAATACCACTGCGACCGGCATGATCGTATTCTCCATGGAAGATGTCCACGCGGGAGATGGGGTGGAATTGGATCAAGCTCAGTAGAAGGCTTACACAGAAAAGCTGTAGCGGTCCGAGGCCGAGGACGGGGACGGGAAACCGTCCCCGGTTTTATTTTGGGCTGTGATTAGTGCTTAAGGGAGTCTCCGTCCCCGAACACTTCCGCGGTGAAGGCCTCAATCGCCGCACCGTTCTTCCATGCGTCCAGAGGCAGGCCGGCCTTCCGGCAGGTTTGCTCGAGAAACGTCGTACGGTCCCAGTTGTGCTCCATCGGTACCTGGGGAAGGAGCAGGCCGCGATGCCCGGCCAGACTGATCAGCAGGCCGTGGCGGCCGATTTCGACGGCTTCGGCAGAAATGGGCTGGGGAGGCGACAAGATGCTGAGTTCAATTTCGAGCTCCCGCGCCTCGGGCAGGGTAACGGGATAGAAGCGGGTATCGTCGAAAGCGGCGGCGCGCGCGGTGTCCGCTACGGCACGATACACCGGGCTCACGGGCAGCACATAGCCTACGCATCCTCGCAGTTCACCCCGCAGGTGAAGCGTGGTGAAAGCGCCGCGCGGTTCGGCGAGATGATCTGTGGGCGGATGGAGCGGGATCTCGCGCTGCTCGAGCGCGGAGAGAATGGATTCATGGGCCAGACGAAGCAGCAGGACGCGTTCGTCTTTCGAGAACTCGCCGGGGGAGAACTCGCCAGATTCCACAGCGACCGGACTAGGTCGAGGCAGCGACATCGCGGTCCGCCTGTGCCGGCGGCACAGGTTTTCTGCGCCGGCTCAGAATGAAGGCGCGGCGACGGCGCTTGACCCCGCGCCGGTCAATTTTCGACCAGAAGGCGACAAAATAGTCGATCGCCGACACCAACGAAACACATACCATGAACCAGATCGCCAGATACGCGATCACGTGGATAGGGAAGAAGTAAGGGCCGTGGATTGGCCATTCCTTCCAGCGGTGGTCGAGGATCACTGCCACCACGGAGACGATCTGCACCACCATTTTGAACTTGCCGAGTTCGCTTGCCTCGATGGTGAAGCCTTCGGAGGCGGCGATGGAACGCAGGCCGCTCACCATGAACTCGCGCCCGATGACGATCACGGCGATCCATGCCGGAACCAGGCTGGGATTCAACTGCACCAGCGTCACGAACGCCGCTGCGATAAGAAGCTTGTCGGCCAGCGGGTCGAGCAGAATTCCCATGGTGGTGACCTGACCCCGCTTGCGGGCAAGATAGCCGTCAATCCCGTCGGTCATGGAAGCGATGATAAAGATCGCCGAGGCCAGCAACTCCTTCTCGCCGTTCAAGCTGCTGAAGCGGCCGCTGGAAAGGATCCACATCAGCAGAGGGATGCTGAAGATACGGATGAGCGTGATGGAGTTGGGCAGGTTCACACAACTGGGGTGGATCCGAAGGCCAGTCGAAATCCAGCTTGATTATGCTCCACGGGAGGAGGGAACGCAATGCATCTCGGGCACTACTGTATCGTGAACGACGCCTTGTAAGGATTAACCCAGAGGGCACAGAGGCGCACGGAGGTTCCTCTGTGTTTCCCTGTGTCCTCTGTGGTTATCGGTTTATTTCGGGGCGGGCGTCATGGCTCCCGTTTTGGGCTGCTTAGCGATGATCAAGTCCTTAACCTTGTCATAGGTGGCCTGGGGGATGATCTTTTTCTGCACAAGCTCATTCTTGGCGCGGTACGGTCGGCCGTCGATGATCTTTTGCGAATAGGCGTCGCCGATGCCAGGCAGGGCTTTGAGCTGATCTTTCGTCGCAGTGTTGAGGTCGAGCTTATCGGTCGCCGTCGCCATCTGAGACGGGGTTGCCATGGCCTCAGGTTTCGAGCCGGGTTCGGCGCCTTGCCCTGCTGCGAAACCACTGACCAAAGAAAGCGCGAAGACCAAGACCGCAATTTGTGCTGTCAGCTTTCTTTCAATGGGTTTCATCGATCCTCCTGGGACAGATTCTTATGCGTAAATGCCGCGCTGGCGGATGGTGTAGGCCACGCGGTCAATCGCCAGCATGTAAGCCGCGATGCGGTTGTTGACGTGGTGAGTTTCGGCGTAGCGGACGACATCTTCGAATGAGGACTTCATGATGGCGTCCAGTTGCTCGTTGACCACCGACTCTTTCCAGAAGTAGCCCTGGCGGTCCTGCACCCACTCGAAGTACGAAGTGGTTACGCCGCCGGCGTTGGCCAGGATGTCGGGGATCACGAAGACGCCCTTGTCGGTGAGGATATCGTCGGCAGCGGAGGTCGTGGGCCCGTTTGCTCCCTCGGCGAGAATACGGCACTTCACGCGATCGGCGTTGCGGCTGGTGATGACATTCTCGGTGGCGGCGGGGATGAGAATTTCACAGTCTTCGATGAGCAGGTCGGCAGTCTCGCACTTTTCCGCGCCGGGGAATCCGTGGATGGTCCCGTTTTTCTGACGAAAGTCCACGAGCGCCTTCAGATCAATTCCGTTTTTGTTATGCAGGCCGCCGCCAACTTCGGCAATGCCTATTACTTTGTAGCCAGCCTGGTGCATCAGCAGAGCGGCATTGGAACCCACGTTGCCAAAGCCCTGCACGATGACGCGCGAGCGTTCGCGATCGAGGCCCAACTTCTGGCAAGCTTCGTCGCACACGATCATCACGCCGCGGCCGGTGGCCTCGCGACGTCCGCGGGAACCGCCGATGTTGATCGGCTTCCCGGTTACGACTGCGGTAACCGTCTGGCGCATGTGCATGGAGTAGGTGTCCATCATCCACGCCATGATCTGTTCGTTGGTGTTGACGTCGGGGGCAGGGACGTCTTTTTCGGGGCCGATGAATTCGATCAGTTCGGAGGTGTAGCGCCGCGTCATGCGTTCAACCTCGCCCATGGACATCTTGTGGGGATCGCAAATCACTCCGCCCTTGGCTCCGCCGAAGGGAATGTTGACGACGGCGCACTTCCACGTCATCCAACTGGCCAGCGCGCGAACTTCGTCGAGTGTGACGTCGGGAGCGTAGCGGATGCCGCCCTTGGCCGGGCCGCGAGCGATCGAATGCTGCACCCGGAAGCCGGTAAAAACTTCGAGGTGGCCGTCATCCATCTGCACCGGGATGTAGACCGTGAGTTCGCGGTTGGGATAACGCAGAACGCGCCACAGGCCCTCGTCAAGGTTGAGCTTCTGGGCAGCCAGGTCAAAGCGCGCCCGCTGGGACTCCCAAGGATTGCTTTCTTTGTCCACGTGCGGGGGCGTCGCTATCGTCGTCATAGAAGTGATCTCCGGAATGATTGCGGGTCGGGTATTGGCCGCGCCGGGAGGTTTCCCGGTCGGAGCGGGCAAACGTTCCGAGTATATGAGGCGGGACGGCACAGAAGCAAGCAGAGGGGAAGCTGGGCGCTGGGCAACCTGCCTAACCTGTTTGGCGACCATCCGGGAGTTATCGCCTTGGGGCTCGAATCAAAATGCTGACTGTACCCGCCTCCCGTCGGTCTGTCCCGTTGATCCTTGGAATTGGCTACGCGGAACATGGCGTGCCACACGCCAGCAGATCGACCCAGACAAGATGCGCAATGAGGCTAAGGAATGTCGTTGATCGGCGGGTGGCCGCATTCGAGGATGTTGGTGTGCGCCATTCCCACGGAGGGTGCCCCATCCTTGCGTTTTTTTGAAGGGGTGGGCGACGGTGCTGCCTGTGCCATTTGATTTGTTCAGCGGCGTGTCAACCCACTTGCGCATGCCTTCCCAACTCCCGCCCTTTCGCTAAGAACGCGAAGGACGGGGCACCCACTGTGTTGGTGATGCCAGCGAAATCAAAAAGCTGGGCGACTCGCCCACCCTCACCCAAGCCCTCACAGCACGATTTCCATGCCCTCGGCGGCGGCGCGAACTTTGGGATAGTAATTGCGCGCGTCCTGGACGACCTTGTCGACAATGGCGTCGGTGTGGTCCGGGTCGTGATGGTACAGGATCAATTCCTTGGCACCACTCTCCATCACGATGTTGACGGCCTCACGCCAGTGGCTGTGACCCCAGCCGCGGCGCCGGGCTGCGTACTCTTCAGGAAGATATTGCGCGTCGTAGATCAAGATGTCGGCGCCTTCGGCCAGTTTGCGCACGGCCTTGTCGAAGTTTGGATCGCCGGGTTCGTTGTCGGTGGCGTACACCAACACGCCTTCTTTGGTCTCCAGCCGAAATCCCATGCATCCCTGCGGATGGTTCAACCATGCCGTCTTGATCCGGATACCGTCTTCCATCGGGAGGCAGCCGTTTTCGATGTTGTAGAAATCGCGCCTGGCTTTCATCTGGTCGAGGTTGACGGGAAAGTAGGGCGAGGCCATCTGCTCGGCCATGACCTGCTCCAGGCTGCGAGTGCGGCTGGAGGAGTGAAAAACGAATTGGCTGTTGGGGCTGTCATACAACGGACGGAAAAACGGCATCCCCTGGATGTGGTCCCAGTGAAAATGCGAAACGAACACATGCGCAGCGAATGGGCGGTTGCCGAACTCGCGTTCCAGTTCGTGCCCCAGCACCCGAAAGCCGGTGCCACAGTCGAAGATGTAGATCTGATCTCCCAGACGCACCTCGACGCAGGAGGTATTACCCCCGTAGCGCAGGTTCTCGGCCTGTGGAGTGGGCGTGGAGCCGCGCACGCCCCAAAACTTGACTCGCATAAACTCCAGTGCTGCTTAGTCCGGAATCTTCGACCGCAAGAATCTTCCCGTCAATTTCGATTGCTGGTTCTCTCGGCTGGTTTTCTGAGTGGGGAGCTACAGTCACTTTGCCGGAGACCCAAGATGCTCATAATACTTGGGATACTCACGATTCTAGCGGTTGTCCGGAAGGTAACAAGTGACTAAAGTTTCGGGGCGGGGTGCGAAATGAGCCGGTTGCCCTAGAGGTATTGGAGCCACCAGTCGTTGCGCTTGAGTTTAAGGGCAGCGAACCAGCGGCACGCGAAATAGAGCGGCACAATCGTGATCGCCCAGACCAGATAAAGCAGTGGCAGGCTCCAGATGTAGCCTTCTGGTGGCTCCGGATTGCCCATGGGATGGTTGGCGAACAGCCAGGGGCTGACATACCCCAGCTGGAGCTTTGACACGACCAGTGCGAGCGCGTGGATCAAGGGAATGTGAAGCATGTAGAAGAAAAACGGCACGCGTCCGAACACAGTGATGGCGCGGGCTAGAGGTCCCCTGACGTTTTCGAGCAAAGGGATCAGGGCGATGATGGGGCCTAGCGTCATCAAAAGGAAGCTGAGTGATGCCGGGTATTTGGTGGTGTTCAGGAACGCAAACAAACCTGGCATGGGCGGCGAACCGTATGGTCCGGTCGCGGCGGCATGCCAGGGGCGCGGATCACCGTACAAGTTAAATCCGCGAAGCACAAGAAACAGTCCGATGGCCGAAAGTCCGATCGTCAGGCAGAGCCGTCTTTTCCGCGCGGGATCGAAGGCCAGGGTCTTGCCGAACGCGTAGCCCGCTGCCATGACCCCGATCCAGGGAATGACGCTATAGAGCACGATCAGGTTCGGACCATCGGCACCAAACCGGATCGGGCCGGCGAAGAATCCCACGTACATGATTTTCCAGACACCGGAGAGAGGGTTCTGCTCGAGACCTGCCAGCAGCGTGCGCATGTGCGGATCCATCAGGTTGTGGGCGGCGATGATCACCACACCAATCGTTCCGACGGCAGCCAGCGGCAGTCTCACCAACCCGGCCATCAGGATCATGCAGCATCCGATCACCCAGATGACGCCCGCCATCTCGTAATGACGAAAATCGAAATTGAAGGTCCAGGCGACGCGCAGAAATGTGAATTCGAGCAGGACGAGCCAAGCTCCCCGGATCAGCAGATACCGTGACACATCGGTATGCTTGCGAGCGTAAAGAAAGATGCTGGTGCCGGCCAGGAAGAGGAAGGCGGGTGCGCAGAAGTGGGTGATCCAGCGGGTGAAGAAGACTCCCGCCGTTGGGCCGCCGGGCGGAATTCCGGAATAAACGCGCACGTGATCGATGGCCATCAGGATCATGACCGTGCCGCGGATGAGATCGACGGAGGCGACCCGGCTCTTCGAGGCGATATCAGCGGTGAGCGTAGGGGCAGCGACGCTAGTGCTCATGTTTCTGCTCCATGACGCGGAGTGCACATCGATGGGCTCTGACTACGAGGTGCCACATCCTTTGAACCGTTTGGACGAAGGGATGAAAGCAACGTTAGCGGCAGCAGAGCGAAACTACCGGTGTCGTAATCTTCCAAGAGCCACGCTATCTGCAAGGCGGCACGCGATCTTCCGTTGCGGTGCCCGTGCGTCGCCTATAATAAACAACCCGCGGTTCGGTGCGCGCTAGGATTCCCTGTGAGTGCGAGCGCCGGGTTTGCGGTGTGGATCCCAAACGATGCTGCAACCGGATTTCAAAGAATTCTCCCGGCTGGCCCAGGAGGTCACACTCGTCCCCGTCGTGAAATCGGTAAGTGCCGATCTGCTCACGCCGGTTTCTGCCTTCCTCGCGATTGCCGAAAAAGAGCGGCACGCGTTCCTGCTGGAGTCGGTGGAGCGCGGCGAGCAGATCGGGCGCTACACCTTCCTGGGGGCGCGGCCTTACATGCGGGTGAAGGCCCGCCAGGGCACGGTCGAAATTGAGCGCGGACGCAAGCACAAAGTCGTCCAAGACAACATCTTCCAGGTGGTGAAGCGATTGTTGCGGGAGCATCGGCCCGCCAACGTTCCCGGGCTGCCTCCATTTACTGCGGGAGCGGTCGGATATTTTGCCTACGACGTGGTTCGCCAATTGGAAAAGATTGGTGACCATGCCAAAGATGATTTGGCGCTGCCCGATGCCGAGTTGATGTTCTTTGATCGACTGCTGGCGTTCGATCACCTGCGGCACCAGATCCATATCGTCGCCGCCGCGGACGTGGCCCGCGAAAGTCCGCGCCGCGCCTATGACCGGGCTGTTCGCGACATTGGATCGCTGGAGCGGCAACTGGCGGCGGGATTGAGTCCGGCACTCTGGCGCAAGTCTGCCAAGGCGAAGGCTGGCAAGCTCAAGGTTCATGCCGGGATGCGGCGCGAGACTTTCCTGCGCAGCGTGGAACGCTGCAAGGAGTACATTGCCGCGGGCGACATCTTCCAGGTCGTGCTTTCGCAGCGGCTCGACTTCACTCCTGAGATTGCGCCCTTTGACTTGTATCGTTCGCTGCGGCAGGTGAATCCGTCGCCCTATCTTTATTTTCTGCGCTCAGGCGACACGCACATCCTCGGCTCGTCTCCCGAGATGCTGGTGCGCGTCACGGGACGCAAACTGGAGTACCGGCCGATCGCGGGTACGCATCCGCGGGGGCGCGATGAAGCCGAAGACCTGCGGCTTGAAGTGCAGATGCGCACCGACGAAAAGGAGCGCGCCGAACACGTGATGCTGGTTGACCTTGGCCGCAACGATCTGGGACGGGTCAGCGAATACGGCTCGGTTAAGGTCAAAGATCTGATGTACGTAGAGCGTTATTCCCACGTGATGCACTTGGTTTCGGCTCTGGAAGGCACGCTTCGTAAGGATCTTGACGCGCTTGACGCGTTTGCCGCGTGCTTCCCGGCAGGAACGCTCAGCGGGGCGCCCAAGGTGCGGGCCATGCAGATCATCGAAGAACTCGAGCCCACGCGCCGCGGGGTGTATGGGGGATCGGTGCTCTACGCAGATTTTGCCGGAAACCTGGATTCGTGCATCGGCATCCGCACCCTGCTCATGCAGGGCAAGAAAGCGTATCTGCAAGCGGGAGCAGGCATTGTCGCGGATTCCGCTCCGGCCAGCGAGTTCGAGGAGTCGATGAACAAAGCACAGGCGCTGCTGCGGGCGGTGGAGATGGCAAGGGCAAAGGAATAGTACCCGCCGAGTACGGCGGACAATTACAGCGCGAGAAAGTTGGCCATCAGTTTCTTCCCCGCGTCCGTCAGGACACTTTCCGGATGGAATTGCACGCCCTCGACCTGGTGGTGCCTGTGGCGCAGACCCATGATGGTGCGGGAACCGTCTTTTTCGGTGGTCCAGGCGCTGACTTCCAGCTCGGCGGGCAGGTCTTTTTCCTCGACGATCAGCGAATGATAGCGAGTGGCCGTCATGGGCATGGGGAGACCCTGAAAGACCGTTCGGTTGTCATGCAGAACTGCGCTGGTCTTGCCGTGCATCAGATGAGCGGCGCGCACTACGCGGCCTCCGAAGGCTTCGCCGATCGCCTGGTGTCCCAGGCATACTCCGAGCATTGGAATTTTCCCGGCGAAGTGGCGGATCAGGTCGATGCTGATGCCCGCCTCATGCGGCGTGCACGGGCCGGGGGAGAGCACAATCCGCTCCGGCCGCATGCCCTCGACCTCCCCTACCGTTACCTGATCATTGCGGCGAACCTCAACTTCGGAGCCCAGTTCGCCGATGTACTGGACCAGGTTGTAAGTGAAGGAATCGTAGTTGTCGAGTACGAAAATCAAGCTTTTTTCGCTCCTGAACAAGAGCTTACACCGTGCTCTTCCCGCCTGAAAGAGCCCCCCCCTGACCCAAGGGTGGTATTGACCCCGGAACCGGCTCCGGGCATCCTCGTTGTCAGTGCAAATGCTACTTCACGCCACTGGGAGGATGCATGGCTGAGCTCCAACCGGAGAAGCGTGCGGCACGACGCTTTCCGCTTCGCGTCCCGGTCACCGTCGACCACGACAACGCCACCTATGCCGCCCAGATTCGCGACGTCAGCGCGCGCGGCATCTGTTTCTACCTGGAGTCCGCCGTCGCCCAGGGATCACCCATTGGATTTACGCTCACCCTGCCGCCAGAAATCACGCTAACGGAAAGCATTCGCGTGCAATGCAAAGGCCGCGTGGTGCGAGTGGAAGACGGAAGAGAGGACGGTAAACTCGCCGTCGCCGCCGTCATTGAAGAATACGAGTTTCTACCGGAAGCGTGAAAATCGCTCAGGCATTCGTCGTCCGTAGTCGGCGACGCCCCTCATTCCTAGCCGCCTGACCCCTGGCCCCGCCTCCCTTCTCTCCATCCATCGCAAGTGATATGTTTCCATCAAGCCTGCAGCGAGGGATTCTTTTGCCGCGACTTGTGCCGAAATCCGTGTGCTTGATGGTCGTGACGCTGTTTGCCGCCGTGTCTGCTGCCCAGACCTTTGGGCCACCGCCGGTGGTGACGAGTGTGCGCATCGTTCATGAACGCGGTGTCCCTGCGGTGGAGATTCTCTCCAGTGGCGGGCCGGTTATTCCTGAGATTCAGGCGCTCGATTCGCCACCCCGACTCGTCATCGATCTTCCCAACTCACGTCTGGGGCTGATGCAAAAGCGGATCGCGGTTCAAAAAGAGAACATCCTGGCGATCCGCGTCGATCAATACCAGCAGAAGCCCCCGGTCACGCGCATCGTTCTCGACTTGCTGGTGCCCTATGGTTACACGTGGGATGGCGCGGGCCATCGCCTGCTGGTGCGACTTAAACCGCCCGAAGACGGGAACGCCGGCAAGAAGAATTCGCCGTTCCAGCCGCCGACGGTTCCTGGCGTTTCTTTGGGCGCGGATCCAGCCGTGGTGCCGGTGACCAGTGGTTCGGGCGCGCCGGTGCTGGCGAAAGGGCGCATCGGATCGGGTTCGACGGTGACTGCGGGCTCCGACACGGCGGTGCTTCGAGTGTCGGGCGGGGGAGAAATTCGCGTCTGCCCGGGGAGCACGGTTTCGGTGACGCCCTCGCAGACCAAGCGCGACCTGATGCTCGGTCTGAGCACCGGCGCACTTGAGGCGCACTATACGCTCCGCTCGTCGGCCGATACCATCCTCACTCCGGATTTCCGTATCCTGCTTGCGGGGCCCGGAGAATTCCACTACGCCATCAGTGCCGACGCGCACGGCAACACCTGCGTGCGGGCACTGCAAGGGAATACTTCTTCCGTAATCGTGTCCGAACTGATGGGAGATCGGATTTACCAGGTGAGGCCGGCCGAGGAGGCAGTATTTCATGCCGGACGGATCGACAAGGTGGATACTGACGTTCCCCTGGAGTGCGGATGTCCTCCGCCGTCGCCGCTGATGCGGGCGGAGGCTCCGTTTGCCCCAAACGTGCCGGATGAGGAATTACCCGCCCAGATGCACATCGGCGGGAGTGAAACTCCCGCTGCGCCCGCAACGAACGGCTCCGCGGGTGTGACCGCTTCGGGCACAAGACTGTCCAATGGGCCAGAGACGGCGCCCCTGCCGCCCTCTCAGCCTAACGACGTTCACGTGCAGGTCGATGCCCCGCTCGTATTTACTCCGAAGAATCGCGCCGCTGCCGCCGCATCCCCGGCGCCAGTGCAAGTAGCCAAAGATTTGTCGCCTGACGATTCCTCGTCCCGGCAGGTTCATCTCGATGCTGTGATTGGACCTCCGCCGCCTGAAAAGCCAATCAAGCCCGAACACCGCGGCTTCTTCGGGAGGGTGAAGGGCTTTTTCGCCTCCCTGTTCAGGTAGCGCCGGCATCCTGCCAGATGTCGCGAGGGCATCGTTCGACTTTGCTCAGGTCAAGCCTTGCCGTCGCATCCGCGGGCGGAGACCGCTCATTACAGCCGCCGAGACGGCGGCGCTACTTTACTCTTCCGCGGGAAATCCTTTTTGTCGGTTCCAGCGTCATACGGCACATTGGGCCGAGATCATTCGCGACAACTCGTCGGCAGGAGCGCGTTATGACCGCTGCATCTCCCGAACCGGGGCGGCGCATTTTTTCCATGCTCTCAGGAGAGAGCGACGGCCTGTACCGTACCAGGCGGGAGCCCTTCGTCTTCTCACTGCTCGGGCAGGCAGCGCTTGTTGGATTGCTCATCTACTTCACGAGCTGCGTAATCCGGAGCACCCCGGAGATCGCCGATCATCTACCCAAGTTCAGCGAATTGCCCTTAGTGTTCTCGGGACATAACGGTGGTGGCGGTGGCAACTTCGACCCGCTTCCGGCCTCGCACGGCAATCCCCCTAAGGCTTCGCTCGATCTTCAACTTGCTCCGCCAGCGGTGATCCTTCCCCAGGAACCGCCGAAGCTTGCGATGGAGGAGACGGTGAGGGTGGCCCCGGAAATTCAGTTGCCGCAGGGCGGGCAAACCGGCGATCCCATGTCGCAGTTTTCGCGCGCGCTGTCCAACGGCTCCGGCGGCCCGGGGGGAATCGGTGCGGGATGTTGCGATGGCATAGGCCCCTCAACCGGGCCCGGACTCGGGTCGGGACCACCCGGAATTTTTCCGGCGGGCAGGTTGGGCGTGACCGTGCCGCAGGTCATCTTCAGTCCGGAGCCCAGCTTTTCCGACGAAGCCCGAAAGGCGAAGGCGCAGGGAATCGTGCTGTTGCTGCTGATAGTCGGAAAGGATGGCCATCCCTACGACATTCGTGTGGGGCAAAGCCTGGGCATGGGGCTGGACGAGAAAGCGATCGAAGCGGTGAACCGGTGGCGCTTCCGACCGGCCACTCTGAACGGCCAGCCGGTGGCAACGCAGATTGCTGTCCAGGTGGATTTCCACCTGTACTAAAGCAATCACGGCGTCCGACCCTCGACCTCAGCCGGCCGTCCCGAGGCCGAGGCCTGAGGTCCGACGTCGTTCCCTCTTAGCTTCGAGTGATCGCTTTGCGCAGCGGTTCGGCCTTTTCCCGAACCGTATCCCGTAGGTCCTCGGCCATATCAACGCCGCGGCTGGCCACATCGCGGACGCGATCGCCGGCTTCCCGCACGCGGTCCTTGGCGTCGTCGGCCCAGTCTCCCACCGAATCCACAGCATCGTCGTACCCGCGTTTCAGATCGCGGCGGAGTTGCTTGCCGCTCTTGGGTGCCAGCAGCAGCCCGGCCAGGGCCCCCGCACCCAGACCAATCAACAGGAAGGTGATGGCTGTGCCGATGTTGCTGCTCTCTGAAGATTCATAACGTCCGATTCGCATGATTGAAGACCTCAATTTTTCCGCCCGGCAAACGTCCGGGCATTTTGGCGAAAGCCGCGCCGAGATCCGGCTTCACTGATTCTAGTCCTACTGCTCCGCTCCGGCGAATCCAATCGAGGCGCGTATTTCGCCCCTCTTCGAGGAGTTCGCCTTCGGGAAGGTTTCTTTTCCGGTGCGGCTCAGTGTAAAATGACGTTTTCGCCCTCGTGGCGGCGGATCTTGTGGACTGCCCGTCTTCCGCCGGCTTCCTAAACCGCACACGTACAAGGAGAGTTTTTCAGCGATGTCGATCCCTGCCACCCAGCTTCGTCCCGGCATGATCATCAAGCACAACAATGATCTGCATTCCGTTTTCAGCGTCGAACACCGCACACCCGGCAACCTGCGCGCCTTCATTCAGGCCAAGCTGCGCAACCTGCGCACCGGCGCCATGTTCG
>JBARBI010000321.1:0-25393 GCA_049792875.1 Candidatus Sulfotelmatobacter sp.
GGATGACATTCGACAACCAAGCACTCGCGATGCCTGAGAACTTTACCTCAAGACGCGGAAAAATTCCTCTGCTGATTTGCGGGGATCCCGTAACAGATCAGATATCACCGCCACGGAATCGGCCCCCGCCTCGATGACCGAGGCGGCATTGGCCCGGGTGATACCTCCAATAGCCACCAGAGGCTTGCGTGTGAGGGCGCGCGCCCGGCGCACGCCTTCAAGGCCCACCACGGGATCGGGCTTGTCTTTGCGGGAAGTAGCGAACACGGGTCCGATCGCAAGATAGTCCGCAGACGTGAGATCAGCCTTGCGCAGCTGCTCTGGATTGTGCGTTGAGACGCCCAGCCAGCGGTCCGGTCCGATGATCCCTCGTACGGATTCCGGCGACAGATCCTCCTGCCCGACATGCACGCCATCAAAATCAGCAGCCAGACACAAATCGGCCCGGTCATTCATGATCAGCTGCAGCTGTGGCGCGGGCACTCCCTTCGGCAGACTCCGGGCAGGCTCTGCCCGCGAACGCTGGCGCAGTTCCCGCGCCTGCTTCAGCATGACCCGCGCATGCCCGCTTTTGTTACGGTACTGAAGCACCGTGCACCCGGCCGCGGCCAGCTCCTCAACGTGGGCGATCAGGGCCTGAATCGACTGGTGAGCGGATGAATCCACAATGGCGTACAGGCGCGGAAGGGAAATCATTGCATGCAAGAGCTGGCCGTCCCACAAATCACGTAGCCCCGGACGCATTCGTCCGGGGCCCTTCCCAGAAATGCTGGCGACGAAACGCCTTCCGACGCCGTGACGCGTCGCTTCGCTGCGCGCGGCGGACGAATGCGTCCGCCCCTACGTCTTGCCATTTTTCTTGAGAAACCTCTCAATAAATCCCGTATCGATCTTCCCCGCCCGAAAGTCTTCATCCGCCAGAATCTTCCGGTGGAGGGGAATGGTCGTATACACGCCTTCCACGATAAACATTTCCAGCGCCCGTGCCATGCGCGAAACGGCTTCGCTGCGGTCCTTGCCGCGCACAATCAGCTTGGCAATCAGCGAATCATAATAGGGCGGAATCACGCCCTCCGCATAAGCAGCGGTATCGACGCGCACGCCAGTCCCGCCCGGCGGATGAAACGCGGTGATCTTCCCTGCCGATGGCGTGAATTTCTCCGGATGCTCCGCATTGATGCGGCATTCGATGGCATGCCCGCGATGGACAATCGGCCCCTGCAGCACGTCCCGCATGTGCGCCCCGGCGGCGATCATGATCTGGCTCTTCACCAGGTCGACATCCGTCACCATTTCGGTGACCGGATGCTCCACCTGAATGCGGGTGTTCATCTCGATGAAATGCAGCCGGCGGTCCTGGTCCATCAGGAATTCAATGGTGCCCGCGTTGCTATACCCGATCGCCGCCAGCGACTTGCACAGTACGGCGCCAATCTCGTCGCGCAGTTGGGGCGTAACCTGCGTGGAGGGCGATTCCTCCAGCAACTTCTGGTGCCGGCGCTGGATGGAACACTCGCGCTCGCCCAGGCTGACCACGTTGCCGTGCTCGTCAGCCAGCACCTGAAACTCGATGTGCCGGGGATGTTCGACGTACTTCTCCATATAGAGATCGCCGTTGCCGAACGCTCCCGCCGCTTCCGCCTGCGCGGCCTTGAACAGCCCCGGCAGTTCTTCCTGGTTGCGGACAATGCGCATGCCCCGTCCGCCGCCTCCGGCCGAGGCCTTCACGATCACCGGGAAGCCGACCTGCCGCGCCCACTCCACAGCCTCGCCGTCAGAAGCAATGATTCCATCCGACCCCGGCAGAATCGACACTCCCGCCCGCTTCATCGCAGCGCGGGCTTTTTCCTTCTCACCCATCAGCCGAGTCACTTCGGGCCGCGGACCGATAAACTTGATGCCACTGGTTTCGCACACTTCCGCAAAGTTCGCATTTTCCGCCAGCAGTCCGTAGCCGGGATGCACCGCCTCGACGTTGGCGATCTCCGCCGCGCTGATGACTGCGGGAATATTCAAATAGCTCAAAGCAAGCTGTGGCGGCCCAATGCAGATGGCCTCATCGGCAAAGCGAACGGGCAGCGAGTTGCGATCAGCCTCGCTGTAAATGGCAACCGTGCGGATGCCCAATTCCTTGCACGCGCAAATCACGCGCAGTGCAATCTCCCCGCGGTTGGCAATCAGAATTTTCTTGAACATGTCAGAATCGTGTGGCGACAGCCGCCTTCGGCTGTCCGGCCGGGGCGCAGCCCGGCGGGTTACTTTTACTTCCTGCTGGAAACACACAGCGGCGCGCCGCCGGCGCGCCGCAGGAATCTCGGCGGTCTCACTTCTTCGGCCGGATCACGAACAAATCCTGGCCGTATTCAATCGGCTGCCCGTTGACTGCCAGCTTCTTGACGATCTCCCCAGCCAGGTCCGACTCAATCTCGTTGAGCAACTTCATGGCCTCGACGATGCAGAGAACTTGCCCGACCTCCACCGTGTCTCCCGCCTTCACAAACGGTGGAGCGCCCGGGGAAGGTGCTTCATAGAACGTCCCGACGATCGGAGACTTCACCATGTGAAGCCCTTCTTCGGGAGCAGGCGGAGCAACCGGCTCAGAGGCCCCGGCCGGCGACGCTGTCAACGGCGCGGAGCCCACTGGGGACGGTGCCCCCGGGGCCGGAGGCACCGCAAAATAGCGCGGGTCGCCGTGGGCAGCGACAATCGTATGCTCCCCGGCGCGCTTGATCCGGACCTTGACATCGCCGCGTTCCAACTCAAACTCGGCAATATCCTTTTCGATTAAAAACTCGATGAGTTCTTTCAGCTCTTTTTGATTCATTCGTGTACGGTGGGACCGTTCGCCAATTCTCGCGACCCGAACCTCTGGAGCGCGCGAAGAAGCCGGGCGTGGATCCAGCCCGGCTGAAAGTAAAGTTAAGAGGACTACACTGCCAGAAAACGCTTGCTCGTCGGCGTTATCACTTCACAACCGCTGGCCGTGACCGCCACCATGTCCTCGATTCTCACACCCCATTTGCCGGGGAAGTATACTCCCGGCTCGATGGTGATGACCATCCCGGGCTGCAGGATGTCCCGCTGCCCGTCCGCGACTCTCGGGGCTTCGTGAATCTCCAGCCCCACCCCGTGCCCGGTCGAGTGCGTAAAATATCGCCCTAACCCGCCTTTACGCAATACTTTACGGGCTGCCGCATCGACCTCGCCCACGGCCCTACCCGGCCGTACTGCGTCGATTGCAGCCTGCTGCGCCTCCCGTACCGCCTCATAAGCTCGGCGGGCGTCGTCGGGCACAGCCCCTACCCACACAGTGCGAGTCTGATCGGAACAATAACCTGAAAGTATAACACCGAAGTCGCAGACCACGAATCCAGCCTTCGCAATGGGCTGGTCGGAAGCACGCCCATGCGGTAGCGCAGACCGCGCTCCTGAGGCAATGATCGTTGGAAATGACATCTCTTCCGCTCCGCCCAGACGGGCCGCATACTCCATTTCCCCAGCGACCTCGGTCTCCTTCACTCCCGGACGCAGGACCTCGAGCGCCCGGTCAAACAGCTTTGCCCCCAGGGCCACGGCAGCACGAATCCGATTCAACTCGTCGCCGTCCTTCACCATGCGCGCCCGTTCGACCAAGGAGGCCGCATCCTTCAACCGAACGCCAGAAGGTTGCACCTGCGTGAGGCGTTTTTTTTCGGCAACCGTAAAGTGCTCGGCCTCGATTCCGATTGCCCATCCTCCAGCCCGCTTGCGCCGCGTCCCCAGAAGCTCCCCCAGACGGGACAATACCGCCTTGCGCGCCACCACGACCTTAGCCGCTTTCACCTCTTCGTGGGCTTGCGTGTCGTAGCGAACGTCGGTAAAGAAAACGCTCCCCGCCTCTTCCACGAGCAGCAACCCGGCGCTTCCAGTAAAACCGCAGAGGTATCGGATGTTGGGGAGATGGCTGATCAGGAGAGCATCGAAGCGGGTGGTGGCAAGATGCTCCCGCAATTTTTTCTGGCGCGCGTGGAAATCCATTGCGCTGAGTTTATCAGGCTGGAGTTGCAAGAACATCGAGTACCGAACAAACCCGTACACGATACGCGCTTTCCCAAAAACAAAACCGCCGGCCTGACGGGTTCTTCAGGCCGGCGGCTTCAATCTTCGAACTCGCTGCTAGGTCTGAATGATTCGCGGCGTGATGAAGAAAATCAGCTCCTGGTTCGTGGTCTGCACTTGCGTGTGCTTGAACAGGTTGCCCAGGACCGGGAGGTTGCCGAGCAACGGTACCTGCGAGATGTTGACCGAGTTCTGGGTCTGGATGACGCCGCCGATCACCACCGTGCCGCCATCGGTCACCAGCACCTGCGTAGTGGCTTGCTGCGTAATCAGTTCCGGGTTGCCCTGCACTTCCTGTCCGAAGTTCGGCGTGGTGTTCTCCACGTCAACGTTCAGGAAGATGGTGTTTTCCGAAGTGATCTGGGGAGTCACCGTCAACCGCAGGAAGGCATCGACGTAGGTCACGGTCGGAGGACCACCCAACTGTGCCTGCGTCACAATCGGCACGCGCACGCCCTGCTTTACCAGCGCTTGAATGTTGTTCTGGGTCACGACTCGCGGACGGGACAGCACTTTCAGCAAGCCGCGCGACTCGGCCAACGACAGGACCGCATCAATCCGCACGGTGTTGCTGGCGTTCACGAACGACAAACCGCTCGAAGGCGACGTCGATCCCAGGTTCGAGAACAACGGAATCGTGGATCCTGTGCCGGAACCTCCCCCCGAAGTCGTGATGTAGCCTGGAGTCAGTCCGCCGACCGTCGTCGGGGACGAGCCAGCCGCCTGATTTCCGCCGATTGCGCTGTGGCCATTGCCCCAGGCGAAACCAAACTGGGTGCCGATGTCACGGGCAAATTGCCGTGTCGCGGCGACCACCCGGGCTTCGATTTCGACTTCCTGCGTCTTGCGGTCCAGCTGTGTCAGCAGGCGGTCAATCACCGGAAGCACTTTCGGAATATCGTTGACGATGACGGCGTTGGTACGATCGTCGGCCACTACATCGCCACGCTGCGAAAGGAATTTCTTTACCGTGATAATGACGTCTTTCGCCTTGGCGTAGCTCAGGAAGCGCGTGACCGAGACCTTTTCCACGGCCAGTGCTTCGGATTCGATTTGCGCCCTGCGGGCATCCGCCTCATGCTTCAGCGTGTCCACGGTAGCGATGCGCAGAACGTTGCCTTCCAGTTCGCGCGCCAGTTCGTTGTTCTTGAGCACGATGTCGAGCGCCTGATCCCACGGCACATCATCGAGCACCACGGTCAGCGTACCGTGCACGTTCGGATCCAGCACGACATTGAGACCGCTGATTTCGTGAATCAGGCGGAAGAAATCTTTCAGGTCGACATCTTTCAGGTTGACCGAGATGGGTTCACCCGTGTACTTCGGCCCCACCGCTGCGGGTTGCTGCCCGGCTTGAGCCTTCTGCTCCGCCGCCAAGTTGACCGCCGGTGTAATCGCGTTTGTGGAGTTCTGAGCTTGAGCTGTGTGGGCGCTCACCGGAAGCAGTTCCGCGGCGGTTTTGTCCGAGAATCGCGCCGCCGCTTCCTGGGCGCGCACCGTGGGTTCGTCGGCCGCCTTCACGTCGCTCGTGGCCTGGGCCTTGGCCTGATAGGTAGGCTCGACAAATACAAAGTCCGTGGGTGCCGCCGATTCCTTGGCCGTCGGCTTCGCGGGCGTGGTCTCCGCCTTGGGCGCGGACTGCGCGTCCATGATTCGCGGCGCGAACGGCGACATTGGCTTTCCGGCCGGAACCGGCGCGCTGGCGGCTACCGTCTTTGCCTCAGATCCGGCATGGGCCGCCGCATTCGCGTGCAGGGTGAGCACCAGCTTGCCGGCGGTACCCGGCGTCAACTCGTAGGCGCAGGCTTTGTCGAGGTCAACGACAATGCGGGTGGTGGGATGCGTCTGGCCATCCATACCAATGCGCACGCCCTTCACCCCGGCCGCACCAACCGCGATGCGGGTCTGCCCGGTCGCCATCACCGTCTCCGGCAGATCCACCACCACGCGAGCGGGCGAGTCCAGCTTGCTCAGCTTCGGCGTGAGTGTGCCTTGGCTGCTCATTTCAACCCGGATTTCGTCCGTGCCTCGGACTACGTTGACTCGATCGAGCTGGCTCGGTGTCTGCGCGGCCGCAGCCACCACCAAAACCAGCAACGATACGAACATGGTCACTTGTTGCTTTCGCATTTCGCCTCTCCCCACCCGCGGGCCTGGCCCGCGTGTCCTTCTTCAAAACTGATTTCGGCGCTGCCGTTTCCGGTTGCGCCGTCCTGCCTAAACCGCCGGAGTGAAGATTCTCTTCACCACTTCCCGCGTGAACGGCTTGCCCAGTTTGTCCTGAATCGTCTCCTGGAACACCACCGAGTCGCCCGTGATCTTCACCACGTAGCCGTTAAACACGGGATCGTTTTCCCGCAGAAAATAAGCTTTGTTCAGGTTGTTGGTCACCACCGCGATGAAGCCGGTGTCCGATTTCACGACGCCCCGCAGATTGATCGCACCGATCTCCAGGCACTTCTTCCCCGTCGAGCAGCCCGATCCTTGCTGCTGCACCACGGGGCTGAAGAACGGATCGCGTTTCCCGTTCATCGCCCATTTCTTGTCTTCCGGCTTGGGCGGTTTGGCGGGGGTCGGAGCCGCCTCGGGCGCGCTCGCCGCCGCTACCGCAGGCTTGGCCGCGGGTGCAGCCTTGGCCTGTTGTTTGGCCTCTGGCTTGGAAGCCGCTGCCACGGGCTTCGAGGCCGGAGCCTTCGCAACCGCAACTTTCGGGGCTGCCACCGGGGGCTTGGCCGTCGCTACTGCCGCCTTCGCCGCTGAAGCTGAACTATTCTTCGCTACGCTCGGCGCACTATCCTCCGACGAATGCAGCGTCAGAATAACTTTGCCGGCCGGGCCCGGAGTCAACTCATAGGCCACAGCCTGCTCCAGGTCCACCACAACACTGGTGGTCGGAGGCGTCTTGCCGTCCATTCCGACGCGCACGCCCTTCACTCCAGCCGTGCCGACGGGAATCTTGGTCTGCGCGCTGCCGACGGAGGTCTCCGGCAGTTCCACCACCAGCCGGGCCGGCGAATTCAGTTTGCTCACCCGGGGCGTGACCGCCTGGCTTGAACTGATTTCGATCTCGATGCCGTCCGTTCCCGGAACTACGCTCACACGCTGGAGCTGGTTGTGCCCGGCGGAAGCCTGGGCTGGTTTCGCCGCAGAGGCCGGCTTCGCCGCGGGAGCTGGCTGCGCTGCAGGGGCCGGCGCTGCCGCCATCACCGGCTTCGATCCCGGAATCGCGGCGGGTTTCACCGCGGGTGCCGGAGCGCCCGGTGCTGGCTTGGCCGCCGGAACTCCGGCCGCGTCCAGAGCCGCGTTCGTGTCGTTGGCCTGCTTCTGCTGCAGCGATTTTGCGATGCTGCGCGCGTTGTCGATGGCGTCCGGGTTCTGTGCCGCAACCGCAGCCCAGGAACCGCCCGCCATCATCACCGTTGCCAGAATGCCTGTCGTCAGCTTCATAGCCATCCCTACTTCGCCGCCGGCGTTCCCGGTTTCGTCCCGGCGCCAGCCGCTGAAGGTTGTAGATCGTGACTGAAGTATGTGGTCGCCGTGAAAGTCGCTACTACGCTCTCGTTGGGCGCGTACTGGTACGTATGCTTGGCTTTCGCCCCGCCCGGATTCCGGGTCGTCGAAACCAGCAATCCGCTGATGTTGACGATCCGCTCCAGCTTGCTCACGCGGTCAAAGAAATTCAGCGTCGAGTAATAAGGGCCGTCGAGTTCCATATCGAACGGCACTTCCGTGTAGTACTGCTGCGACTTGGTATCTTTGGCCGTGTAGCGCCGCAGTTCCACGCCCGCTTTCTGGGCTTCGCCGTCGAGCATGGTGATGAAACCATCCACCATTTTTTCGTCGGGAACGATGCGCTGCTCGATTTCCAGTTGCTGTTTGAGCTCGGCCAGTTGCTGTTCGATCTGCTTCAGCTTGGGCCGGTAGGACTCGAGTTCGTTGTTTTCCCGAATCTTGTCTTCGAGGGCATGCTGCGCGGCCGCGTTCTTTTCGCTCTGGCTCTTGAACACGGTGAAGTACAGCGCCGCCGTCACCACGGCGCCTCCCACCAGCACCGTCGCCCACTGCTTGATCCCCGACATTTCGCCAAAAGTCATCGCCATAGGTCCGCCTCTACGACTTTCCCTTCTCGCAGGTCAGCGTGAACTGGAACGCCTGCATGTCCTTGATCTGCTCGTCCTGGTACGTTTCCTTGATCTCGACGGTCTTGAAGTAGCCGGTCTTTTGCAGGTTCGCGATCAGGTTGGCGACCGCGTCCGTACTCAGCGCCGTACCTTCCAGGCTCACGTTCCCGCCCTGATCGTCCATCTTGTTCAGCCACACGGCTTCGGTGTGGTTGACCGTTTCACCCAGCATGGCAAGAAGGTTGACCGGACCGGTCTGCGACTGCCGCAACCCGTCGATCACATCCACCCGCCGCTTGTAGTTGTTCGCCTGGGTCTGCCGCTCCAGAAAGCGCGCCTTCACGTCGGCCAGCTCGCGGTTCTTCTGCTCGGCGACTTTCATCTGCGCCGCGATCGCCTTCGACTGATGATCCAGCCGGTACCAGTAGCCCAGGTTCAACAACCCGGCCACCACCAGCACCACCAGAATCTTCAGTTTGGGCGAGCCCATGTCGCCCATTTCCATCGTGGGCATCGAGGGACCGCCGCCACCGCCGCGCTTGCTCTTCCCCTTGGAATTTTCGAGCAGGTTGATTTTGATCATAGGGATTCAAAGCTCCTCAGGGCTAAACCCACAGCTACTGCCATCTGGCCCGGATTCTGTTCCACCAGTTCCGCTCCCAGCCCTTCCGTCGGCGGCATTACCCGCTGGAACGGATTCAACAACTCCACCGGCATGGAAAACTCCTGCCGCAACGCCTCCACCAGGCCCGGGACTTTCGACGACCCGCCCGCCAGGTAGATCTTCTCGATGTGCTCACCCGCCGCGCTGGCCCGGAAGAAATCGAACGTCTTCTGAATTTCCAGTACGATGATCTCGGTGACCTGCTGCAGGATCGGCTGTTTGGCGTCTTCGCTCACCGTGCCCACCTTGTGGCCCAGTTTCAGCGACTCGGCGTCTTCAAAACTCAAGTCCAGTTCCTTCTGCAGCGAGTCGGTGTACTGATGCCCGCCCACGCTGACGTCACGCGGAAACAAAGGCGTCGTACCCTTCACGATATTGATGTTCATCACGCTGGCGCCCAGGTTCAGCAGCGCCACTACCTGGCCCGGGGCCGGCTGGTAGTTGTACTCGTAGCAGTTCTGCAGAGCCAACGCATCAATGTCCACGATAGCCGGGGTGCGTCCTGACATCGAGAGCACGTTGGTGTAGTTCAAAATCTTGTCCTTCTTGACCGCCACCAACAGGACGTCCATCTGCGGGCTGCCCACTTCGTCGGACAGAATCTGGTAGTCAAGACTTACATCGGCCAGATCAAACGGAATATGCTGCGCCGCTTCCTTCTCGATGGCTTCGGCCAGTTCCTGGTCGCTCATCGAAGGTAGCGAAATCTTTTTCACGATCACCGAGTGACCGCTCACCGCGGTGGCCACCGCCTTGGTCTTGATCTGGTTATCGAGAAACAGCTTCGAAATCGCGCTCGAAACCGTGCCCGAGTCCACGATCATCGAATCGACCACGATGTCGGAAGACAGCGGCTCCAAGCCGAGGTGGGCCACTTCAATCTGCCCGCCCTTTTTCTTCAGCTCGACTGCCTTGATGCTTGAAGAGCCCACATCCAGGCCAACAATGGACTTCGATCCGAATCCAAACATGTGCCCACCTTTTGTGTGGCGCGGGCACTGTTGCCCGCGACGTTTTTGTCTAACTTTGCCCGGCCGCTTTTCCTGCTGCCTTCGGTTTGCGTTTCGCCTGTGGTTCCATTTCGCTCGACTTCTCTTCCATCCACTGGTCCAGCCGCGACTTCTTGAAGCGCCAGCGGTTGCCCAGCTTGAACGCGGGAATCTTCTGCTCGCCAACGTACTTGTACAAAGTGTCCGGACTCACGCCCAGATATTGCGACGCCTGGCGAATATTCATCACTTCTCGCGAGTCGGCCATGGTTCCGTTTGCCTTTTCCACTACACCCATTTCCCGCTCCGGTTCCCCCGGCCCACAGGCGTTGATTTGGCGAGACTGCCTCGCCCCCTCTTGCCTGTCCGAGGGCTTTCGGTGTTCCGAGCATATCTCAACCCCGAAAAACCCCGGCTCCAAGCGAATCTCCGCGTTTCTTAGGGTTTCTTGCCCATTTTCTGGAACTGGGCAGGGCACAGGTCAGGGGTGGAATCTATATATTGTGGCGCAGCTGACTGTTGACCCTATTAGAAGGGATGCTTGTGCATCAGACGCCCGGTCACTGGCAGACCGGTAACTGAAGTACTAGGCACGGTACGGAGGTACTATGTCGCTGGCTCAAACTGGCACATTGGCAGGGCTTATCCCCACTCACCTTGGCAGCCCCGGGTTACTGCACCTCGGGAGCGTGCTGTTCAGGAACCTGAACTTGACCTCCCCGTATACGTAAATCGGCATGTGCCCACGTTGAAGACTTTCTCCGGCTTGCAAGACCACCTGCATCCCCGGGGCGGCTACAGGCGTAACCGTTTTCTGGAATACCCCCAGCTTCCTGGTGACGGCTGGCTCATGTAATCTGGTTTCTCGGTTCGGAGGAACCCATTGCGTTATCTCGATCGCTTACAGCCGCTCGCCATCCTTTTCATGCGCCTGGCTCTGGGCGCCATCATGGTCACCCACGGCTATCACAAGGTCTTTGGAGGCTTACACCACCATGCCCAGTTCGTTGCCGGCCTGGGCCTGCCTTCCTGGTTGGGCTATGTGTCTGCCTTCACCGAGTTTCTCGGCGGGTTACTGATCCTGGTTGGATTGTTCACTCGTGCCGCTGGGTTCGCGGTCTGCATTGACCTCTTTGTGGCAATCTGGAAGGTGCACCTGCACAATGGACTCGTGGGATCCCCCGACCGTCCCGGATATGAGTTTGCGCTCGCGGCCTCCGCTTTGGCCTTCGCCCTTATCTTCTTCGGCGGAGGTCCCATTGCCATCGACCACGTGCTCCGCGGGGGCGGTAGCGCTGCGTCCAAGCGACCCTAAGTTGCACCATTTGCGGTGCATAGCGAGCGCAACTTATTGCGATCCGTGGGGTTTCACCCTCGAGGTGAGGTACCCTGAAGGAAATCGAACCTAGGCTGCGGTTGGAACCGCGAGGCCCTCGAAACTATGATGAGTACCTCGTCCATGCGCTTGCATCCAAATGGTTTGGCGGTCGCATCCTACCGCCAATAACGACCAGTACTGGAGGTTTCTCTTGAGAAAGTTTGCCTTCCTTGCGACCGTCTTTGTTTCCGCCTGCTTTGTCCCCAGCCTGGCTTCGGCCCAGCAGGCCGATGCAATGCTTGGCTTTGGCACCCTGATGTCGTCCTCGAACAACACGGCCAGTCTTTCCAACCCAACCATCGCGGAAAACGGTGGTCTCTACCCCGCCGTCAGCGCCGACGTCATCTTCCACCGCCGGCTGGGCTTTAACTTCGAAGTCGCCTGGAGAGCCAGCCAGGGCATCTACGGTGGCTGCAATGGTTGTCAGCCTTACCGGCCGATCCTGTATGACTTCAATGCGGTCCTGCAACCCAAACTCAGCAAAAAGATGGGTGCGGATATCATGGGCGGCATCGGGGGGCAGAGCACGCGCTTCTACGGCTACACTCCCACCTCCAACTGCGTCTATTTTGGGGCCTGCTACACCAGCGATAATCACTTCCTCGTCCATGCCGGCGGGGGGATACGCTACTACGTCTGGGGACACGTTTTCGTCCGCCCTGAAGCGCACTACTACTACATCGTCAACCAGAATCAGTTCAGTTCCCCCAACGTGTTTCGCGTCGGAGCTTCGATCGGATACACCATCGGTCCCGACTAAGCCCAGCGCGACGGTTTCAGCTGGAAACAAAAAGGCAGCGTCCGGGACGCTGCCTTTTGTCTTGATTTGCCGTTCGTCTATTTCATGGCCATACAGATCTCGGCTTCGTGGATCGCCTGGTTCAGATGTTCAATTGACCTTGCCCGGTGACCATCGAAGTCGTGTTCCGCGATCTCCAGTTGATGCTTGGCGGCGCGCATCGACTCCAATGCTTCGTCGATGTGCGGATGTCTCTCCGGCACGGCTGCAGCGGGTATCGCCGCCGCCGGAACCGCAACCACAGCCGGAACAGGTGCCACGGACGCTTTTGGTCCAGCGGCCGCCGCCGGGAAAGCGAGCGTGAACAGTAGTGTTGCGGTAACCAGCAACGTCAATAACCCGATTTTTTTCATGGATCCTCCTCGTCCGATTTTCGGCTCGGACGCAACCAGTGCGATTCCCCACAGTGCACGGGCGTTGCCCCCGCAGCCCCGAAAAAGCCCGACACCCGCACAGTATAGCCGCAAGCGGCGCGCCGCCTCCGTGCCCGAGGTTACTCCGCAGATGCTCCACTCAACGCTCGCGGCGGCTTCGCCACCAAAAGAACCCGGCCACGAGAACCACCAGGATTGCAATCACTACGTCGAAACGCCCAATGTTCCGCTCCAGCCGCTCCCAATGCTGGCCGAAAAGATAGCCCACCCCCGAGATCACGCTCACCCACAGCCCGGCGCCCAGAAAGTTGAAGATCGCGAACTTCCGCCACGGCATTCGCAGAACACCCGCCATGGGCCCCGCAATGATCCTCATTCCGAACACGAAGCGCGCAAAGAAAACCGTTACCGAGCCGCAGCGCGCGAACAGTCTTTCCCCGTGCGCCACAGTCGTATCCTGAATCCTGAAAAAAGCCTGGTAGCGCGCCAGCAGGGCGCGGCCGCCATAGTAGCCAAGAGCAAACCCAACGTTGTCGCCAACCGTTGCCGCCGTCGTTGCTACCACGATGATCCAGGGAAGCCGCAGTTCGTGCTGGGAATAAGCCAGGAAACTCGCGAGAAGCAGAATCGTCTCGCCCGGTAGGGGGATGCCAGCATTCTCTGCCAGCAGGACCGCGCCCACGGCCCAATATCCATACTGCACCACCGCATTCCGCAGCATGTCGAGAATGGAGTGGGTCATGATTGAGAGGTCGTGTGTAGCTCAGACTAAGGGCGCCCATTTTTCGCGCTCCTTGCGAAAAATGGGGATCTCGACTCTTTGCGGGTCAGAAACTCGATGAGTGCGCGGTTGAACTCCTCCGGGCACTCTTCATAGGGCAGGTGCCCAATTCCAGGAAAGACCACTGTCTGCACATCCGTAAAATGCCGGGCCAGCGGCTCCATGGACGAAGCGTACACTGCCGGATCCTTGCTCCCCCACATCAGGAGCGTAGGAACCGACGCGAGCGATGGCAGCAGCGCCTCCAGTTCCCGCAGATCCGCGGTCCACGTCCGGACAATACTCAAGGCATGCTCGAATAATCCAGGAATCGCGAGGGGTGCGGTGTAGCCTTCCAGGCTTCCGGGCGGAATCTTGTGGCGGTTGCCATACAGGCGCCCATGCCAGTAAGGAAACAGAAACGGCATGCGGCCGATCCCCGAACGAAACAGCGTGGCGCCAAACTCTGTGCCGAAAAAAGGCGCCATCCAACTTCCATGCGCAGAGTACGGATTCACCGGGCAGACCAACACCAGGTTGCGCAACCGAGGCTGGGAGCGACCGCTGGTCACGCATTCCGCGGCCGCAGCCATTGCGACCGCCCCACCTCGAGAGGTGCCCAGCAAGTCAAACGACGCCAGCCCCAGGTTTTTTACCAACCTCAACACGCGCAGCGCCGTCGCCCGCATCGAGTGATCGATGCCGCGCGGCCGGTCCGAAAACCCAGCCCCCAGTAGATCGGGGGCGTACACGGTCGCATATGGTGCCAGCGCCGGCATCGCGTATCGCCATGAAAACGAGTACGCGAGCAGCCCGTGCAGCAGGATCAACGGTGGCCCCGAGCCCGCGCGCAAGTAGCGCATTCGCGCCCCATCGAAATCCATCCAGCACTCTTCCACGCCCGATCCCTGAGCCGAAGGATCGCCCGTCGCGATCTCCTGAGTGTCATTCACCACAAATCTTCTCGCCTCGGACAACTCTTTACTCGCCACCAGACTCTACGTAAATGAAATAACGCCTCTGTCGCTTCACTTGGGGAGCTTCGGCTCCCCGTTTTTTGGGTCATCATGGGATGCCCCACCCTGGTCACGTTCTTGGCGAGAGAGTGCGGAATTTAACTCCACGCCGGACCCGGGTGCCCCACTTCTCGCGCGCCCTTTGCGCGAGAAGTGGGGGGTTTAAGCCGCCACTCTCCGCTTCTTCCCCAGCAATTTCTTCAGCACCCGGATCCCCTTGTCGATGTGCTTTTCCTGCATCAGGAATGGCGGCAAGAACCGCACGACCGTATCCTGCGTGCTGTTAAACAACACTCCCTCCGCCAGCGCCGCATCCACGATCGGACGTGCCGGAATCTCTAGCTGAATTCCCTGGATGAATCCCCGCCCGCGCACACCCGTCGCTGCCGCGCGTTTTTCTACTAACCCCTGAAGCTCTTGTCGCAAATACGCTCCGACTTTGTTCACATTCTCCAGCAGCTTTTCTTCCTCCACTATCGCCAGGAACTCCAGCGCGACGCGGCATGCCAGCGGACCGCCACCAAATGTCGTGCCATGCTGCCCCGGCGAAATTGCCGACGCGAATTCTTCCTTTGCGATAAACGCCCCCAGCGGCAGTCCCGCGGCAATCGGCTTGGCGATCGCCACGATGTCCGGCGTCACACCGAAACTCTGGAATGCAAAAATCGTTCCCGTGCGTCCCAGCCCGCACTGGATCTCGTCGAAGATCAGCGCCACCCGGTGACGGTCGGCCAGCGCGCGGCACTCCTGCAGAAACTCCACCGAACACTCGTAAATTCCGCCTTCCCCGAAAATTGGTTCCAGCACAATCGCGCAAGTATTGTCGTTGACCGCTGCCCGAAGCCCTTCCAGATCGTTCTGCTTCACAAAGGTCACGTCTTCGAGCAGCGGCTCAAATCCCTTGCGGTGCTTGTCCTGCCCGGTAAGCGACAGAGCCCCGAAAGTTCGTCCGTGATAGGACCCGTCCAGCGCCACCAACCGGCTCTTCGCCTCGCCGCCTGCACGATGACCAGCCAGCCGCGCCAGTTTGATCGAGCCCTCGATCGCCTCGGTCCCGCTGTTGGAGAAAAACGCGCGGTTCAATCCCGAAAGCCCGCACAACTTCTCGGCCAGCGGCCCCTGGTACTCGTGGTAATAGAGATTGGAAACATGCACGAGCTTCGCCGCCTGCTCCCGAATGGCCTTCACGATCCGCGGATGCGCATGCCCCAGCGCATTCACGCCTAGCCCGGAAACAAAATCCAGATAGCGCTTCTCCTCGATGTCATAAAGAAACACGCCCTTGCCCCGGCTCAGCACGACCGGATAGCGGTTATAAGTCTGCAGCAAAAACTGCCGCTCACGTTCTGCGATTTGTTCAAAGGTATTCATAGGAAGATCAATTTTACCGGAATGTGTGGGTTCCAATCCGACCAGCGCTGTGGATTCTCGCCCGGCGGCGCGGGAGCAGAATAGTCCTGCTGCTCGGGACCGGAGGACGGAGCCTGGATCTGCTGAATTCTCCTCGGCATTCCTGAGCGCTATGGATCAGATTCTGACACCCCAACAGCAGACACTGAGATTAGCGGGATTCTGCGGATTGAGTCTCGCACTATAAGGAGAACGACGTGCACCGTGGATACCGATATCTGAGTACACTTTTTCTGACTGCGGCCCTTGCCGCCCCTGTCACGATGATGGCGGCTGCCGCCCCTCAAGACGACAAAAACCACGAAGAACGGCAAGGCGAGAACCACAAGCGCTACTACGACAAGGGCCACAAGGACTATCACAACTGGGACAGCAACGAGGACCGCTCGTACCAGCGCTATCAGACCGAGCACCACCAGAAGCATTCGTTCGCCCAGTTAAACACCGGGCAGCAGACCGCCTACTGGAACTGGCGCCACAATAATCCAGACAGCAAATAAAGAATCGCTAGGTGCAGATTTCCCTCGTTGGGAAGTGGATGCCATCGACGACAGCATCCACTGCCCATCCGCCGCAAACTTGTTTCCCGCCCCTCAATACAGCCCCGCTTGCCCCTCCGGTCGCGTCTTCCACCGCCGGTGCACCCAAAGCCACTGGTCAGGATACTTCCGCACGTAGTCCTCGATGACCTTGGTGAACATCTGCGTATTCGCCCCGATGTCGGCCTCGAGATCACCAGTGCGAATCAACTCTAAGGCAGGATCAAACCGCAGCCGGTACTTCCGCCGTGCCGGATCCCAAATCGTGAACCCCGGAACCACCGCCGCATCGGTGCGCAGGGCAATGCGTGCCAGTCCGCTCGCAGTGCAGGCTGGAATCCCGAAGAAATCCACGAAGATCCCTTGCGGCGGCGTCATATTCGTATCCATCAAGATTCCGACCGTTTCCCCCGCCTTCATCGCCGCCAGCAACCCGCGCACAAAGTCATCCTTGTCTACGGTTTTGTTCCCGTGCAGGGTGCGATAGTGCTGCAGCAAGCGGTCGAGATACGGGTTGTCCATAGGCCGCATGACGACGTGCAGCCAGTGCCCATGCAGAGAGTGGGTAAAGGCGGAAAGCTCCCACCCGCCGAAGTGCGCCGTCAGAAACAGAACTCCCCTACCTCGCGCGTAGGCCCGCTCATAGTTCTCCAGCCCGTCGTAAACGACGACGTCGTCAATGTTCTCCTGCGTGTACTTGGGAAACTGACAAAGTTCGGCGAGTTGCCGACCCAGCGAAGTGAACTCTCCCCACAGAATACGCTTCCGCTCTGCCACACTCTTTTCCGGAAACACCATCTCGAGATTGCGCATCCCGACCTGACGCAAACGGAAATGCAGCAGGTACACCAGCTGCGCGATGCCAATGGCGAATGCGCGCGCCAGGGGGCGAGGCATCAGACCCAGGATCTTGATGAACGGCCAGGCCGCCGCGTATTCGAGTTTTCGCCGCATCAGAGGAAGCGTGACCCTATCACCCGGAAAAATTGCTTGTCAAACCAGTGTGTGAAACTGCAAAGGAAGGAAGTTGAGGTTCATGTGGGGACACCCGTCCTCGGCTGTCCGTCGAGCGCCGCTCGACTGCTTTCCCTACTCGTCCATCCGCTCGGAGTCGTGCTTCTCAAACACCGCCTGCAGCGCCGCCGGTGACCGCTCTGTCATCGCGTGGATGTCCGGAATCAGCGAATCGGTGTTCGAGGTCATGACCAGAAGCTATGGGAAAAGGCCCGGCCCCGGATTCTCTTTCAGAATCTCTTCCGAGCCCTACTTCGCTGCCTGCTGCGCCCACTTCGCCAGCGTGCTGAGGAAAGGATAGGCCGCCGGCGGCGCCTCCACTTCGCCTTTCAGCGAAGCCGGGAACGTCACCATATGCCCATAGAACTCCCGCGTGCTGTCCTTGTCCTGTGTCATCACCGCCCCGTTCAGGCTCACCCCGGCAAAGACTCCGCGAGCGCGGGAATAGGTCAACACCTGAGCGCGCATCTTCCAGTCCGTATTCCCTTCCGCGTGACGGCCAACCGGGCCCGCCGCTACCGAGGCGTCCGCTCCCAGCGCCACTTTGCTCGACAGCAGACGCTGCATGCCGTCATTGTTCATGATCAGCATCACCAGGTCGACCGCTTGGCCGCCGATCTGAAATCCAACACTGCCGCCGGTGATGGTGAAAAACGCTGGCGCGCTCCAACCCTTCGGAGTGCGGCAACTCGCCAGCCCCCGCCCGTACTTTGCGCCCACCACAAACCCGCCATTCAGCATCGACGGGACCACGGCCACGCACTCCGATTTGCTCAGAATATCCTGGGGAATACCCGAGTCCGGCGCCGATTGGATCTCATTGAGCACGTCCGCGGCCGCCTGTACCCGATCGGACGCCTTCGATGCCTTGGCAGGCTCATCGGCCGCAAACGCAAAGTTACACACGCACACCACGAGGGTCAGCAAAACAAGTCTTTTCATTCGTTCCCCACCACAAAAGATTTACGGCAAGCTGGTAATTGGATTGTAAATGAAGTCGCGCTCCCCAGAGGAAGCAGGCCTTCTCATTCCGGCAAGGGTGGGACTCCAAAACGCCTGGCAAGCAGGGAGGGCAGAGAAAGAGGAAAAAGACGAAAACAAAAAAAATGCGGGGCTGAAAGCAGTGACCCTAATCGCCACTCTCAACCCCGTCTCCCAGGTTCTGTGGTAGGTGAGGCGAGTATGCGTCGCCGCTCAATTTCCGACAAGATTACGAAGGTAAGTGTCCGCAGGTAACCCCGGTTCGTGCCTAGTCCTGCGCTGATGAAAAGCGATATTTCCTGGCTAGACTCCAGGAGCTAGCAAGCTAGAAGATCCCTTACTTCGTCGTCACCAGCGAATGCGTAATAGCATGCACCGACAACGCAATCCGGTTCTGCACGCCCACCTTGCGCATCAACTTCGCGACGTGCGCTTTTACCGTGCGCTCTTCGATTCCTAACTGGCCGCCAATTTCTTTGTTCGAGCGACCGGCCACCAGCATCTCCAGAACTTCTTTCTCACGGTCGGTAAACGTCACCCGGCCCGCCGGAAAAATCCGCCCCGGCGCCGACGACACGCGCTCAATGAACATGGACAACACTTTCCGTGGCGCCCAGACCGATCCCTGATTCACGATGCGAATCGCCTGCGCAAACTCCGCTGGGGTGGCCGCCTCGTCTACATAGCCCTTGGCTCCGGACGCGATGGCTTTCAGAATGGTTTCTTCGTCAATGCCAGAACCGGTTACGATGATCCGCAGATCCGGCCGCGTGGCCTTCAGGCTTGCCATTACATCAAACAGGTTTTGTCCGTTACGGTTGCCGAGCAGGATGAGATCAACCCCTTGCAGCGTGCTGATCTCGGGCAGTGCCGCAGAGATGAGTTCGAACTCGGGCTCAGAGTCGAACAACGCGCGGAACCCAACAAACCGCAATGGATCGCTTTCCACCACTGCGATTCGGATAACTGGCTTTCTGGCTACGGCTGCTTTCATAGGTTTCCCTGTTTCCCTGTACGGCTAGATTCTTCTATCCAGCATAGTAATAATTCGGCGCATTGCAAAGGAAAGGTGACCGAAGTGAAATTACGGGAGTAACATGGAAAAATCAGCCTGAACGCAGCATTGGCGATTCAACATGTGGGGACAGCCGCCTTTCGCTGTCCGTCGAGCGTAGCTCGACCAGCCTTCCAGCCACGACAGAGATATAGAAATCTCCCGGAGAATCCGTTCGCATGAACCGATCGAAGCAAAAAAGATCCTTGCATCTGTGGGCCATCATCCCTGCACTCTTACTCGCCACTTGCCCGCTCCGCGCGCAGGACGCCGCGCCCCCCGCCTCGCCTCCCGCAGTCCAGGAGCCCCAAGCCCCCGTGTACCAACCAAAATTCCATGGCGATCCCGCCCGCTCCGACTCCGAAGCTGCCGCGCTCGCCTACATGCGCGTCGTTATTCGCGCCCAGCACCAGTTCAACAAACAGTACGGCCACTACGCGACCACGCTCCCGGAACTCGTGCACTCCGGAACCTTCACCAAGCGCATGGTGAATCCCGACCGCGGAGACTACAGCGCGAACTTCAAAGGCAAGAAAGACAGCTACGTTCTGACCATGACCCCGAAAAACATGGACCCGCAACATCGTTCCTTCTATGCCGAAGACGACGGCAAAATCCACGCCGACGAATCCAAACCCGCCGACGGAAGTTCCCCAGTCGTGAAGTGAAAAAAAATAATGGAAATCAATAAGGGAAATTAGGGTCTACGAGAATGAAGGAAATTAAGTTCGATGTGGAGACAGCCGCCCTCGGCGGTCCGCCGCGCGGAGCGCGGCGAGTGGAACACACGCGGGCCGCGGCAAAACCTACTGCTGCGCCTCGCTTCCCGGGATCACTTCCAACCGCATCGTCTTCCGATCCCCTTCGCCCACTCGCAGCGCGCTTCCCTGCTCCTCATAGCTCTTCAGGAATTCCGGATTGTAATAAGCCTCTCCGTCCACGCTTTCCCAAGCCAACAGCGTGTAATCCCCGGGCGGCATTCCGTGCAGCGAAAATCGTCCGCTCTGATCGCTGACCGTCTTCCGATAGCGGTCCACGCGCGTGCGCAGCTGCTTTTCGGGTGCGGCGACGATCACCGCGTTTGCAACCGGCTCGCCCTTCGCGTCGAGGACGACTCCATCAACCACGCCTCCGTCGCCGCTCGCCACTAAATCGAGCACGACCACGCCGCCATTCACGCTGATTCCCGAATTGGCGACGTCGCGATTCCCTGCCACCGCCGATTTGAGAAACAGCTCGCCAGTCGCGCCCCCCTCGCTGGCCAGTTGCACAAAATAACTTCCCGGCGGAACGCTTTTCCACTCAAAGCTCCCGTCAGCCGCCACATGGGCAAGGTGCGAAAATCCGTCTCCCAGGCTGGTCGCGCTTAGCGCCTCCTCGTCGCCATCTGCCGAATGCAGTGCCAGAAAAATCTGGCTGGGATCGAATCGGCCCGTAGTCTTGCTCTCCAGGCGCAGGCGACCGTGAATCCATCCTCCAGGCTGCGGCGCAAGCCGCAGGTCCTCGATGCTGTTTGACCCCATCTGCAGCGCCTGGCGCGCCATCATCGGTGCCGACGCGTTCTCCACCGTGGCTAGAATGGTGTAGGCCCCGGGCGCGACGTCGCGGATCACGAAGGTCCCGTCCTGGTGCATTTCCGCGCCATTCAGCACCAGGCTGAAATCCCGCGACTGCAGCATGATCACCGCCGACGCTCGCGGCGGCAGGTTCACCACCGAGCCGCGGATGCTCAGGCTCGGACTCGGGGTCAGCGAAAAGTTCGCGGGAAAATCGTCGCCCGCGTGCAGTTGCACGGGTGCCGCCTGGCCGCGGTCCGCCGTGCCCGGATAGTACGTCGTCTGGTACGACGTAGGCGCAGGCTTATCCGGCCCGCCCGCACTACGAGCTTCGGCCCCCGCCGCCGCGCCCGCCCCTTCAATCAGGCTCTTGAAATCAGGCGGCGGACTCACCGACACGTAATAGTTGCCCGCCGCGAGGCCCGCGACGCGGTATTCGCCCAGGTCATTGGTGCGTTCAGCCCCCGCCTGCTCCCATCGGCCGCGGCCGGATACAAACGTCTGCCGCAGCACTGCCACCTGCGCATTGGGCAAGGGGTCTCCATCTTCGTCGGTGACGCGCCCCCGAACCACGGCCGCCGCTTGCAAGCGGATCCGTACGTCCTTGAGTTCCTGCCCGGCCGCCAGAGCCAACAGGCGTCCATCTGTGCGGGCCCGGTTCTTGTCCACTTCCAGAAATCCAGTGCGCTCGGCGAAGAGATGGTAGCGTCCGGGAACGATGCCGTCGATGTGAAATACACCGTCAGGTCCGGCGACCGCCGTGTAGTCACCGCCTTCGGCCTGGTTCTCGGCAATGAGCTCGATTAGAGCCTTCTTCACCGGCTCGCTGCCTGGTTCTTTTGTGACGATACCTTCGATTGTCGCGCGAGTTTGAGGTTTCGCCCCAGAACCCGTACCGACCTGCGCCACGGCTGCGGCAAAGAGCAGGACGATCAGTAGACATGCAGAACCTGGCTTCATGGATTTAAGCGGGAAAAGCCCCGGAGCGGCTTCCACGCCGGCCGTGAGGATCGGCCAGTCAACATCATTCTAACCCGGAACAACCCCGGGTGCCCCATTTCCCGCGCCCTTTGCGAGAAGTGGGGATTTTCGTCGTCACAGGAGGCAAAGCAAGAGCCCCACTTCTCGCCCAAACCGCGAGAAATGGGGCACCCGCGATCTTCTAGTTCAGGAAGTATTGCCGGTAGAGCGTATCCCGTTGCGCCGGACGGAAGCCAGCGTCGCGAATGATCCGCCGCAATTCTTCTTCGGTCGTGCAGTTGGTCACACCCGCCGCGCGCACTACGTTCTCCTCGAGCATCACCGAGCCCACATCGTTCCCGCCGAAGCGCAGCCCCATCTGGCAGACCTTTAATCCCTGCGTCACCCAACTCGACTGCACATTGAGGAAGTTCGAAAGATAGAGCCGCGAGATGGCCAGCACCTTCAAGTAGTCGACCGCGGTGGCCTCGTCCCAGTGGCGCCCACCCAGCGCGGTGTTCTGCGGCTGAAAGCTCCACGGAATAAATGCGGTGAACCCGCCCGTCTCTTCCTGCAGTTCATACAGCCGCTGGAAGTGGTTAACGAGGTTTTCGTAGTTCTCGCCCACGCCAAACATCATGGTCGCGGTCGTCCGCATTCCGATCTGATGCGCCGTGCGGTGCACGTTGAGCCAGTCGTCCGTCAGGCATTTCAGGCGCGCGATCTTGTAGCGAACTTCGTCATCCAGCACTTCCGCTCCACCACCCGGAATCGAGTCCAGCCCCGCGTCGCGCAGTCGCAGAATTGTGTCGCGAATCGAGAGCCCGCTGTACTCCGCAATCGCAATAATCTCCGACGCCGAGTAGCAATGCAGGTGCACCTGCGGAAAGCGTTCCCTGATCCCGCGCAGCATCTTCTCGTGCCAGTCAATCTTTAAATCCGGATGCAGTCCGCCCTGCATCAGCACGCCCGTGCCGCCAAGTTCGACGGTCTCGCGGATCTTCTCGTAAATCGTGTCCAAGTCGAGGATGTACCCCTCCTTCGCCGCGGGTCCCTTCAGCGGCCGGTAAAACGCGCAGAAGGTACAGTACTCGGTGCAGAAGTTGGTGTAGTTGATGTTGCGGTCGATGATGTAGGTGACCACGCCCTCAGGATGCAACTTGCGCCGCACCGCGTCGGCTTCCATCCCGATGCCGATCAAGTCATCCGATTCGAACATCTCCAGCGCTTGCGGTTTAGTCAGGGACATGACGGATCCACAGAACCTGCCTTGATTTTATCGGAGTAGGCGCCGTCCCGTCCAAGTACGCAACGAATCTCGGCGGGGTGACGGATCGCGGCCGGGAGGAAGCGGAGCCCACGACGGAATTTTTCACCAATCGAGGCGCTGTCTCGTCGATCATGTCTCCGATCGTATCCGCGTGTGCAGGTGTTGGCTCTGATGGCTGCTAACAGTTTGCTGAAAGACTCGCTTTTAGGTGGCGCAGCGCTTTCAGCGCTGCGAGAAACCCTTCTTTCGATCAGGGCTTTAGCCCCTGAGGCTCCTGCGCCGAATTTTCAGCAAACTGTATCGTCCACTTTAACCAACGATCGGTCATGCCCCCCTCGTCATTTGGGTCTCCCCAACCACGAGTATTGCCAGGCCAGCGACACGTTTTGATAGTTGCCGCCATACCGGATGTAGGTGCCGTTGCTATAGCCAAATGTTAGAGATTGGTGCTTGCTGATCGGGAACGCGGCAGTGCCGCCGAGACGGGAGTTCGCCTGTTTGGTAAGTGGATTTTCGATTCCGGCCACGCTCGTGTTTCCGCCGACCCAGAAATTGCCGTCGAGTGAGACCCACAGCCGTGGCTTGAAGTCATAACTCAAGTGCCCTTCGAAAGCTCCTATCGGCTTTTGCGATTGCGACCTCGTCCCCGGAAAGTAGGCATTGCGGGACCAGAAATCATGATTCGTTGTGAAGAACCACACGCCGGTATACCCATCCAAAACCCATTTACCCCAGCGTTGGGAATAGCCGAATTCCGGTTTGAAGGACCAGCGGTTCGTGCCCCAGTTAATCAGCTTGGTGGGATCGTACTGGCCGGTCGGAGCGATCACCTTCAGACCGGCTCCCAGCAGAACCTTCTGCTTCCATTTGCTGAACGCTGGTGGTGCCATCGCCGGGCCGCCCATGAGGTTTACCGAAAAGCGAAAGAGCGAATCCACTAAACCGGAGCGGTACAGGTTTTGCCCCGCTCCCGCCAAAGTTCCGTGGAAGTTCCCGACGCCATAGGGCAGCGCGGCGACAATGTTGGCTGAGCGGCCAAACACGCCAAAGGAGTGGTAGTAGCTGAAGGTAGGAACGCTGTATGTCCCCTTTGCGTCACTGACCGGGAGCGCGCCATTGAAATTGATGCTTCCGTAGTAAAAGGACCAAGTCAGCGTGACCGCGTTGGCATGGAGCGGCATAATGACATAGGCGCGGGGTGCGAGGTCCTGGGCACGAAGGGCTTGCAGCGGACAGAGCAGCAACGCGGCGGCCAATCCAAGCCCGGAGAAATATCGCATCCCGAGTCCTCTCACGCTCACTTACCTCCCCGAAATCCAGCCGAGTCCACCCGACTTCGGTGGACGATCCCCGCTTCACCTTTGGTCATTCGTCTTTGCAGTACTGCTGCTCTTAGCGGTGATTTCGAGGGCGAGGCCCTTGTCGGTGAGCTGATCCGAATACCGTCCGACCGACGCCGAGGCCGTGGTTCAGCGAACGATGTAGTCTAGGAGCGCGGTGCCACCGCGGTAACTGGCAGAACTGACACCACCCAGAGAAGTGGTCTGAGCCTCGAGGATGGTTCGTGCATGCCGGACTAGCCTGAATTCGTCCCTGAGAGAGAGACACTGCAGGATAGGAGTAGATACTCCACCTAACCGGACCCGGCGACCCGCGCACCCTTCAACTTCTCAGAGATGGTCGCGTTGTCCGGACTGGCTTTGATCCACGAAGAACGCGATGTGCTCGATCCCAGCGGAGCGAACGCTATCTAACACTTGTTTCACTGTTCCATATCTCGCCCGCATATCCGCTCGAATGTAAACCCTCCGTTCCGCTCCATGCCTCACTCGTTCCTCGATCTCGGCCGGGAGCCGCTCCAGGCGGATCTGATCGCGCCCCAGGTAAAGCTTGCCGTCGCGTGTTATAGCGACTTCTAGCGCGTCCTCTCGCAGTGCTGCCGGCAGGGGAATCGGGTGGGAGATTTTTGTAAGGTCCGCGCTCGGCCCGCGAAAGTCAACCACGATCTCTGCCGGAAGCAGAAACATTGCAACCAGCGCAAACATCACTCCTGCAAAAGCGGTGACGTCAATCCTGCAAAGCAGGCTTTTCAGCGAATTCGAACGCGTCGAGCGCATGGCATCCCCAGGCTCCCGCTCCTATTCTCTCGCTCTCCATCGTCGACGAAATGTGACCCTTGTAATCATCTTGTAGAACGGCGGGGGCTATCATCCGCCATCGAGCGCTGTATCAAGACGCCCTTCCCTTTTTCCCCAAGCCTTAACCCGTTTCTGGTGACGAACAACCTTTACGGAACAGGAGCAAAAAGGAAAAATGGAAAACATGCTCAAGTCTTCTCCCCGCCAAGTCCGAACAGCCCTCTAGTTCCACCCGATACCTGCAGCTAACCCCTTATTCCGCAATATTTTAC
>JBARBI010000322.1:0-7222 GCA_049792875.1 Candidatus Sulfotelmatobacter sp.
AGCAGATGAAGCGAGCCGCATTGTATGTCCGCGTTTCGACTCCCGACCAGCATGTCGAATCTCAGTTGTACGATCTTCGAGAGTTGGCGGCACAGAGAGGCTTCGAGATCGTCCACGAATACGAAGACCGTGGTGTTTGTGGCAAGAAGGCACGCCGTCCGGGTCTGGATGCCCTCATGGCGGATGCGCGAAGAAAAAAGTTCTCTGTCGTGCTGGTCGCGGCTTTCGACCGCATCGCGAGGAGCACTCGGAACTTCCTGCAAGTAGTGGACGAACTGGACAGTCTGGGTATTGAGTTTGTCAGCCGAAGAGAAGGTGTGGCGACGGGGGATGCGATGGGGCGTCTTTTCGTGACGATCATCTCTGCGATAGCAGAATTAGAAAGGTCACTCGTCGTTGAGCGTGTCAAAAGTGGAATGAGAAGGGCGAGGTTGGAAGGTCGGCAAATCGGGAGATCACGGCTGGATGTCAACCGCGAGCAAGTCTTCCAAGATCGCCGCTCCGGCATGTCCCTGACGCAGGTCGCCAAGAAGCACCGCATCTCGCGGGCGAGCGTTTGCCGTTTGGTGAAAGAGGCGAGCGGCGATAGCCCTCTTGCAGTTCTACCTACCGGGGAAGACCTCGGACACGAAACTCAGTTGTAGGGGGAGCTGCTGAGTATGGTTGCTGACGAAAAGACTCAGAGAGACGTGGGCTCGACCCGCAGTGACCAAACTGGCAAGCTATTCCTTGTCGTCGGTCAAGATGTGCGTAGGTGTCTTGTCTGCGAACAACTATTCACCCGGCAAGCGTCCGCTGAACACGCCAAAGTGGCGTGCTCTCCGACAAAGGCGAGCCAATGTCGAAACTCATGAGAAGGGCTGACAGCCAGTGACTACTTTCATGTTGAGCCCAATCTCTCGCTCCGATTTTAGGAACGCGACACTCGTGCCGTTATAATGCTGCCTTGCTCAATAGACTTGTCTTCGAGAACCTTCGCTATAGACCAGTCAGGACGTTCTTAAGCGTGCTGGCCATAGGTGTCGAGGTCGCGATGATTCTGACGCTGGTTGGCATCAGTTATGGAACACTGGATGAGACCGCACGCCGCGCTCGCGGAGTAGGAGCGGACATTGTAGTCCGACCGCCTGCGACCTCTGTGATGAGCCGCAGTTCTTCTCCCATGAGCCAAGATTTGCTGCCGTTCTGACGCACACTGGTTACTAGGGCTGATGGCGGTCGGTCACTCCCATATCGCGAACTCTCCGCTCCGCTCCGGAACGAGCCCAAGCCTCAATGGTCTGATCGCTCGCTGTGGTCAGCAGGATAGCGACAACCGTATCGTTCGGGTTGCGAAACGAAAGCCACCACGCCGCCTGATAGCGAACCAGCGGATCGGCCTCTTTGAGAAATGGCTGAACTAGCGGAACGGTTTTATTCCCAAACAATTCTTCAGCCCAACTGAAGTAGTGAGTCGCTGACCTTCCTATCGTCGCTGGCGCAGATTGAACTGCGAGCAGCAGTTCTCGGGCTAACGCGGACAGCGCCGAGCGATGGGGCTGAGCCTGCGAGGGAGATTCCGCCGAGAGTTGTACTTCCATCTGGTAAAGCGGGATCGCAGTGTGCAAATCGGTCTCTCGCCCTTTTAGAAAAATCGCATAGCGAACGCCGGACTCGAAATGGGAATCCGCAGGGCCGAAGTAATCTGCCGATCTCGGTACGAGACGATAGTAGTTGAAGTGGATGATCTGGGATGATACCGACCCCTTGAATACCTGATCTACGCTAGCCAGCGCAGTCCACTGAGCAGCCAGTTCATCTCCGACTTCCACGGTATTGCTCGTTGAGTTCGTGCTCAGGATTGTTGCAGAGCAAACAATCTCGGATGCCTCTATCCGCTTTTGGATGGACGGCAAGTAGGCTGGTCGCAACGCCCCGGCGCAGACTGGGATCGCTATCAATACTGTGGAGCACAGCACGAGTAAAACACTTCCGCCTCTTGCGCTTTTCACAATTAGACACTTTACTCCGAGGCGGGTCAGGAGGGAATGGCTGGATGATTTCCGAGTCCGATATGACTCTCACATCTTACGGCTTCAACCATCGCCGCCTTCGAACCCTCGGCAAATCTCCTTTGAAGCAACCGTGACAGTGGATACCCCAGTCTGGCGAGCGTCTGCCGGGGGCGAGAAAACGCGAGGATGTCGTACCAGACCTCATCACTGTTTCGATCCCATTCAATCGTGAATCGCTCTTCTCCGCTCTCTGCATGTTCCGCCAAGGTTCCATAGGCGAAGCCGAATCGCTTCATGGGGCTTTCTTCATCGACAACGTAGACGATGCGACAGGCATTCAGCGAATAGAACCCGAAGTGAAGTACGGAAACCGCTACGTCGGTTCCGACCAGTATCGGGGCACTCGGCCAATGGAGGTTCACCCACGGCATGCTGAACGTTTTCCATGCTCGAATCGCTTCCACGGCCCGCTGCCAAGTACCTTCGCCGCTGCCAAGCCGAATACGATTGTGGTCTACGTTGTAGCCCGTTGGCACGGCGGTCGCCGACGCTTCGACCTCCGGGTACGAGAAACCTGAGTCGCTCTGGTTCGAAATGAAACGTCGAATCTCGTCTTCCGACGGTGCTCTCAGGCTGAACACGTCACCTTTTTCTCCTCAACTATTCAGCCGCCACACGCGCCAAACGAATAGCCCGAGGTAGCTTGCGGCAAGCACGAAAAACAAAAGGGTCAGGAGGACGTGTCCCATGACAAACGCCGTCCCCTTAGGCCAGTCCTCGTGCGAAAAGTAAAACGCATCCACAAGAATCCGCGCAGTCCAGTAAATGCCGATGAAGCAGGCAAGTCCCAAGGCAGCACGGTCGCCTCGGAGCAGTTCCGCGTGCAACACCAAGGTCAGTGTGCCAAAAGCAATGATCGTCAACACCGTAAATCCGCTCTGTACCCACAGCAGTTTCCGGTTGAACGGCATCAACTGCCGCAAGTCCCGTTTCCACTCCAGTCGGTATGGCACTTGAAAGCTAGCGAACAGGATCACAAAATGCGCAGCGCCAACCAGCCATAGGTCAAAGTCGAAGAATCGCTCTGCGAGTGAGTTTGTCATAGGGCGTGGATCGCCTGCATGAAAGGAAGTATCACACGCAGCACAAACCATGGGTGAAAGAGCCAAAAGACTGGTGCCACAAGGAACACCATCATGAAGCACCAGCCGCGCACTCCCTGCCCAAGACGAAGTCGCTTGCCGAGGCGCGAATGCTCGATAGTCATTCCGGTACCTTGCAGCAAAAAATAGAGTGTGGGGAGACCGTAGCCTCCGCGAGCGGGCAGCGAGATCACCAAATCGTGGAGCAACCCAGAAGCCACGAATACCAAGAAGCCAGCCGCCTCCGCGCCCAGCGGTCGATACAACGGGCGAAAAATCAACTCATGAGAAAGCTGACGGAAACCGAGGTTCCATCGTTTCCCCCAAAACTCTCCGAGGGACGTGGAACGGAGAGGCGCAGACATGATGGGCTTTGCGTTGAGGCCAAAGCTTCCCCACAGCAGGCTAACGATTTGGAAGGTGCCGAAGTGCAGCAGCAGGATCAGACCCAGCATTCCCACCCATCCGCGCAAAAGCGGTTCTCCCTGCGGAACGGACCGTGCCACTACCCAGAGCAGAATCACCCCAAGCGCCGTTTCGGAGATCGCCCACAGCCAAGTCGAGGGCGGTGGCGTCGGTACGCGCTGACTCGCATCCAAGAAAGCCTCTGCATCCATTCCCGGCCAAGCCAGCAGATAGCCCGCCGAGCGCCATGACGAATGTGCAATTCGAAATCGTGCCCTCCACCATGTCAGCCACTTTAGGCTGATGAAGATGGCGAACGACAGAATCCACATGAACACCCACGGCGGCAGCGCATTGCAATAAGCTACTGCGCTCAAAGGAAGCACGCAGATCGGAAGCCAACCAATCCAAGAGGAGCTTTGCACAACCTCAGGCGATTCGACCTCCTTGGTTTCGCTCAGTGGCAATGAGGTCACTCTCCTCCGCGCATACGTACCTCGTAGACGGTCGGAAGCTCGTCTGAGTTCCTGCGAACAAAACTGCGCACCAGTTCAGTGCGGGAAAAATGTCCGAGGCTTAGGAGTCGAATACATTCGTCGGTGGCGCAACTCTCCCATGAAGTACGGCTTCCCCATGGGAAACAGCTTGCCTCGATAACACGCACCGGAAGCTGCTCCTGAAACCCTGCTTCAATCTGCTCTCGTAGCCACCGCAAATAATCCAACTTCTGCGATATGGCAACTTTGGGGTCTTCACGGATCACTACGCCCGGGAAATCGGGGATGTCAGCCCTCAGAGTATAAATATGCCCGTGTCCTTCGACCAGAATCTCAATGTCGAGTTCTATCAGCCTTTCGAGACTGAGGAGCCACTTCCGGCTGTCCACGTCAGGATTGGGGGTTGCAAAGTAGCTCCCCATGAACGCATCGCCCGCCAACAGCACCTTCTCCTTGGGGTCATAGAGCGCGATGTGGTCGTCGCAGTGTCCGGGTGTCGCGATCACCTGCAAGTAGCCGGATTCGGTTTCCACGGTTTCGCCTAGAATTTTATATGGCTGCTTCAAATCTGGGGGCTGCCCGATTATGGTGGAGCGTACCCACGGAAGCTTCTTGAACGGTGTCAGGAACTGGGCGGTCATCTCCGAAACGTAGACGGGAGCACCAGTAACTTCAGCCAGCCAATTCAAGTTGCCGACGTGCTCTTCGTGGGCATGGGTCGCGACCACTTTTGTGATTTTCAGTTTCACATGCCGAAGGTGACGAGCAAGCGACCGCCGCATCTTGGGGGAGCCGGGGTCGATTGCGATCCCGTCGTAAATGATCGCCGTGAACAGTTCCCCGAAAAACAGCGGGACGGTGTTGGGCAACATCCCATTCAGAAACAGAATCGTGAGCTTGCCGTTCAGCAACTCAACGCGGTTGTGGTACGTCCGGGCGAAAATAGTTGTTCTTTGTATCGCAGCTTTGATGCCCGCCCACAGGACCAGCGGCAACCGAATGAAGAAGCCCAGTGTGTAGCACGACCAAAATGCGCCCAAACGCGCTTGCCGTCGTACAGCTTCTGGTTTTACAACCCGGCACGCACCACCGCGACACTTGCTGAGAGAATATCTATTTTTGGCTACGAACGCGTAGAGCAACCGTCCTGCATTGCGGAAGGGGAACCGCTGCCCCAGAACGCCGATCAGCCAAGTAGACGGGAATAAACGCGCCAAACAAGCAACGGCATCCCAGCCGACACGGATTTCGCCCTCCGGGGTGACGACATGCAACTGTCGCAGGCATTCATCCATCTGGAGTCGGGAATCGACCGCTGACAAGACCTCTGCGCTGATGGGCAGACAGATCGTTTTGTTCTCGCGGTCGAGAGTGCGCAGCCATGACACACAGGACTGACAGATTTCGCACTGGCCGTCGTAGAGCACCCGGTACGCTGCCTTCGCGTTGTGCTTCTCGTCACGGCTTTCGGCGATGTCGGCGACTGCATGTTCAGGCATGGCGGGAATGTTAGGTCGGGCAGGAGGAAAAGGTCAATCATGGACGAGCAAAGGGCTATTGCAGCCTCGCGTACTCGGCTTTGGCTTGCTTCAGGATGGGGATGTCGGGGTCGGCGTCTTTCCAGAGAGTGAGAAAATCGTTGTAGGCAGCTTTCGCTTTTGAAGTCTCACCTTCCATGAGGTAAGCACGACCGAGTTGGAGATTTGCAAGAGCGCCAATCGGTTCGTACAGAACAATGCCTCGATGATCGAGAATCTTCTGAAATTCCTCCGCTGCCCGATTCCCGTCGCGTGCAGCTAGATAAGCTTCGCCACGCACGTAGACCGGGTACAGGGCTTGCCAGTCATAAGCCTCGCTGGGGTAACCCATTTCGTACAAGGAAGCAGTTCGAAGCCGATTGATGGCGTCTTGGAAGTCTGCGTTATTGAGGGACAGCTTCGCCCGAAGCGTCGGCAAGTAGTTGGACTGCACAACCGTGTCCTCAGGGAAACGGCGGGCGAGGTTGTCTGCCAACTCCTTAGGCATTCGCGCGTTACCCGCATAAGCAAGAGCCAAGGCGATAGCGTAATCCAAAGCTCGCCCTGTTGCGATGGATTTAGCGTGAGCAGCTTGGATGCCAGCTTCGGAAGCGTTCCCGAATAGTGCCTCTCTGAGAGCGCACACAGCTTCGTAGGTTGCCGCAGTTTCCTTTCGACCTTCTCTGAATGCCGAATCCGTGGCGTCCCTCGAAAGCTGACGCGCTTTCTGCACTTCGCCAAAGTAAGCTGCGGTATCCGCTTGACGCGCGAGAATCAAATCCTTAATTCCCGCTCTCACCAAGCCCAACTCAGCTTGCCTATCCATCTCGGCGCTGTCCTTTTTGTAAAACGCAAGATCATAGAACAGTGGAACCAGAGAAGAATCCAAACCCTTGGCTCGCGCATCTCGCGCAAGTGCCTCGGCATCCTTGATGCGATTCAGTGCTAGGTCTGCGTATATAAGACCCGCGTAGGCGATGCCGCTGCCCTGCGACGACTTTAACGCTTCTTTCCAATGTTCCAGACTCGCCTCGAATTCCCCCTCATAGTCGAGAATACTTGCCAAGTTGATGCGGAACTGGGGTGCTCGTGGGTACAAGCGAACGGCGAATTCATAGGTACGTTGTGCTTTGAGCACATCATCTTCGTTGTCCGCCTCGATGATAAGCCTTTCTTGTTCACTGAGCTTCTGGCGCAAATCGTAGGCTCGCTGGCAACTTGCGCCTGAGAGAAGAGACTCGCCTAAATTTGCTGCCGCCATACAGGTTCCCCAGTAGGCGGTTGCAAAATCAGGATCAAGTTTTGTTGCTTGCTGGAAAAAATTCAAAGCTGCGGAGTTGTCTTGATCGCCCACCAGAGCCTTCCAGCCTAAGTTGTATGCTTGAAGAGCTTCCAGAGAAGACGTCGTCGCTTGAATGAGTGATGTGTTGTATTTTTTCACTGTTAGCGGTGACTCTCCGAGTTTTTCTCGAATTTCGGACGCCATGCTGCCCAGCACACTTAAGACTTGGTCTTTTCCATCTGCCTGCCGCTCGGCACTCGCAAGAGGTTCTTGGGTCGCACAGTTGATGGCACGTAGAGTCACGTCGTACTTAGTGCCAACCAGAGCAATCGAACCTTCCAACTCAACAGTACTGCTCGTTCGCTGGCAGATTTCACGCGCAATC
>JBARBI010000323.1:0-9677 GCA_049792875.1 Candidatus Sulfotelmatobacter sp.
ACCAGTATCCCTTGCTCTCGTAGATTACGTGGTATAGGCCCCAGGCTGTGTGATAAGCCTCTTCCTTCATCCCTTCGCTGAGCAATAGCGCCGCAAACCCGAAACTGGTGCCCACCCAGACTTCCGGAGCCTGCTCGTTCTCGCGAATGATCGATCCTTCTGCCGTCATCCCGTTCGCGGCACCCATCTGACCGCCGCCAAACTTCATCACATTGAATTCGAAGATCTTCTCTGCTGCCGCCACCTGCATTTCGTGGGGCACGAGATCCCCCAGGCCCGTCATGTTGGCGTACCATTGTCCGGCGAGTTGATCTGCTTGCACGCTGTCACGATCCTCGCCCTCCGTGTCGTAGCGAAAGTATTTTCCGTTCCATAGTCGGTCGATGTAATTCTTCTGGGCTTTCAAAAAGAGTTGGTGGTATCCCTCCGCGACGCCGCTCTCCCCGAGAACGTGCGCCATCTCTTCCGAGGCGCGGACTGCCGCCAGCCACAGACCGCCACAATACGCGCTCACGCCCCGTACGATCCAGGAGTCGTACGTCTGATCCGGATATCCCGCATTTTCAGGAATTCCGGCGCCGCGATCGAACTGGCGCAGATATGCGACGGCGTCTTGCACGGCGGGAAACATCTGGCGCAAGAACGTCACGTCCTTCCTGCCCGTTAGCACATAGTCGCGATAAACCATCAGGACGAATTTCGAATTCAGGTCCTTCCAGTCATTTGTGTCCTGCCAGCCCGGTTCATTGACGGCAATGAAGGGATCGCCTTCGGGCACACCGAGATCGTGCGGAACGGCGCCCTTCTTTTTCCTCATGTGCAGACTGGGCTCGCCGGTTTGTTGGGACTTCCAAACCCATTGCCCTTTTTCCGGCCACTCCTTCGGAACGGTATCGGCGAACTGCCGCAGCACCTGTTTGTCGATGTCGGGCCAGAACTTCAATAATGGCATCGAACCATAGAAACGGACATCCAGGGTTCCGTAGTAGGCGTAATCAAAGCACTCTAGGAGCGCGAACGACGGCGGTTTCTTTTTGTCGGAACCAACCGGACGGCCCCAGAACGTGCCTCCATCCGTCAATACATACATCTCGTTGAAGAGCATGCCCCGATACCACAGCGGCTTGGACTCATCATTGACATAAGGAGATTGCCAGGCATCGATGGCATCACTCCAGGCTGTGGCATTCTGTAATCCATCGCGCGCGATAGCCCAGGCGTTATTACCGTTTGCGCCATAGAAGTCCGTGTACCGCCGGTTCCATTCGCGGCCCTCACCAAATTGTACGACCGGGAAATCCCAGGCGATCACCATCGGGATCACCTTTTTCTCGCCTGGCTGAAGAGTAAAGCGAACTGCGATGGCACCTGCCAGTTTTTCGCCGTCGCTGACCCATGAAGCATCGTTATTTGCCAAGCGCCCGTCTTTTGCGAAACGGCTCCAAATCGCCTTTCCATCGCCTTCGGCTGGAAATGTAGCGTGATAGCTGATCTCAACACCCGGAGCTTCCATCGCGGCAATCACAAATTGGCCGTCCACCTCGCTCGGTACGGTGCCCGCGCGGTTGCGATCAAAGACTATGCCCCTCATGACTCCGGAACTGAGTTTCTCGCTCGCAAATTGGTTGTGATTGCCTTGGTTCGGCGTCCCCTGAAAATCTCGGGTAAACGTGCGAAACCAGCCGACCATGTTCGTCCAGGACAAAAGAACGGAAACCGTGACGGCCTTGTTCGTGGGATTCTCTGCGTGCCAGCGATAGACCGCAACTGGATAGCTGGACTCGCGATAGTTATCCGGCAGCACCGGCGAAAATTGTTCAAGCACAACGTGCGCCGGAAACTGATCCCACTTGTAGTCGTACCAGGACTTTGGATAGAGCGCGGCGTATTCGCCAGCGCCCACCGGATAGTCCCACTGCCAACTGCTGAGCGTTTTGTCCGTCGGATGATCGGTCATCAAGACGCGGGCCGTGCCCTGCCGCTCTCCCTGGGCCTGCTGGAACATTGCGAACTGGTTGGCATAAACAGGAGCATACTTATGAACGCCCGCTTTGATGTGCCAACGCGCAAAGTCTCCTCGGTAGCTTCTCGAAAAGGTTCCAGAACCAAATCCCCCGACGGGCGCGCCCTGCCAATAGCCGTCGTCGATATTGCCTGGGACTCGTGTGACTCCCGGCTTGTCGAGCGGCAGGCCGAGCGGACGACTCCAGGCGGCCTTCGGTATTGCATCGCCGGCCCATGCTTGGGCTGTAATCAAGAGAATCAGAGTGAGGGCTCGGACGTATGAATGCGATTTCATTTTTAGTCGATCTCCGATGACAACGGTACCTACTCGGGCCAAAGAACCGATGCGGAACAAAGGTATGGCGCTACTAACGTAGCCAATTGGGCGACTCGGCGTTCATACATTTGTGCGATCGGGCAGTGATTGCAATTGAAGACCACTACGAGAACAGCACTCGATGGGTAATCGGCGAGCTTGTGATTTTTTCCGTCAATCTCTGGAAGGTCAAAATCCGGCGCCGCCGATCCGATCGCCAATATGGGATGAGCTCGCTGGGCGAATGCCGCCAGCGAAAACAGAACAGTTAGGGCCAGCCGTTTTAGAGTTCTCGGGATGATCTTCACGGACGAATCCTCCTTCTTCACACGCATCATTATTGCTTGGGCATTGGCGACGATACTGTCAGCGTCGTTCCGTCGATCACCGTCACTTGATCTCCCCCAAGGCTGCTCACGTACGCCTTCTGCGTGGCGCTGTCTACTACAATCGCGAAGGGCCAAGCGCCCGTGGACAATGTGGCCGCAATCGAATTGGTCGTACCATCGATCACGCTTGTGGTGCCCGAATGTGTATTCGCCACGTAAACCTTGTGATTGGCGGAATCCACCGCCAGACCCTGAGGCCGTTCGCCCACCTCGATGGTGGCAACAACCGAGTCACGGGTGCCATCAATTACCGTGACGCTATTGCCTGTGTGGTTGGCCACATAGACCCTTCCGGTAGAGGAATCAATGGCAAGCGCACAGGGAGTACCGCCCGTGGGCACAAGCGTAGATTTCTTAGATTCTTCCTCCAAAACCGTCACGTTCGAACTGCCCGCGTTCGTCGCGTAAATCTTTTTGTTGGCTGGGTTCGCCACGATCGCCCAAAGGTGGATTGCCGCGGGCACCTCGGAGATACGGTTATCGGCACCATCGATCACCGTCACATTCGCACTTTCGTAGCTGACGAGGTAGACCTTGTTGGTGGTTGAATTCACCGCGATTGCGTCGGCTTGCACTCCCGCCTTCAGAGAGCTGGCGGCATTTGTCTTCGCGTCGATCACGGTCATGACATTACTAAACGTCCTTGCGACATACACCTTGTCATTGGTGGGATTAACCGCAACGACGTAAGGCAGGTCTCCAACCGCGACCTTCGCGAGGGGTGCATCGGTTTTTCCGTCGATGACGGTGACGGTGCCATCGCCGGAATCAGCCACATAAATTCGATTCGTGTCCGGATTGACCGTAATGGCTTCGGGTTCGGCTCCGACCTTCACAGATGCAGAGAAATGCCCGTTGCCGTCGAGAACTGTCACGGTGCCAAGTCTTGTATTTACCGCATAGACTTTGTGGGTTCGCGGGTTCAGCACGATCCCACGTGGACTGATTTCGACTCCGCTCCCCTGTGCCGTGATGCTCTGACTTGCGCCAACCCCCAGCCAATTGATGGCGTTATCGATGAGTCGATTTTGCACGGGACTCGTGAAGATCTTGTCGCCGTGCCCCATATTCATATAGAGCATCTTGTATTTCGTGTTCGTCCACACGACGGGAAGGTCGCCGCTGGTAAGCACGTCCTTCAATCCGAGCGGATAGTTCGCCACATCGAACGTCGCAAGAACTTTCACATCTTGGTTGAGCCGCGGGCTCGGCTTCCAGACATACCACTCATTCGCGGGAGATTCAAAGGCATCCGAGATCCCGGCCGCGACCGGGTGGCTTCGATCATCCATCAAGATCCGAGCCGGCAGTGGAGGCCAGCTATTGATGTGAAACACTGCGCCTCCGAGGAAATCGACGAACCACGGCCAGTTCGTGTCCTTGTCGTTGTAGCCGGCGGCGTGGAAGCCCAGCCATGCTCCTCCAAGCTGCATGTAGCGCTCAAAAGCGTGTCTTTGTTCCGGGGTTCTGGGCGATTCGTTGAGCCAGACTACCAACTGAACTGTTTTCAGGTTTTCATCATTTAGGTCTTCCCATTTTGTCGTCGCCTCGAACCTGAAATGCTCGCTTGCAGCGCGTTGCTTCAGGAATGTTAATGCGTTCCCGGCAAACTGCACGTGGTCCGGTTCTGCAGTTGCCGAATAAAACGCCAGTACATTGAATCTTGTTTGCTGGGCAAAGACAGGGCTCACAACGCGGGTTGCCAGCAACAGAAAGAGCAAGAATCTGCGGGCGTTCATTGATGCGCCGCCCACAAGATTGAATTGTGAAAGATCTTCGTGAATGCAGGATTCTGAAATAGCTCGGGATGATGCCCCATGAAGATGTAAACGTTGCGCGCTTTGACTTTCTCGTTAGTCCAGATCACCGGATGATCACCCATCTTGGTGTGAGTGTCTGGCGAATAGGTAGCTTCGTCCACGTGTGCCACAACGTGAACATTGGGGCGGGGCGACTTGTCGTAGGTGTACCATTCCTCTTTTTCCACCAAGAACGATGGGCCAACGTCTTTCGTCAGAGGATCGGAGGCGTCTTCCACAACGACGGTGGCGGTGGCAAACTCTGGAATGTAACCAGTGAATCGAATTCCACCCATGAATTGAGAGAACCATGGCCAGATACCGTATCCGTCAAATTCACCAAGCAGCGTCGCATGATGAAACCCGATCCATCCCCCGCGGCCTTCCTCAATGTATCGAGTGAATGCGGCAGTGGCCTTGGGCGTCCACCCATACGGCGGGTAGTTCAGTTGAATAAAGACCTGGTATTGGGAGAGGAATGCGTCGTCGATCTTGTCGGTATCCTCGATGTAATCGACTGAGAAATCATTATCGGCCGACTGCTTTTGCAGCCATACCCTGGCCGCATCGACGAACGGCCGATGAATGCCACCCGCTTCCGCTAGCGCGATGACTTTAAATCGTGAGGTGGACGTTTGCGCTGCCACATGAGTGGCGAGAAGCAATAGAAGAACGGAGAAACACCACCAGCCGTGGCAAGAATGGAATAAAGAAGTCAGACGACACGGACGCATTTGCAAACCATCCTTCGCTAAGCCTTCCACGAGCAATTGCCACGCATTTGCTGAGCTTTTGGTCTCTAATCGGAGTCGCCAGTATTGTATGTCAAACATAGTTAATAATCATTAGAATGTCTGAAAGCGTCATAGAGACAAAGTTCTTGAGATCTTCCCATGATGAGAAGCCCGGTTGTGCTAGGTCGGCCTCCTCTGATCCGCCAAACCAATGCTCAAATCCTCTTGCGACTACTGAGAGACAATGGGCCGTGTTCCAAAGCGGACCTGGTGCGAGCTTCTGGCTTGAGCGCGCCTTCTGTGACAAATGTAGTCACAACCCTCATTTCTACGGGACTGGTCGAAGCCGTCGGGGAGGGAAACTCCACTGGCGGCAGGCCCCCCGACATTCTGCGATTCAAGGCGGAGCATGGTGCTGTTGCGGGAGTGGAGATTACCCGCGACAATCTCCGCTTCTTGTTGGCCGACCTGAACGGAGGGGAGTTGGCCCGCTCGGAGACTCCTATTGATAGATCACAGTCCACACCTCAACGGATCTGCCAGCAAATCAGCAAAGAAGTGCGGAAGTTACTTCGCACAAAGAATCTGATGGGAACTCAACTGGCGACGTTGACTGTGGGTGTCCCTGCGATTGTGAATGTCGATGAAGGAACGGTGGTCGCTCTGAGCGCGTTGCAGCATTGGAACGACGTTCCCCTGGGGCCGATGCTGACATGGGAGTTCAAGTGCCGGGTGGTAATTGATAACGACACCAACCTGGCGGCTGAGGGCGAATTCCATCGTGGAGCAGCGCAGGGAGAGAGAGACTTTGTTTTTGTCACTATTGGCGAGGGAGTCGGGGCCGGAATTTTTCTGGGCGGTTGCATTCATCGTGGCTCCCAATGGTCAGCCGGCGAGATTGGATACCTGCGGGTCCCTGCTATTTCCAGAGCGCGTCCGGCAATTCATACATATGGCGAGCTCGAAAAAACGCTTTCAGCCTCAGGCATTCTGAAGAGTTGGCGCGGCCGAGGCCAATCGTCGAGAATTCGCTCACGAGTAGGTCACGCCGCGGACGTTTGGGACCTGGCGGCTGCGGGCAATGCGGAAGCCAAACAGATCCTTAAACAGCGCGCAGCCATTCTGGCGGACGTGATCCTGGACCTGGCGCTCATTCTCAATCCAAGCCTTATTTTGCTCGGTGGAGAAGTGGGTAACCACCCGGTTTTGTTGCACGAACTGGAGACCTTGCTTGAAGGTGGCGAGTTCCCGGTCGTCCAAATGGCATTGGGAACACTGGGTTCTTCGGCCGTATTGTGGGGGGCGGCTTGTACCGCGCTCGAACCTGCTATCCACGGGCTGCTGCAGGCTGCTCGGCAGCAGATCTAATCGATAGTGCCATAGGGGATCAGACTCGTCGGACAAAGCAAGCGGCGGGTTTCTCACCAGCGGAAGCCCAATTCTTCCAAACCTCGGAGCACAACGGTTCCAAACGGTTCCAAGTTCGTTTGCGGGGTATTTGCAAATGGCTGAAAAGAATGGCTCCTCAGGTAGGACTCGAACCTACAACCCTCCGGTTAACAGCCGGATGCTCTGCCATTGAGCTACTGAGGAGTGTGGTGGGCCGGGCGCTGAGGGCTCGGCCTTCGATGTTCAGCATCATCATAGCATCCCTGCCCTGATCCTGAAAACACTGTCTGATCTGTGGGGACAACCGCCCTCGGCTGTCCGTCGAGCGAGACTCGACCGCCCTTTCGGGGGAACTTGGCAGAGTAAGAAACGATTTGCTTTTCTGCTAGGCTAGGCGGTTGGACTTGAGGTGGTTATGTACGGAGGCGTGCGTTTGTTCATATCTCTTTCTTCTTTTTTTTTGCTGGCTGCGGCCGCCCTCGCGGGGGATGATTCCAAGTCTTCCGACGCTCCTCCGAAAGCTGCGGCAAAGCCTGTAATCGACATGTATCACGGCACCAAGGTGCCCGACAATTACCGCTGGCTCGAGGACGGAACGAGGCCCGAGACGCAGAAGTGGGTCGAGCAGGAGATGGCCTACACCCGTGGGATCCTCGACCGCCTCCCCGGACGCGACGCCATTCACAAACGGCTGACCGAGTTGCTGTCGATCGGCAGCGTCACCCCGCCCATGATCGGCGGGCGGCATTACTTCTACACCCGGCGCGAGGGGATGCAGAACCAGCCCATCCTCTATGTACGCGACTCGGTGAACGGCCCCGACCGCGTGCTGGTCGACGCCAACCAACTCGCGGCCGACGGCACCATCGCACTCGACTGGTTTCAACCCAGCGAAAACGGAAAGTACGTCGCTTACGGCACTTCGCCCAGCGGCTCAGAGATGAGCACCCTGCACATCGTTGAGACCAAGACAGGCACCGTGCTGCCCGACACCATCGAGCGCACCCGCGCCGCCTCCATCGCCTGGAAGCTCGACAACTCCGGCTTCTACTACACCCGGTATCCGAAAAAGGGAGACGTCCCCGATGGCCAGGAGATGTACAACCGCCACGTCTTTTATCACGATTTGGGCAGCGAGTCCGCCGACGACGACAAGCTTATTTTTGGCGAAGGCCGCGATGCCGAAGACTGGCCGAGCGCCACTCTTTCCAACGATGGCCACTGGCTGCTGATTCAGGTCTCTGAGGGCTGGACCAAGTCTGAACTTTTTCTGGTAGACGTGAAAGCGAGCACGCCACCCACGCGCATTACTACCGGCAAGAATTTTCTCTACGGCGCTGAGGTCTACAACGACAAACTTTACATCACGACGAATGAAGACGCCCCGCGCTATCGCGTCTTCGTCGCCGACGCCGGAAACTATGATCGCGAGGCGTGGAAGGAGCTGATCCCGCAGACCGACGCTGTGCTGCAAGGCGCGGCCGTCTTCGGCGGCAAACTCTTCGCGCAATATGAACAGAACGCCAGTTCACAACTCAAGATTTTTGATCTCGACGGCAAGAAGCTCAACGACCTCACGCTTCCCACGCTCGGCACCGTCTTTGGATCGGGTGGCCGCTGGAACCGCGACGAAGTGTTCTACGGTTTCCAGTCATTTACGTTTGCCCCTTCAATTTATCGCTACGACCTGAAAGACAGCTCCACCTCGCTCTGGACCAAGGTCGACGCCCCCTCGATCGATCCCGCCACCTACGACGTTCAGCAGGAATGGTTCAAGTCGAAAGACGGCACGCGCGTCCCCATGTTCGTTGTGCATAAGAAGGGCTTATTAAACGGACAAGAGGCAAACGGTCACAATCCCACCCTACTCACCGCCTATGGCGGATTCAACGTGAGCTTGACACCCACCTTCAGCCGCACCGCGTATCTCTGGATGGAGCACGGCGGCATCTACGCCGTCGCCAACCTGCGCGGCGGCGCCGAGTTCGGCGAAGACTGGCACCGCGCCGGCATGCTCGACAAGAAACAGAACGTGTTCGACGACATGATCGCCGCCGCCGAGCACCTCATCGCCGAAAAATATACCGACAAGAATCATCTCGCGATCCAGGGCGGCTCGAACGGTGGCCTGCTGATGGGCGCCATGATGACGCAACGTCCCGACCTGTTCCGCGCCGTCGTCTGCCAGGTCCCGCTGCTCGACATGATCCACTACCAGGATTTCCAGATCGCTAAATTGTGGATCCCCGAATACGGCACGTCGGAAAACGCCGAGCAGTTCAAGTGGCTCTACGCCTACTCGCCGTATCACCACGTAAAGGCGGGCACGGAGTATCCCGCAATCTTATTTATGACGGCAGATACCGACACTCGAGTCGACCCCATGCACGCGAAAAAGATGGCCGCCCTGATGCAGGCCGAAGCCAAGAATGGCGCCAGCCGCACGCACCCTATCCTGCTGCGAATCGAGAGCAAGGCCGGGCATGGCGCGGGGAAGCCGGTGACCAAGCAGATCGAGGAATTTACGGATGTATATTCGTTTTTGTTTTGGCAGTTGGGGGTGAGACCGTAGTCAGCGGGTTAATGCTGAGGACCAGTGCGGTGGCGCGTTGAGCCACTGACTCTCGGTCGGGCTGAGGATCGCGACCAGTCGATATCCTTCTTCGGTGGAGTTATCGAACAAGATGGTGTGGTCTGCGCGCTTTATAGCAATCGGCAAATTTGCAAAGCTGCGGTCATAACGGCGCCGAACGTCTTCCGATGGAACATCGTGACCTCCCGCTAGGACCCGATTTCTGATCCGCGCCAAATTGACCTCGACATTTTCCGTGCCAACGTAGACCAGCACGATCTCGAAGCCTCCCCGCCGCGCATCAAGCATCATCCGCAGGTAATTCTTCCCAGCGAGCGTCTTCTCACACAGCGAAGCTTTCAGCATTCCTCAGGTGTTCGCCCGCTGACTTCAAGACTTGACGCGCACCAGCAAGCGGAAATGCTGCAGTAGTAGTTGATCGGAGGGTATTGCCAATTGTGTCGGGATCGAGCA
>JBARBI010000324.1:0-13833 GCA_049792875.1 Candidatus Sulfotelmatobacter sp.
AACTCACCGTTCACCGCGGGAACGAATCCTAACGGGCTGGCGGTCGCCCCCGGTGGTGGTTTTCTGTACGCAGCCAACTTCTTCGACAATTCCATCTCGGAATTCACCATCAACACAGACGGATCGCTTAGTCCGATCTCTGGCTCTCCAATCGGGGAGAGCTATTCCGGGCCAAGTACGCTGCTGATCGACAAGTCCGGCAAGTATCTATACGTGGCCAATCAAAACTCGACCAATCTTGCGGCGTTCACGATCGGGCCCGACGGGTCACTCACAGTGCTGACCACTTCGCCGTTTGCCACGGCAGCCCAGCCCAGTTTGATTGCCACTGACGCCGGGGGGAAGTACTTGTTCGTAGGCAACCAGTCGAGCCCAGTGATTCAGTCTTACAGCCTGGACACTGGCAGCGGGACCCTCACTTCCGTCACCACCTATGTGCTCCCGGGCACGCCGACTTCGTTTGCGGTAACGCCCTAGTCTCTATCGCAGGAGCGAATGGACACAACCCTTCAACTCGAGCCGTCCGCAAGCACGTCAGAGCGCTATGCCAAGCGGGTAAACCCGGAATGGGTGCGACTCCTCGACTTGCTGCAGATGAACGTCCGCTATGAGCGCTGCGTAGGAGCGGAGCTGTTCACGGCCGACGGAAGGCGGATTCTTGATTTCCTTTCCGGGTACTGTGTTCACAATGTGGGGCACAACCATCCCGATGTAGTCAGCGCCCTGCAAAGCGAACTGGAACGGTGCGGTCCGGCCATGATTCAGACGCACGTTTCCGATCTTGCCGGAGAACTGGCGGAGAGGTTGACGGCAGGTGCCGGGGGCCGTCTGGCGAAAGCGTTCTTCGCATCTTCGGGCAGCGAGGGTGTGGAGGCAGCCATCAAGTTCGCGCGGGCTCATACGCGGCGCGCGGGTATTCTCTCTGCCGAACACGCGTTCCACGGGTTGACGTGCGGCGCGCTGTCGTTGATGAGCGACAAGTTCTGGAGCGAAGGGTTTGGTCCGCTTCTTCCGGAAACCGCTGCGATCCCATTCGGCAATCTTGAAGAGCTGGAGCGCAAGCTGAAGACCAAACGCTTCGCAGCATTTATCGTCGAGCCGATTCAGTCCGAGGCTGGGGTCTGCGTTCCGGTTCCAGACTACCTTCGGAACGCGCAGTCGTTGTGCCGGCGCTACGGCACCCTGTTCGTGCTCGATGAAGTGCAGACCGGGATGTATCGCACTGGACCTTTCCTTGCCGCGCATCACTACGGAGTTGAGCCGGACATGGTGATCCTGGCCAAGGCCATGAGCGGAGGGCTGGTGCCCTGCGGCGCGGTACTGATGTCGGACCCGGTTTGCCATTCGGTTTATTCATCGTTGCCGCGCGCATTCGTTCATACGTCCACATTCAGTGAAAACAGTCTGGCCATGCGAGCGGCCCTTGCAACCCTCGATGTTCTGGAGAGCGAACAACTGGGCCAGCGTTCGATCGCCGCAGGGAACTATTTGCAGGCGCGCCTTAGCGAAGCACTTCGTGACTTCGAGATGGTCAAGGAAGTCCGCGGGTTGGGATTGCTGATGGGGGTTGAATTTCAGGCTCCGAGCCAACTTCGTCTCCGCGTTCCGTATCAGGCGTTTGGGGCAATTCATCCGGCCATGTTCGGTCAGATCGTGGTGATGCGCCTGTTTCGCGAATCAGGATTCCTGACGCAAATCTGCGGAAACAACTTCATGGTTCTGAAAGTAGCCCCACCGTTGGTGGTCACAGACGCGCAACTCGACGCGTTCGTGCTGGCGGTTCGCAAGGTTGTAGAACTCGCCCATTCGTCCGGAGCTTTTTGGTCCGAGGCGTTGGGTCTGGCGCGGCGTGCCTTCCGCGGTTAGAGGCTTCGACCAACGCCCGAGGCTGATTTAACAAACGGGTGACCATTTCGACCCAGTGACATTGGGACAATACGCTAGACGGCAAACCATACGCGGGTACAACCGCAAGCGGTGCCCCCATCATCTAAGGAAGCAAGCCTCGATGTCCGGCAGGTGATGGCGCTGACACCGTGCCGAGACCAGGATCCAGACCAATGAGAATCGCCAGCGCCGCGAGCGTTTTCCCCAAGCACCACTACTCTCAGAAATTTCGGCTGGAAAAACTCCAGGAATACTGGGGCGACCAGCTGAGAAATCCGCAACTGCTGGCGCGGTCGTCGTGCTGGAAGATGTCATGAAGAACCGGCGTCCGGAGCCTAGCACGTTTAGGCGTGCTCGCGGCCATGGGGCCGGGATTTTGTTCCGAGCTTGTACTTTTGCAAGGGTGAGGTTGGCAGTTGCTGAACTCGACTGATGTATTCGTAGTTGGTGGTGGTCCCGCGGGACTGGCGGCGGCCATTGCGGCGCGGCAGCGGGGATTCCGCGTCATTGTGGCCGACGGCGCGCGGATGCCGATCGACAAACCTTGCGGCGAAGGCCTGATGCCCGACGGTCTGGCGGCGCTCGAAAGACTCGGGGTCGCAGTCGAACCGGAGAATTCCTACCCTTTCCGCGGCATACGTTTTCTGAGCGCGGGGCTTGCAGCCGATGCATCGTTCGCCCACGGGGCCTCGGGGAGGGGTGTGCGGCGCACCGTGCTGCACCGGTTAATTGCCGAACGCGCCTCCAATCTGGGCATCGAGTTTTTGTGGCAGACACCCGTAACAGGCATTTCCGAAGATGGAGTTCGCCTGGGAGACCGCAAGGTGAGCGCCCGATGGATCATCGGAGCCGACGGCGGCACCTCGCGAGTGCGGCGCTGGGCCGGTCTCGATGCGTTTCGAAAGCGAGATTGCCGCTACGCGTTTCGGCAGCATTATCGCGTGGCGCCGTGGACCGACCGCATGGAACTGCACTGGGGCCGGCAGGGAGAAATCTATGTCACGCCTATTTCGAAAGATCAGGTTTGCGTGGCGCTGATTTCGCACGATCCCAAGTTGCGGCTCGGAGAGGCGCTGCTTCGGTTCCCGGAATTGCAGGCCCGGCTGAACGGGGCCGAGGTTTCTTCCGCCGAGAAAGGCGCTCTGACCGCAACCTGTAAGCTGAAGCAGGTGAGTCGTGGAAATGTTGCTCTGATCGGAGATGCATCCGGCACCGTGGACGCGATCACCGGCGAGGGACTGTGCCTCGCTTTCAGCCAGGCGATGGTGTTGGCGGACTGCCTGCACACCGGAGATCTAAGTCGTTATGAGCGCGAGCATCGCCGGCTTGCATTGCGTCCGCTGCTCATGGCCCGATTGATGCTCACGCTCGATGGACGTCCCCGGCTGCAGCGTCGTACACTGCAAGCTTTCCTGAAACGTCCCGAAGTTTTCCGGAGACTCCTGGAGTTGCATGTGGGAGTTCTGTCGCCCTTGCACCTTGCTTTGGATGGTCTGACTCTGGGATGGGGGCTGTTGACCGCATAACGCGATGAGCCTGACTCGCTACAGGAGCGTTCGCTTTCGCAGGGCTGGGCTAGCGGTCCTTGCTCTGCTGGCCGCATCTGCTCTTTCAGCAACGGCCCAGGATACGGCGTTTCAGCTTGATCCCGCACAGACAAGCGTCAAGTTCACGTTGGGCGATGTGCTCCACACGGTTCATGGAACATTTCATTTAAAGCACGGAGCGCTGCAGTTCGAGCCGGCTTCAGGAAAAATCTCAGGCGAGATTGTGGTTGACGCCAAAAGTGGCGAGAGCGGCAGCGGCGTGCGCGACCGCAAAATGCATAAGGAAGTCCTGGAGAGCGAGCGCTATCCCGAAATTGCTTTTCGTCCCGACAAGATCGAAGGCGGGGTCGCCAGCCAGGGAAAATCGTCCGTCAAGGTTCACGGCATGTTCAACATTCACGGAGTCGACCGCGAGATCACCGTGCCGGCCGAAGTGGAGATGTCCGCAGACCATTGGACCGCAACGGTTCACTTCACGGTTCCGTATGCGAAATGGGGCATGAAGAATCCCAGCACGCTCTTCCTGCGAGTGAACGACTCCGTAGAGATTGATCTGACTGCGGCGGGAAGCGTGGCGGGGCGCTCCACCGTCAGTTCCGCTCAGTAGCCATCCTGGGCCACGATTCCTTTTGCTTCCGTGCATTCATAGCAGCGGCCCGTGGCGAGATTCTTGTACTCTTCCGTTCGTCCGCTCGGCCAATCGATTACTACGCGCTCGATGCGATCCCGTTTCTCTAATCCGAAAGTCACGGGAAGTTCGGACTGCGACAAATAGCTGGAGCCTCCCTTTACCATTCGCGACTGAGTCAGGCCGCCGGAAAAGACGCGCACCATCGCCCCGATCCCGTCACGATTTGACTTGGTTCCCACCAGGCGGAAGCGGATGCTGCGATTCCCGGTAAGTTGATCGTTGCGATACAGATATGCTGGTCCGTTGTTGGTGGTGAGCAAAAGGTCCAGATCGCCGTCGCGGTCAAAGTCTGCATAGGCGAGGCCGCGGCCCACTTTCGGCTGATCGAAGTCTGCACCCACTTCTGCTGCCACATCGTGAAAGATCCCCTTACCCCCATTGAGAAAGAGTTGAGGCGGTTGCGCATATCCCACGTTGCCGCGAATGTTGCGCACGGTCTCGTCGATGTGCCCGTTAGCCACCGCGAAGTCGAGCCATCCGTCCAGGTTGACGTCCAGAAAGACGCAGCCAAAACCGAGGCTGTTCCGGGAGGCGATGCCCACTCCGGCTTGCGGCGCGATGTCCTCGAAACCCTTGCCGCTCTCGCGGTAGAGTCCGATCATCTCGTTGTCGAAGTTCGTGATCACGACCCCAGGCGTGCCGCTATTATCGAAATCGCCCACGTCGACTCCCATGCCCGCGCGGGCCTTTCCCTCGCTGCTGAAGGCCAGACCGGCTTCCACGGCAACGTCCTTGAATGTGCCGTTGTGCTGATTGCGATACAGTTTGTTGGGCTGGGTGTCGTTGGCCACGAGGAGATCGGGCCAGCCATCGTGGTTGTCGTCGAACAAAGCGACTCCCAGTGACTTTGAACTGCTGTCGAAGATTCCGCTCGCCGCGGTTACATCTTCGAATGTATTGTCACCTCGATTGTGAAAAAGCCAGCAGGTGGCTCCGCGATAGGCTTCGGGAGTGCAGTAGGATTTGTGCTTCCCGTCGAGGCTGCAGAACACGTCGTGCTCCGGCGACCACTTCACATAGTTGCAGACAAAAAGATCGAGCAACCCGTCGCGGTCGTAATCAAACCACAATGCCGAGGTGCTGAATCCCTCGCGCTTTCCCATCCCGCTGCTGTTGGTCACGTCGACAAACGTGCCTTTCCCGGTGTTGCGGAACAACCGGTTCTGTCCCACGCACGTAATCAGAATGTCCGGAAGGCCGTCGTTGTTGTAATCGCCAACGGCCACGCCCATGCCGTAGAGCTCCAGATCCAGCCCGGCGCGTGAAGTCACATCGGTGAAAGTGCCGTTGCCGTTGTTGTGATACAGGCGCAGGGTGGAGCGCCGTTTCTTGTGGCCCGGCCAGTCAGTGCCGTTGATCAGCAGAATGTCCTGCCAGCCATCACGATCGTAGTCGAGGAATGCGCATCCGGAACCGAGGGTCTCAGGCAGGAATTTCCCGCCGAAGGCTCCGCTGTTGTGCTGGAACTGGATTCCCGCCGGGATGGTCACGTCGGTGAATCGAAAGGCGGGAGAAGCCGCGGCTCCCGTCTGCGCCGCCAGAGCTCGCTGGCGAGGCAGCTGCGACCACGACGCCAGTCCCGCCATTCCCCAGAGGAAAGACCTGCGATTCACGGAACGTTCACCAACCCCGCGCGAATCGCGTACACGACCAACTCCGCGGTCTTATGGATCCCTAGCGAGTTCATGATGTTCGCGCGGTGAACGGCGATCGTGTTAGCGCTGAGGTCAAGCGCCGTGGCAATTTCCTTGTTCGACTTGCCGTCGACAATCATTTGCAATACCTCCAGTTCGCGGTGCGTGAGCGCCGCGCTACGCTCGCCCTTCAGTGCCGATCGCTGCTCGACCTGCGGGTCAAATACCGATTCTCCGGCGGCAACCTTGCGGATTGCCGCCCCCAGTTCCAGGTCCATAGCGTTTTTGAGAACGTATCCCTTGGCGCCGGCCTCGATCGCCTGCCGCACCCACGTGCTCTCCGTATGCATGCTGAGCATCAACACCGCCGTGTCCGGGGAGTCTTCGATAATCTGCCGTGTGGCTTCCAGGCCGTTCATGCCCGGCAGAGCGCAATCCATCACCACAACCCTGGGATGCAGTTCTTTCGCCAACTTGACGGAGTCCTCGCCGTTGCCCGCTTCGCCCACCACTTCCATGTCGACCTCATCTTCCAGCATGCGACGGAAACCGCGCCGCACCAGGCTGTGATCATCCACCAGCAACACTGTGATCTTCTTTTCCATACGACTCCACTTTCTCCCTGGGAACGGCCAGGTGCACCAGGGTTCCACCGTCTTGTGGGCGTGAAAACACAATCTGCCCGCCCATCAACTCAGAGCGCTCGCGCATGGCTACCAAGCCAATCCCACGCTTGTTCGGACGCTCCAGAAACCCGACTCCATGATCTTCCACTTCCAGTTCAAGAGCTTCGGGCAAGAAACGCAGTCGCACCCAAGCCTGTTTGGCGCCCGAGTGCCGCGCCACATTGTTCAGCGCCTCCTGCAGAACACGGTAGACGTGCACACCCGCGCCGCCATCCACGGGAAACGGTGCACCCTGCTTCTCATAGGATATGGCAATTCCAGTTTGTCTTTCTATGGTCGGGATGTACCAGTCGAGCGTGCTCTCCAATCCGGCCTCGTCGAGCATCACGGGATGCAGCGCCTGCGAGAGACTGCGAACGCTCTCTAACGTAGTCTGTACGGTCTGCAACACTTCCTGCAAATCTGCTCGCAAGGACGAACCCTCGGGCGCATGCGTTCCGGCGCGGCGCAGCATCGATCCAACGGCCGTAAGGATCTGGCCGAACTCATCGTGCAGTTCGCGCGAAATGTAACGCAGCGTGGATTCCTGGGTGGCGATCAGTTTCTGTGCCAGTTCGCTGCGGCGCTCCGAAACCTCGGCCAGGCGCGCGAACAACCGCCGGTTCCAGCGAATCAGGGAAAGACCGCTCAACAGGATCGCCAGCAGGGTTGCGGCCAGAAAAACATAGACCTGCTTTTGTACCCGGTCGTAAATCTGAACGATGCGCTGGCCCGCCTGCTCTTCATTCTCGCTGTTTTGCACCAGCAATCGAGCCACGGCTGTGCTCAGCGAGGCCTGCCGCTCCTGGAGCGACACCTGGATCTCCCCGCGAGCCTCTTTTTCTTTGCCCTCCTGCGCGAGCGCGAAAATCCGGTCGACGGCATCCCAGAACTGGGTAAACGATCCTGTCAGAAACGCGCTCTGCTCGGGAGTTCGGCTGGCCGCGGCAAATCCAGCCTCGAGCCGCATGGCGTCGTCCAGATCGGTCCGAATCCGCTGGAACTGCGCCGACCACGCGGTCAGTGGATAGGGCTCGTCATCGCTCACCATGTCGCGCATGTCTACGGCCAGCAGATTGAGATCGTTCTGGATGCGCAGCAACTGCAGCGAATCCTTGCGGTTGCGGTCGACCAGTTCGGTCTGCAACTTTCGCAGGCCCGTCACCTGCCACGTGATATACGCGGAGTACGCCACCACTGCGGACAGCGTGATGAGCAGGCCCAGCAGCAGGCCCAGGGTCGGGGAACGGTCCGGCGGAGACGGGCGGGACACGCCCCGAGCATACAACGTCTGCACCGCCCTGTCACAGGGCCCCGCCCCAGTGGTGGATGTGGGACAATGCAGTAATAATGAAGCGAATCCAGGGCAAACAGAGTCAAACACTAGATTGAGTTCTCCAGCCAAAGAAGCCGCGAAGCCCCCCAAGATCCAGCGCCTGAAGGCCGTTTGGCCCGAAGTCTGGAAGTTAATGCGCCCGCGCCGAGGGTTGCTCGCCGTGGGCTTCGTGCTGATGGTGATCAACAAGGTCGCCGGATTCGTGCTGCCTTATTCATCGAAATTCCTGATCGATAATGTGGTGAGCAAGGGACAGACGGGACTCCTGCGCCCGCTGGTGTTGTCGGTCCTAATTGCGACGCTGATCCAGGGTGTCACGTCTTTTTCCTTGACCCAGTTGCTGTCGAAAGCGGCCCAGCGCCTGATCGCCGATCTTCGCCAGCAGGTGCAGATGCACATTTCCCGTCTGCCGGTGGCTTTTTACGATACGAACAAAACCGGCGCGCTGGTCTCCCGCATCATGACCGACGTGGAGGGCGTTCGCAATCTGTTGGGGACCGGACTGGTGGACTTTGCCGGAGGTCTGGTCGCTGCCGGCATTGCGCTGGCCTTGCTGCTCCGCATCAGCGTCCCGCTGACGCTGATTGCCGTCGGTTCCCTCGGTTGCTTCGCATTCGCGTTGAACCGGGCTTTCGCGACAATCCGTCCTATTTTCCGCGAGCGCGGCAAGATCAATGGCGATGTCACAGGACGATTAACGGAATCGCTGGGCGGAGTTCGAGTCATCAAGGGATATCACGCGGAAGAACGCGAAGAGAAGATCTTTGCCGGTGGCGTGCGCCGTCTACTCGACAACGTGATGCGAACCTTGACGGCCACATCGCTGATGGGTCTTTCCGCCAGCGTATTGCTGGGAGTGGTCGGCGCCGCCACGATGTATGTCGGCGGACGTCAGATGGTAGCCCACACCCTGAGTCCTGGAAGTTATTTTTCCTACAACTTCCTGCTCGTTTTTCTGATTGCTCCCGTCATGCAGGTGGTTTCGATCGGAACTCAACTCACCGAGGCGCTCGCGGGTTTGGAACGGACCCAGGAAATCATGCGCGAGCGTCCGGAGGATCAGGACCCGAAACGTTCTGTGCAGCTCCGCGATATCGTGGGCACGGTGGAATTCGAGAATGTCACGTTCAGTTACGACGGCACTCATGACGTTCTGCGCAATATTTCCTTCCGCTCTGAGCCGGGAACGGTAACGGCGCTAGTGGGTTCGTCGGGCTCGGGAAAATCCACGACGATCGGTTTAATCTCGGCGTTCTACGTGCCTTCAAACGGCACCGTCCGCGTAGACGGCGTGGACCTGAGCACGGTAAGACTCGACTCTTTCCGCACGCGGCTGGGCGTGGTATTGCAGGAATCGTTTCTATTCGACGGAACAATACGGGAAAACGTCGCCTTTTCTAGGCCCGATGCGAGCGAGGAAGACGTCATGCGGGCTTGCCGCATCGCACGCGTGGACGAGTTCGCCGAGTCGTTTGCCGACAAGTACGACACCGTGGTTGGTGAGCGCGGGGTGAAGCTTTCAGGGGGCCAGCGGCAGCGGATCTCCATTGCCCGCGCCATTTTAGCGGAGCCACGCATTCTGATTCTTGACGAAGCCACTTCCAGCCTCGACTCAGAATCGGAACAGATGATCCAGGAGGGACTCTCTTATCTGATGCAGGGACGCACCACGTTCGTGATCGCGCACCGGCTTTCGACCATTCGCCGGGCCGACCAGATTATGGTTATGGAACAGGGCCAGATCGTCGAGCGTGGCACGCACGCACAGCTTTATGCCGCGCGCGGCCGCTATTACGATTTGTACACACGGCAACACGGGGTCGAGAACAACCTGTTCCTGGCGCCGGGGGAAGGCGACCCGGTCGCGGTGAACGGCAACGGCGCGGACGCCAAGAATGGCGATGTGAAGGCGGCCGACGCGCTGCGCGTTCTGCGAGGAGAAATGCGCTAGACCTTATGACCACAGCCCCCGCAGTTGCTGCCGCGAGCGGTACCCTCGCGATCCGCAGCGAAAATCTCTGCCGTCATTACCGCATGGGCGACACTCTGATCCGCGCCGTCGATGGCGTCTCGCTCGGAGTTCGCGCCGGGGAGTTTGTCGCTCTTCTCGGGAGTTCTGGGTCGGGCAAGTCCTCCGTGCTGAACCTGATCGCAGGACTCGATCGTCCAACGTCGGGGAGCGTCATCGTGCAGGATCGCGATCTGGCGAAACTCTCGCGCGAGGAGCTCGCCAAGTACCGACTGCATGTTGTGGGCATGGTCTTTCAATCGTTCAACCTGATTGCCAGCATGACGCTGGCGGAGAATGTGGAACTTCCTCTCCGCTTTGCGGAGGTCGATCGCAGCCAGCGTCAGAATCTGGCTCACGAGGCGCTGGCGCGAGTTGGATTGCAGGCCCGCATGAACCATCGACCCAGCGAACTTTCCGGTGGCGAACAACAAAGGGCAGCTCTGGCACGGGCCTTGATTAATCGTCCGCAGCTGCTCTTGGCAGACGAGCCCACGGGAAATCTCGACAGCCACACCGGAACGGAAATCATGGACATGGTCCGCGAATTTAACCGCGAGCTGGGGATGACGGTTGTGATGGTGACACATGAGCGCGCCTTGGCCGAGCGCTATGCCCAACGCATGATCTTTCTGGCCGATGGCAAGTTGATCGACGATCGCGCGAACGCGCCCACTGCCGTCGATTCTCGCGCGCAGGGAGGGCGGTCATGAAACTTCCAGACCTGACTGAACTCGCCCTGCGAAACCTGCGTGAGTCGTTGCTGCGGAACTCGCTGACCACGATCGGCATCTCGGTGGGCGTTGCCTCACTTGTAGCGATGCTTTCACTCGGTACCGGCCTGCAGCAGCTGTTCTCGCAACGGCTTGCGAAGTCGGGGCTGTTCGACACCGTTTTCGTTTCGTCGCGGCGCGACCTGCGCGGGATGGGCCGCGAGGATGAGCGCAAAGGCCCCACCCCGGGTGAAAGCCGTGTTCTTGACGAACCGGCGCGGCAAGAGATCGAACGCCTCCCCAACGTGATCGAGGCTTATCCTGACATTCGCTTCGTCACGGAGTTGCGCTACGACGACAAGCCTCATCTCACGATGATTTCTGCGCTGCCGATGTCGGCGAAATCAAACGACGCCTTCGATGGAATGCAGGGCAAGTTCTTTTCATCCGACATCGGGGCCGAGGTGATCCTGCAGAAATCGTTTGCTGAAGAATTGCTGGGACAGACTCCGCCTCTTGGAGCGGCAGAACCGAACGTTGCCGAACTGGCGAAGCCGCTGCTGGGCAAGGAACTGACGATGCGTTACGCGCAACGTCAGGCCGCAGCACCGACTCAGCCGCCTCTCCGTCCCAACGAACCCGCATCTGCGGACGACAGCATTGCGGGCGCCGCGTATTCCGTGGTTTCGCGAGAGCAGAAGCTCAGGATTGTCGCCATCTCGGATCTCGACCCTGAGAGTATGCGCGGTCCAATGCGCGCCAAGGTTTTCCTGCCGCTGAAGCTGGCCGAGAGTCTGCATGTGGTGCAGCCCACCGACCTGCGCGAGATTTCGCGGGCAGCGGCTGATCAGCCGGTTTACGCATCCATCAGCGTGCGGGTTAAGAATCCGGCACGAGTACAGGTCGTGGAAGAGGCCATCAAGAAGATGGGCTTCAACACGTTTTCGATTCTCGACGCGAGCAACAGTCTGAGGCAGATATTCAGGGTCTTGTATGCGTTTCTTGGAATTTTCGGCAGCCTTGCGTTGGCGGTAGCGTCGATCGGAATCGTCAACACGCTCGTCATGGCAATTCTCGAGCGACGCCGCGAAATTGGAATCATGAAGGCGATCGGCGCCAGTGACAGAGACGTTAAGCTGCTCTTTTTCGCTGAGGCCGGTGCCATGGGGATTCTCGGCGGGATTGTTGGGGTTTTGCTCGGCTGGGCCATCGGCCAGGTCATCAACTTCGGAACCAACATCTGGCTCAAGAGTCAGTCCCTGCCACCCGAACATTTTTGGGCGGTGCCACTGTGGCTGGTGGTATTCAGCATCATTTTTGCTTTTCTGGTAAGCCTGGTTTCTGGCTTGTATCCCGCCGGACGCGCTGCCCGGCTCGATCCCGTACAGGCGCTGCGCTACGAGTAAACTGACCCGCATGATCGGTTCCTTCAAGCTTGTCTGCCTGCTCTTTGCGATCGCGGGCAGCGTGGCCGCGCAGAGCCGCATCGACTGCAGCGCGATGAACAGCCATATCCTCAAACAGGTTGTCCACTATTGCGTCTACTTACCCGCTGGCTACGATGCAGGCGCGGCACAGCATCCCCCGCAGCGCTATCCAGTGCTTTATTTTCTGCATGGCTTGGGCGACAACGAGCAGACCCTCTTCAATGGCGGCGGTTGGACGTTACTCGAGGATCTGCGCAACCAGTACAAGATGGGTGACTTTTTGATTGTCGTCCCGGAAGGCAGGCGCAGCTTCTACATCAACTCCGCCGACGGATCCGTGCGCTACAACGATTTTTTTCTGCAAGAGTTTCTCCCTCAGATCGAGAGCAAATACCGGATTCGTCCCGGCCGCGCAGGACGCGCCATCAGCGGAATTTCCATGGGCGGTTACGGGGCATTGCGGTTCGCTTTCGCGCATCCCGAACTTTTTTCCGCCGTGAGCGCGCAGAGCGCTGCGCTTATCACTGAGTCGCCGCAAGCGCTCGATTCCGTGTCGCAGACCGGTGCGCCCCTTGCAGGAGTGCTCGGCGCAGTCTTCGGCAAGCCGATCAACGTGCCCCACTGGAACGACAACAGTCCCTTCGTTCTCGCGAAGCGAAATACTACAGCCCTACGGGGGCTCGCCATCTATTTTAACTGCGGACGAGAGGACAACTATGGCTTCGAAAAAGGTGCAGCGGCCTTGCACGATGAGCTGCAAAAAGCGCTCGTGAAGCACGAATATCACGCATATCAGGGCGACCACAGCCTGACCTATTTCCTGTCACACTTCGCCGAGGTCATGGAATTTCATTCCACAGCGTTCGGGCTGCTGCCCCCGCACTGAGATTCCATGCCGCTGTTGTAAACTAACGAGACGCGACGGAAACACGCGTCGCGCTGAGCAAAGCCTGCAGCACCCGGAGAGGTGGCCGAGTGGTTGATGGCTCCGGTCTTGAAAACCTGTGTACTGGAAGTTCAGCAGGATGTAATTGATTGAAAACAAAAGGGCATGTCCGACGAAACCACTGCGAAAAGCGGGAACTGTAGTAAAACTGTAGTAATTCTGAGGAGAGGTGGCCGAGTGGTTGAAGGCGCCAGTCTTGAAAACTGGAGTACGGGTAACCGTACCGGGGGTTCGAATCCCTCCCTCTCCGCCATCACTTTTCGTTATCATCTCTCAATTTGGCCGAAATGTTGACCTTTGAGGCGATTCAGCCTGGCGCACCGGCCTAAGCGATTCCAGCTTGCGTATTGCATCTCGTCTATGCTCGTCGATGGCTTTCGCGTACGTTTGGACGATACTGGCACTCGAGGGACCGATCATCTGTGCCACAAAAAGATCTGAGACACCAGCCGCGCTCAGTCTGGAAGCAAAAGTATGCCGCAAGTTGTAGAGCCAAAAGTAGGGGATTCCCGCGGACTTCAAGGCGTTGGCCCAGCTTTTTCGGATTTGCGTGAGATGTCGCTCGGGATTTCGCATGTTGGGGAACACATACGGGGAGAATTCAGGCCCGTGACGCTGCCGCCAAGCAAGTAGTTCAGCCTTGCATCTACCGGACAGCGGAACATTTCTGAGTCCCGCAGCGGTCTTCGATTCCCGTACTCGAATGGTGTCGCTGGCAAAGTCAATATCCTCCCACTTCAGAACAAGAGCCTCGCGATTCGACCTGAGTCCGGTTTCCAACAGTAGTATCGTCAGAACTCTGATATGCGGGTCCGCGACCGCTACGATGCGTTCCTCCTCGTCGAATGTAGCAATGTGCGGTTTGCGACGGATGCTCCGTTCTTCCAAGAGTTCGACCTCAGTAAATGGGGTTCGCGCAATGAATCGCTTTCGCTCTGCGAGCCGGAGCATTCTGCGAAGTACCGCGAGGTCTCTGTTC
>JBARBI010000325.1:0-19462 GCA_049792875.1 Candidatus Sulfotelmatobacter sp.
GACTAAGGCCAGACTCCGGAAGTACATGGCCTAGAAGCGGCTGTATACAGGGATCGAGAGTACTAAACCGTTACCGCAGTAATCCCCAAAATCCCGCTATTACACAAGTATTACAGTCAGGCTATCCCTGGCCTTGGTAGGTTAGCTATGGCGTTGATCGAACTCAAACGACCACGAAACGGGGACCTTCCTTGGATATGGAACTGCAAGAGCTGGAAAAACCACAGGCGGCAAAAGATGAAGTGAACTGGATTACAGCGGGCTTCATGGCGGCGTTTCACGTCGGAGCCGTGGCCGCGCTTTTCTTTTTCACGTGGAAGGCACTATTTGTCGCGATGTTCTTGTGGTGGGTTTCCGGCAGCCTCGGCATCGGAATGAGTTATCACCGGCTCCTGACGCACCGTGGTTACAAGACTCCGAAGTGGGTGGAATACTTCCTGACCGTGTGCGCCACGCTCGCCCTGGAAGGCGGGCCAATTTTCTGGGTAGCAACGCACCGCATTCATCATCAGTTTTCGGATCAGGACGGTGACCCGCACTCGCCGATCGATGGCAAATGGTGGTCGCACATGGGATGGATTCTCATGGGCAAATCGATGCACCATGACACGACCACGCTGGCCCGTTACGTTCCTGACCTCGCCAAAGACAAATTCCACGTCTGGATTACCAAGTATCATTACGTCCCCATCGTCGTGCTGGGAGCAATTCTGCTTGCCATCGGAGGGCTGCCCTTCCTGATGTGGGGCATATTTGTGCGCACGGTGGTTGGGCTGCACGCCACCTGGCTGGTGAATTCGGCGACGCATTCCTGGGGCACGCGGCGCTTTGCGACTCGCGATCTTTCGACCAACAGTTGGTGGGTAGCCCTGCTCACGTTTGGCGAAGGCTGGCACAATAATCACCATGCCCATCCGACCGCTGCGCAGCACGGGTTCACCTGGTACGAAGTCGATATGAACTGGTACGGGATCTGGGCGCTTAAGAGACTCGGGCTGGCCTGGGACATCAAGCGGGTGAAACTGGCTGAGGTTGAGCGCGGCCTGGTGCCGACGCCGAACGGGCGCTTGATCACGGCCGGCATGCCGGAAGCCTCCATCGCGGGAGACTAGGCGGTCCGATTCACGTTCAAGAAAAATCAGCCCTGGCCAAATCGGCCGGGGCTTTTTTGCGGGCGCCTCGGGTCCGCCAAACACGGATGGGGGAAAACCTTTTGAACGCGAAGGTCGCCGAGGGGTCCGACGATTGAAGGTTAGCGCTTGTGTTTTCCGGGCTTGCGCAACGATACCTCGGTGCTGCATAGAAGCGCGACCTTTCAAGCGGTAGAATCAGTGCGACGAAGCGCTATGCGTATCTCGAGCCGCCGCGGAACCATCGTCTTTTTTCTCTGCCTGGGCATTGGCCTGGTGGCGCTGGCTGTTGCGCTGAACGTCGGCTGGATCATCCTCAACTGGCGCGAGGGGGTGCTGCTGTTTTTCGGCATCGTCTTTTTCGCGTTGATCATTGCGGGCATGGTGGTGAACACGATTTTTCTGGTGCGGGAATTGCGGCGCAGCGAGCAGCACGACAGCTTTATCAATGCCGTTACTCACGAGTTGAAGACTCCGGTGGCCTCAATCCGGCTGCACCTGGAAACCTTGCAGCGGCGCGAAGTGCCAGAACCGCAGAAGCAGGAGTTTTACCGGCTCATGCTGAGCGACACCGATCGCCTGAACGATACGGTGGAGCAGGTGCTCCGTGCCGGGCGCGCGGGCGACAAGAAAGCTGGACGGGAGAAGGCGGAAGTCGATTTCGGCCAACTGGTGCGAGATTGCATGGACGCTACCCGGGCGCGTCATCACCTGGAACCGGACGCGTTTCGTTATGAGGAAGCATCAAGCAATGGCAACGGACTCCGGGTGCGAGGCAGCGCGGAGGATTTGCGCACTGCGGTATTCAATGTGCTCGACAACGCCGTCAAGTACTCCGGAGAAAGCGTTGACGTACGGGTGCGCCTGGAAACGCCAGACGAAAAGCGCATCGTCCTGCGCGTGCAGGATCAAGGCGTGGGGATTCCGCCCGATGACATGAAGCGAATATTTGGGCGTTTCTACCGCGTGACGCACCGTTCGCTGGCCCACGTAAAGGGAACCGGGTTGGGCCTGTTTATTGTGAAGGCGATCGCGCAAAAGCACGGGGGCAAGGTCTTTGCCGAGAGTGATGGCGAAGGGCAGGGGACCACGATCGTGCTGGAATTGCCGAGGTGGGCGGCATGAGCCGGGTTCTGGTGGTGGAGGATGAGGCTCATCTGGCGCAGGGGTTGCGGTTCAACCTGGAGGCGGAGGGGTATGCGGCGGAAGTGGTGGCAGACGGGGAAGGGGCCACGGACCGTCTTCTGGAGAAGAAAGAGAATTTTGATGCCGTGGTGCTCGACATCATGCTTCCGGGAAAAGACGGGTTCAGCGTTGTATCGGAGTTGCGCGCCGCGCATAACTATGTGCCCGTGCTCATGCTGACGGCGCGGGGCCACCCGGAAGACGTGCTGAAGGGATTTGCTTCGGGGGCGGACGACTATCTGGCCAAGCCATTTGACCTCTCCATTTTGCTGGCGCGGTTGCAAGGATTGTTGCGGCGCAGCCAGTGGACGCGCGGCGGGCAGGCGCCCGAGACCCGAGTCGACGCCAACGGCCTCGGAGACTTCGGAACCTTTTCCTTTGGCGGGAAGACGATCGACTTTGGTGCGCTCGAACTGCGATCTGGAGCGAACACGATTCGTCTGACGCTGATGGAGTCGGAACTGTTAAGGCATCTGGTACGCAACGACGGGCGAATTGTGTCGCGCAAACAGATTCTTGAAGAAGTGTGGGGGTTGCACGAGGACACCGACACGCGCGCCATTGACAACTTCGTGGTGCGGTTGCGCCGCTACATCGAAGACGATCCCGCCAGGCCGCGGCATCTGCTCACCGTGCGCGGTGTGGGCTACCGCTTTCTCGCCCGACCGGAAAAGGAATAAAACTCGAAGGCCACGGGCCCTATGCCCGGCACAATTCCGCCACCAGAGTCTCCCGACGCTCTAGTGCGATCCGGTCCAGGCGCTGAAGCACGATCAGATACAGCGGGACGGAAAACCCCGCGAACCCAAGAAACAGCAGGGTGGCAAGCCACAGATCCTTGTAGAGATGTGCGACGGCGAAGGCCGCGGCGCCAATTCCTACGATCACGATCTGCACGCCCAAACTAGCCAGGACGGTCGTCTGGGAAACGTTCTGGCGGCCGAAGGTGGAAAAGTCGCGTTTTCTGGGCGAATAAATCGAGAGCAGGTTGCCCGCGGCAAAGTTCAGGGGCGCCGCGAAGACGAGTCCGGCCAGTGTGGCGATCGAGACAGCCAGGCGTGGTGCTCCGTAAAGGTAGGAGACAGCAAGCCACGCGAGCGCGGTATTGGCCACGAGGATGCTGGCGTGGGTAAGGTTTTTCCCCAGGACGATCTGGCGGAAATGAACCGGCGAGGCATAGAAGAACTGAATGCCGGAGGAGTCGCCGCCGAAACTATTGAAGACCAGATTGGTGAGGACCAGCAGTGCGTACGCGGCCGCGCCGGGGAACGCCATGTCTGGCGTGCGACTGAGAAAATTGGACTGGCGCATGGGATTCATCGGACCCAGGCGAAAGATCAGCAGCATGAAGATTGGCATGATCAGGGTGAGCAGCATGGGGCCACTGCGCGCTAGGTAGCGAACTTCCTTTTCAAACACTGCTGCCACCGATGGCGAGAATCCGGGCAGGTTCCATCCCACTTGCAGGCTTTGGGCTTGCGCAACGACGGGGCGCGCGGCCGCTTCGCTTAGATTTTCGCCGCTAAATTGAGCGCGCAGACGGATATGGAGCAGGGATCCAACAGCAATTGTCAGCATTGCGAGAAAGAGCAGGGAAGTGAAACCGACGAAGGGCTGGGCGTGGGAAGCCTTTGCGATGGCATCGGCAGCGAGTCCTGGGGGTAATGCTGCCTGAGCCTGGGTCGCGATCTGTGCTGCCCGGCTGAGCTTGGGGTGCGGTCCCTTTCCCATCCGCTCCATGACTGGGCCGATCAGTTGAAAGCTGAGCATGACCAGGATGAAAACAACACCAAGGATCTCTCGAGTGCGGCGCTGGGCCAGCCAGCGCTCCAGCCAGGCGAAGACGGTCTGCATCAGGACGAGATTGAAGAGTGCGAAGGTAACCAGCACCAGGAGCGCCCAGGGAAACAGCATCGGTCGCGCAACACTGACGCCCAGCAGAATCCCCAGCAAACCCAGGCTACCGAGCGCGCTGGCGGGATCGAAATAGCCGTAAGCCAGGCGGATCGAAAAATACGAACGGTAGGTAAGGGGGAAACGCAACAACTCGCCGGAGTCAGGATTGTTGGTGAAAGCGGTTGCCATGACGGGAAACACTTGCCAGAAGAAAAAAATCGGCCACAGCAGGATGGCGAGATATTCTCCCTGGTTTTGCGAGACAAAATACCAGGCAAATCCAGTTGCCGCCACGAAACCGCCAAGTCCACCGAGGGCGAACGCGAGGGTCACGATGATGCGCGAGGCGAGTTCCATCTTACCGCGCCTGCTGCGCAGACCATTGACGAACATACGCCAGCGCAGGTCGGCGATCGCAGTCAGTTGGGATGAAACTTCTGGACGCGTCATTGGGTGTCGCTCTCAATTCTTGCACAGGCAAGTCGGATCTGCATCCCGCTAAGACGTTGAAACGATGCAATTACTCCGGGAGCATCGAAGGTGACTGCGGCAAGCTCAGCGCCCTGCGAACTCCTTGCCGTGATTGTAGTCACCAACGGGAGTGGGGCCCCTCACGGTCACCTTGAGACTTGCCGAGAGAAGATGAAGAGTGTTCGGAGGGGAATGAGAACTATGGCATCCGAAGAAATTCCGCTATGGGAGACTGTGACCCATCCATTCGCGAGCGCGTTGGACTTTGCCTTCGGCTGTTACCATTCCAAGTTGAGCCGCGTCTTCACCCTTGAAGGCCACAGCTACAAGGTCTGCTGTGACTGCGGCGCCCGTTTTGATTACTCGCTACGAACCATGTCGGTCACGCCTCACCAGAGGATACTTCGGGCCCTGAGGCGCCTGCGCGCCGGCCATTTTTATCGCCGACGAAAGTTCCGGGGCGGCTCCCTGCGCTCGGAATAAGCACATTCCGCGGGCAGAACTACTGCCCCAGCCACGAAAGCTCCTGCTCGGTGCGGCTTCCGCCCACGATTCGGAGGAAGAGCTGTTCCAGAGTCAACTTCTCGCCGGAGGCCGCGGTGCCGTTGCCTGATCCAGCGGGAGTTTGGGCCTCTACTCCGGCGCGCAACTCCTCGAGCGAACCCTGCGCAACCAGTCGTCCCTGATGAATGATGGCGACGTGGCTGCACAAGCGTTCGACGATTTCGAGCACGTGTGAGGTCAGGAAAATCGTGGCTCCACGCGCGATCATGCCTTGCAGCATCGATTTCAGAGTGCCCGCTGCGATTGCGTCCACGCCTTCGAAGGGCTCATCGAGGAAAAGAACCTTGGGCCCGTGGATAACGGCGGCGGCGAGAGCCAGTTTCTTCTGCATGCCGTGGGAGTAGTCGGTAACCAGCTTTTTCGGCTGGTCCGCGAGTTGCATGAACTCGAGCAACTCGGCGGCGCGCTTCGCCGCGGTCGTGCGGTCGAGGCCGTACATTCGTCCCGCGAAGCTGAGGAACTCAGCGCCGGTGAGTCGCCCGAACAAGGCCATGCCCTCGGGAACAACGCCGATCTGGCGCTTGACTTCGACGGGATCAGCATTGAGATCGATACCAAGGATCTCGATTCGCCCGGAACTGGGGGCGAGCAGCCCAGTGAGCATCTTGATGGTCGTGGATTTGCCCGCACCATTGGGGCCCAGGAAGCCGAAGAATTGTCCGGGGGCGACGCGCAGGTCTACACCGTCAACGGCCACGAGTTCTCCGAAACGGCGGGTCAGGCCCTGGGTGGAGATGGTAGGAGCGGCATCCATTAAACCTCTGAATCTAGCACACCCCGGGAACATCTGCGGCGATGGAAGGTGCGCTCGAGTTCTCGATTGGAGGCGACGCGAACAATCCGGCACAGTTCATGGTTGTTGGAAGCCGCTCTGAGCCAACTGGAAGCGATCACCCAAGCCTCGCTACACCGCGCGCAAGATCCTTCCCTCCGCTGGAAAAGCGGCTGCGGTCACGATGACTCCAATATTTTGCTGTCTGTTCCTGATTCGGCGCTCCCTTTTTCTGGGCTCACCGGAACCGGGTGGTGCGCCAGAGCGCGATTCCGCAGGTTGCCAGCAGGGCGAGCATGGCGGCAGTCAGCACAACGGCCCAACCTAAAGCAATGTCCACGTGGGGGAGACCCGCCATGACCGCCAGAGCGATGAACAGGCCCGTCGTAACAAAAATGAGAAGCCAATCCAGAAAGCTTCTGTTGCTGGGGCCGGGTTGGCCTTCCATTGCTCGGCCTTCCATGCCGGCGCGGACATATTCTTCTTCGACGCGATAGCGCCGGCCTTCACGCGCGGCTGCATCCTGCCACGAGGAGTGCTCACGCTCGGTCGCCGACGACAACGCGATCGCGACTGCGCCCAATGCCATGAGCAACGATCCTCCAGCGACTTGCGCGTAAGTGGTTTGGCTGGCACCCCGCAGTTCGTGAAATACCAAGATGCCCCAGAGCAGCCCCCAGAGTTGATTAGTGTTGGAGAGGGGGATGCCGCGGCTGATACCGACGTACTTGGTGGCGTATTGCTGGAATAAGTCTCCGAGGACCCAGACGAAGCCGCCCAGCATCAGCCAGAATAGAACTGGGCGCGCCCCGACCAGTTCGTGCCAGAGCGGAGTCGCGCCGCGATAGCCCACGGCCAGCAACGTCATCGTGGCGAGTTCCCCCACGGTGAAAAATGTAATGAAGGAGAGGGGATTCATGCCGGTGAGGTAGGCCTTGCGGTAGGGGATGTACATGGTTCCCCACAGAATGCCTGCACCCAAGGCGGCGAACACGCCCAACGCAGCCTTGCCCGGAGCGGCCTGATGAGACGAGGCGATCGCCAGCAGGGTGGCTCCTCCAAACATGCAAACCGCGCCGCCCAGGACGCCGAGCCAGCGTTTCCATCCCGCGTAGTGCAACTCTTTGAAGAGCAGAAAGCCCCAGAAAATGCCGAGGAGGCTATTCGTATTCCACAGAGGAAACGCAATGCTGAGGCCGACATTGCGGATAGCGTAGATCGTCAGCGTGTTGGCGACGGCCCACATGCATCCGGCGAGTACGGCCCAGACGACCAGGTGCCGAGCTTGTCGTACGTCGTTGCGGACCTGAGTCGTGCCGCGAACTAACGCGGGAACGCTCCAGCGAGCCAGGAATACTCCGAGCACCATGACGAATGAGACGGTGATCGGCGATACATCGGGATTGATGAGCTTGATGGGAGCTTCGGCCCCGCCCAGCCACGCTCCGGCGGCGAAACCGCAGAAGATGCCCAGCGCCTGCAGACTGCGCAGACGAGTAGTTTGCATGGGAGTGTGAGCTGCTCGGGCTTCCTTGACTTGCACGATTCTTCCTGTCATGTCAGCGGAGGGTGTCCAGAAGCAGGAGACCACCAACGAGGACAGCAAGCGGAATCCAGAAGTGGATGTCAGTGGTGATCGAGCGAAAAAGCTGCACTGCGCTTTTCTGCGACATTGAGAGTGGCCTTTCGATCGCACTTGCGCGGCGCGGGGGGCCGTGGCGTTGCCATCTTAGGGACGTCAGGTCCGAGAGTCAACCTGCGCCGTGGGGCGTCAATACCGACCGGGTTGTCGAGCTTTGCTCGACGGACAGCCGAGGCCGGCTGTCCCCACATTCGTTTGCAACAAGAAAACGACCCGGGTGTTTGCCCGGGGCGCTGAGCAAATCGGGCTTCAGTCTAGAACAGATTCCAGAGGAACTGGTTGTAGACCTCGTGGTGGAACTGGACTTCCTGGGCCTTGACGAAGGTTCCGAGGGCGCGGGGACAACGATCGGCGGAGGCCTGCTTCAGGTCGGCGTAACGGCCCTTGACGTCGTCGCCGAGCAGGGTGGAGATCCACTCGGCTTTCCGGAAATTGGCCAACGCGTCGTAGATGTTGTCGGGCAGGTAGCGTTCGGCCTGGCGCAGGTTCTTGATCTTCGAGGTCTCGCCGTCGAGGCCGCTCTTGAAGATCGAGTACATCACCAGATAGGGATTGGCGTCGGGTGCGACCGATCGCACCTCGACTCGCATGCTCTTCTCGTTGCCGATGGGAATGCGAATCATCGATCCGCGGTCCACGGCCGATGCCTTGATCTGGTTGGGTGCTTCGAAGTGAGGATCGAGGCGCCGATAGGCATTCACGCTAGGATTCAGCAGCAGGCAAATATCGTTACCGTGGGTGAGGATGCGGTCGAGAAAGGCCCAGCCCATCTTGCTGAGCTTCTCTTCGCCCTTCGCATCCCAGAACAGATTCTTGCCGTTTTCGCTGATCGAAACGTTGGTGTGCATGCCACTGCCGTTAACGCCCACCACTGGTTTGGGCAGGAACGACGCCGTCAGCCCCATGTGGGTCGCGACCTGGCGGCAGATCAGTTTGTAGAGTTGAATCTGGTCGGCGGCGGACACGACTTCGCCATAGCCGTAGTTGATTTCAAACTGCGAGGGCGCCACCTCGGGATGATCCTTCTCGTTCTGGAATCCCATGGCGCGCTGCACTTCCGCCGTGGTGTCGATAAAAGTGCGCAGGGCGTCGCCCGGCAGCGAGTGGTAGTAACCGCCGGTGTTGACGTATTCGAACTTGCCGGTCTCGTGATAATGCCGCTCCGCATCGGGACCTTTGAAGAGGAAGCCTTCAATTTCGTTGGCGGCGTTCAGGATGTAGCCCTTTTTCTTGTGCAAGTCGTCGGCATATCCCTTGAGCACGCCGCGAATATCGCCGGCGTACGATGTGCCGCCCTTGTCGATGACCTCGCCGAACACCAACACCTTGCCGGAACCGAAGACGTCCGAGGGAGCCCAGTAGAACGCGCCCCAGTCGATACCCAGGCGGAGATCGCTCTCGCGCTGAGCGGTGAAGCCGCGGATCGAGGAACCGTCGAAGGTGAGGTTGTCCCAGCTCTTGAGCAGGAACTTCTTGTCGTAATCGAGCATATGCAACCGGCCTTCGAGATCACTGAAGAGCACGGTGACGGCCTTGATGCGCTTTTCGTCGGTCAGGTACTTAAGGCGATCCTCCTGGACCTTGTGGGGCGCGACGCGGTTCCGGCGCTGCTCCTTCGCCTTTAAATTGAGTTCTTCCAGTTCGTCATATGACAGTGCCAGGAAACTACGCAGTTCTGTGGGCATGGATGTCCTTCAGTCTCCTTCGATTTAGAAACCTATGATTTGGGCAAAAACCGTCACGAATACAGGAAAGTTGAAATGGCTGGTTTCAACAGGCTGACTTGGAACACTGGAGGATAGCGCGCAAGTGGGCCCCCCGCAAATCGAAAAAGCTGATGAGAAGCATAAAAGAGATTTATTCGGGAAGCGCGTAGCGGATTTCGTCTGATGTCGGGCGGAAACACCTACACCACTAAGGACACGAAGTTTCACGAAGGTTTCCAGATCAGAATTTCGAAGGCGCAAGGGAGCCGACCATCCAGTCGTTGATGGGATTGACTCCTCCACAGTCCAGGCACTTCGTTTGAGGGAACTGGGCGGCGCAGCGTGGGCAGACAGCGTGGGTTTGGAACGTGTCGAAGGCCTGCCCGCATTGTCCACACTTCCAGAACTCCCCCACCGGTGGCGCGGTCTTGCACGTCGGGCAGGCAAATCCATCCCGGCGCGGCAGTTTTGCGAAGCGTAACAGGGCTTGCGCGTGTTTCAGTCCGGCCCAGCAATTCATCAGCATGAAGACGGCGATCGCGCCTAGCCAGACGTCTTGCCTCCAGAAGGCGAGAAGGATGAAACCAGCCACGCCGATCAATCCGAGGACCGTCGCCACCATCAAACTGCGGGCGCGTCCGAGCACAAACCAGAGCAGGGAGCGAAGAATCTGGCCGCCATCCAGCGGGTAGACCGGAATGATGTTGAAGACCAGTAGACCAACGTCTATATACAAGACAGTCCGCACCAGCCGGTAGAGGTCTGGCATTGCCTCTGCCCACCCCAAAGATCGGCCCAGAACGAAGATTACGAGCAATACCGGGAAGATCGCGACGTTGACCAGCGGTCCAGCTGCGATGCTCCAGAGAGTAGCACCGGGCCTTGGTGGGGGGTCGACATAAGCGACCCCGCCTAGAGGCCAGAGCACGATCTGGTTCGCCCTCCCTCCAACCTGTCTGCAAGCTAAGGCGTGCCCGAACTCATGCAGGAGAACAATCAAGAACAGCGCGATGTACTCGAACACATTCCAGGTGACAGAGGAATAGTGTCCCTTGCGCATCTGGATTTCGTACGCCGCCACCAGAAACCACGACCAGTGGAGAAAGACATCAATTCCGGAGAAACGAAACAGGTGGATTGATCCTTGGCGCGAGCTCAGCATTTGTGCAGTTTACTTGATAATCCGGAAGGCGTAATCCAGCTTCGTACACTTGGCTGGTTCGGGGAACGTATAGAGATCCCCACTTCTCGCGCAAAGAACGCGCGAGAAATGGGGCACCCGGTAGGCGGCCTTATTCGCGGTGTGCCTTGGCCCCTGCGGCCAGCTCCCGCAGGGTGGTGAGGAAGCCTGCGGCCGTGCGGGGATCATCGAGGGCGTCGAGTGCGATCGTGGCGGAGAACTGCGGAGACTCGGGACGGAATCGCAGTTGCAGAACGTCCTGTTGGCGCACGGTCATCAGGGTGTTCAGTTCGGGAGTGGAGTCCTGCTTCCAGTGGGTGCGGGTCGTGAGAATGATCGGACCGGGTTCGTAGACTTCCCATTCGCGTTCGTCGCGCCGACGGCCAGTAATTCCGCGGCTATGAGCGCACCAGCGATGGCGCATGACCTCAAGGTGAAACGTGGGGGTCCCGCCCAGGTCGGCCTCAAAGGTCAGCGTCTCTTTCTGCTTGTGGTAGTAACTCAGCAACCAGAGGACGGGCCAGGCGCGTGGCCGGAACTCCATCGTGACATGGGCGTTTTCAAAGCTGCGCGAAGGGAATTGCAGGCGGGCATCCAGCAGGCGGGAACTCTTGGTCCAGCGAGAGTCGAGGATGCGTCCTTTGCCAGCGCAGGCCGACTGGACCCAGCGCAGCGCTTCAGTTCCTTTGCGGCGGTTATAGGCGGCAAAGAGGAAGTACCACACCCCCAGAACCGCAAACGCGCCGACTACGTCAATCATTAGAAGGCGTCCCACAACGTCTTCCTTTATCCTCAGATGCCGATGGTACGTCCGAGGTTGCGGTCGGGGCAAGGGGACAATCGTCCCCATGCCGGTTTTTTTCGAGGGATTCCATGGGAGGGCTGTGGAAAACTGGCCTCCGCGGGCGGCGTCCCAGCCTGGCGGTTTCGGCAGCCCACCGGCTTGCCCGCTACAATGTCGGCGTGGCCTTCGTCATTCGCGATTTCCAGCTCGAGGACTTCGAAATCCTCTGGCGCATGGACCAGGAATGTTTTCCGCCGGGAATCGCTTATTCGAGGGAGGAACTGAGGGCATACGTGCGCCACCGGGGATCGTTCACGCTGGTTGCCGCCGGGGCCGAAGATGGCAAGATTGCCGGCTTCATCGTGGCGCATGGCGGTCCAACTGGCCACATCATCACTATTGACGTCTCAGCGGCGGCCCGCCGCTCAGGTGTGGGGTCGCTGCTGCTGCGGGCGGCGGAGGATCGCCTGCGCGGCGCCGGATCCCACGCCGTGGGACTGGAGACCGCCGTAGACAATGTTTCGGCTCTGTCGTTCTATAAACGGCATGGCTACAGCCTGATCCGGACATGGCCACGCTACTATTCGAACGGGGTGGACGCGCTCGTGATGAAAAAAGGTCTGAGCTGACGAAGTGTAAGAAGGGATTGCACTGGGGGACTTCTCCAGATAACTTGCCTACTCAGGAAACGATGAAATGAAAGTTGCGATTCAGGGAGAACTCGGGTCCTTCAGCCACCAGGCGGCGGAGCGGATGCTGCCACGGTGCACGGTGGTGCCGTGCGCGCGATCGGCGGAAGTGTTCGATCGCGTGGAGCGGGAATCGGTAGGGGCTGCGGTCATCCCGATCGAGAACACTCTGGCCGGAACCGTGGCGGAACACGCTGACTTGATGCTCACGCGTGACGTTTTTATTCAGGGTGAGCATCTGCTTAGGATCGTGCACAACGTCATCGCCACGCCTGGGGTGCGGCTCGGTTCGTTACGGCGCGTGTTGTCGCATCCAGTGGCGCTCGACCAGTGCCGCGACTTTTTCCGCCGGCATCCGAAAATCGAGTTTGTGCCGTTCTACGATACCGCGGGCAGCGTGAAGCACGTGATCGCCAACCAGTTGAAAGATGCTGCGGGAATTGCAGGACGGCAAGCCGCGCGCGAATATTCCGGGAGCATCGTTCAAGCCAGCGTGGAAGACGATAAGCGCAACTTCACGCGCTTCTTTCTGATTCGCAAACTTGGCCGTGCGGCTGGAAGAAAGAAGGGAAGTGCGGACTATCACCGGCTGATTCCACGCGGCGCGAACAAGACTTCGATTGTGTTTCAGGTGAAAAACCTGCCGGGCGCGCTCTTCAAGTCACTGAGCGTGTTTGCCTTGCGGGATATCAGCTTGAGCAAGATTGAGTCCCGCCCCATGCGCGGGCGGCCCTGGGAGTACGTTTTCTATGTGGACTTCCTGCGCGGCGATGATGAACCCGCACGCAACGCGCTGCGACATCTGGGAGAGGTTGCCGAATTCGTAAAAGTGCTGGGGATTTACCCGTCTGCTTGAGGGAGTGAACCTTTTCCGCAGGGTTGACGTCCAAGCAGTTAGGTGACCATTCAAGGAGACAGCGAATGCCTGCATCGTCTTCGACCCGCCGCACCTTTCTTCGCCAGACCTCAATCGTCGGAGCCGGAGCCAGCCTGTTGGCGACGGCTCTTTCTGCCCAGGAGAAGCCGAGCCCGGAGAAAGATAAGACCAAAGGGGATGAGGGCATCTCCCCTGCGGAAGACCTGATGCGCGAGCACGGCGTCCTCAACCGGATTCTCTTGATCTATGATGAACACCTGCGAATGCTGGCTGGGAAGCGCCCGTTTGACGGGTCCGTCCTTATCAGTGCGGCCGATATCATCCGTCACTTTGTGGAGGAGTACCACGAAAAACTCGAAGAAGATTTTCTCTTTCCGCGCTTCCGCAAGGCGGGAAAGCTGGTGAACCTGGTCGACACTCTGCAGGCCCAACACAAAGCGGGGCGCGCGTTGACGGCCAAAATCAGAGACCTGGCTGCGACCGCCACGCTCAAGTATGTGTCGTCCGACAGCGAGAAACTGGCCGACGCGCTGCGCACCTTTCTCCGCATGTATCGTCCACACGAGGCTCGCGAAGACACGGTTCTGTTTCCGGCGTTCCGCACGATCGTTTCTGCTCACGAATACGATGCTCTCGGCGACGACTTCGAAAAGAAGGAAGACGAATTGTTCGGCGACGAAGGCTTTTTCAAAGTAGTCGATCAGGTAGCAAAGCTGGAACAGAAGCTCGACCTCTACGACCTGGCGCAGTTCACGCCAAAATGAACCGGTGACCGCTCTCAGTCACATTCCCCTGTGACCCCACACACATTCGGTCGGCGCGTACGCTCCTAGACTTATTGCTGTGTCCTCTGGACTCTGTCCCCGGACACTTCCAAATCATTCTGATGGAGGTTGTATGCATTCTTTAAAGTTTGTGGGACTGCTTCTGTGCGTGATGGCGCTGGGCTCGATCGCCATGGCGGGAGACAAAACAATGGGGATCCGGGAAGTGAATTCCGTCACCTTCGAGGCGCCGGTCCGAGTGGGAACGGTCATGCTACCTGCCGGCGAATATGTTGTGCGGCACACGATGGAAGGGCAGGAGCATATCATGGTGTTCCAGAAAGCGGGCAGCAAAGACTTGGTCAAAGTAAAATGCACGTTGGTTCCGCTAAAAAAGAAGGCAGATCAGACGCAAGCGATCTACCTGCTCACTGCAAGTAACGAGAGGGTGCTCCAGGAGTTGGTGTTCACCGGTGATTCTGCCAAGCACGTTTTCTAGGGACTGGATCGTCAAGACTTAAACCGGGGTCTTGAGAATCGAGCAGCCGGGCGCGGAAGGGCTGACGCGGTGGCCTTTGAGGTCTTCGAGCCAGCCATTCCATTCCATTTTTTGGCCGGCACCCTATTTAGTCCTTGGCAAAGACGGACCCACCGCGTTAGCCTCTGCACCTTAGGCACTGTTGCGAACAACGGATAACGGAATAGAATTCAAGATCTTGCGGGAATCCTTTGGGGGCTACTGAAACCTTTCCCGGAGGAGTATCATCTAAACTTGAGCGAGTTACACTCAAGGAGACCTATGAGCCAGCAGCCGCCCGTCGAGCGCACTCCTAAGCATAAGGAAATAAACGATCAAAAGGCTCTTCCGGTGCTCCCGGTACGGGACACCGTATTGTTCCCGCACGCGGTTTTGCCCCTCACCGTTGGCCGGGAGAGCTCTGTTCAATTGATTAATTCCCTCGGAGAAGACAAAACCATCATTGTGGTCGCGCAGCGCGAAGCGCGGGTCGATTCCCCGCAACCGAGCGACCTTTACACGGTGGGGACTTCCGCAGTAGTGCACAAAGTCGTCAAGATGCCCAACCAGAGCTTGTTTGTCTTTGCCGAGGGTCTGGAACGGGTGCGTCTGGGTGAGTTCACCCAGTTAGCGCCGTTTATGAGCGCGTACTATTCGCCGTTACCCGAAGGGACCGCGCCAATCGCGACGTCCGAGATTGAAGCGCTGCAGCGCAATGTCCTGACCCTGTTCCAGCAGATCGTTGCCGGTTCGCCCACGCTCTCGGACGAACTGTCGACAGTAGCCATGAATATCGACGAACCGGGCCGCCTGGTGGACTTCATTGCGTCCTCGCTACCGTCATTGTCGACGCCCGACAAGCAGGACACGCTGGAAACCCTCGATGTTCACGTACGCCTGGAGAAAATCAACCAGCACCTGGCCAAGGAACTGGAAGTCCAGCAACTGCGCAACAAGATTCAGAGCGAAGTGCAGGACCGCGTACAGCAGACGCAGCGCGAGTACTACCTGCGCGAACAGATGAAGGCGATTCAGAAGGAATTAGGCGAGCAGGACGAGGGACAGCGCGACGTCGAGGACCTGAAGAAAAAGATCGAAGAAGCAGGCATGCCCGACGAGGTCAAGAAAGAGGCGCTCAAGGAATTGGGCCGGCTCTCGCGCATGTCGCCGATGGCCGCCGACTATTCACTCACGCGCAACTACATTGAATGGCTTGCCGTGCTGCCGTGGGCGAAAACTTCCGGCCAGGAAATCGAGATTCCCAAGGCGAAGGAAATTTTGGACGCGGATCACTATGACCTGGAGAAGGTTAAAGACCGCATTCTCGACTATCTGTCCGTACGCCGGCTGAAGCCGAACATGAAGGGGCCCATTCTGTGTTTCGTCGGGCCGCCGGGTGTGGGCAAGACTTCGCTCGGGAAGTCGATCGCACGTTCGCTGGGCCGCAAGTTTGTGCGGCTCTCCCTTGGTGGCGTTCACGATGAAGCGGAGATTCGCGGCCATCGCCGTACTTATATCGGAGCGCTGCCCGGGCAGATAATCCAGGGCATTCGGCGGGCGGAGACCAAAGATCCCGTCTTCATGCTCGACGAAATTGACAAGGTGGGACGAGACTTCCGCGGCGATCCCGCTTCGGCGTTACTCGAGGCGCTCGATCCCGAGCAGAACTCGAGCTTCCGTGACAACTACCTGGATGTGACGTTTGACTTGTCGAAGGTGTTATTCATCACGACGGCCAATATGCTCGATCCGATTGCCGAGCCATTGCGCGATCGCATGGAGATCATCGAACTGCAGGGCTACACGGAAGAAGAGAAAGTTCATATCGCGTTCCGCTATTTGATCCCGCGTCAGATTGACGAGAACGGCATCACCGCGGAGCAGATTGAATTTCCGGAAGAAGGGGTGCGCCACATCATCCGCCACTACACGCGGGAGGCTGGCGTACGCAGCCTGGAACGCACCGTCGGCACCATCTGCCGCAAGCAGGCGCGACGATTGGCCGAGGGCAAGACCGACAAGTTGGTCGTCACCAAAGATGTGATTCAGGAGTTTCTGGGTGGCATTAAGATTCGCAGCGAAGGAGAGATTGCCGAGCGGACTGAGCGGCCCGGTGTGGCCGTGGGTCTGGCGTGGACTCCATCGGGCGGCGACGTGCTGTTCGTCGAAGCCAATGCCATGAAGGGCAAGGGCGGATTTACCATGACCGGACAGATTGGCCAGGTCATGCAGGAATCCATGCAGGCAGCCTTGACTTGGGTGCGTTCGAATGCCGATCGGCTGGGGGTGAGCGAAACCTTCTTCGCCGATCACGACCTGCACATCCACGTGCCGGCCGGGGCGATTCCAAAGGATGGGCCGTCGGCGGGAGTGACCATGGCTACGGCCCTGGTGTCGCTGCTGACCAAACACCGGATTACACCGCTGCTCGCGATGACGGGCGAGATCACGCTGAGCGGGAACGTGCTTCCGGTCGGCGGCATCAAAGAGAAAGTGCTCGCCGCCAAGCGTGCCGGGGTGCGCGACGTGATTCTGCCGGCAGAAAACAAGATGAACGTAGAGGAGGATCTTACGCCGGAGCAACTGGAGAACCTGACCGTTCACTACGTGAAGACAATCGACGAGGCCCTGCGGGTTTCTCTGCCCGAAGTAGCTGGCGGCCCCGCCGAGGAAAGACTCTCCTCTCCACCGGTGAAGGAAACTGAAGCGGTTCACGACAAGGTGCTGACGCGAGCCTGAAAAGAGTTGATTTGCAGTCGATGGCCAGCCTCACGCGAGGCTGGCTATTTTATGGCCACATTTGACGGCAAGCGAAGGCCCGTCCGCTCAGGGTAAACTGAACGCCTGATGCGAGTGCGTGTCCTCTTTTTCGGCATTTTGAAAGATATGGTGGGGAAGTCCGCGGAGGTCATCGAGGTGGCGGACGGAGCTTCCGTCCGCGACGTCCTTACCCTTTACGAATTGCGGGTTCCGCGCCTAAAAGAGTCGCTACCGTCGCTGGCCGTGGCGGTTAATCAGCGGTATGGTGGGCCCGATACAAGATTGGAACCGGACGACGAAGTTGCGCTGCTGCCTCCCGTCAGTGGCGGCGCGCCTGAAAGCACCTACGCCTCGATCATCCGCGAGGCCATTGACACACAGCGAATTGTTGCCACCCTCAAGCGGGGGGAGGATGGCGCGGTTTTGGTGTTTGAGGGCATAGTCCGCAACCAGACGCGCGGCCGCAGGACCCTCTATCTCGACTACGAAGCCTACGAAGAGATGGCTCTGGGGCAGATGGAGATGTTGGGCAGACAGGCGCTGCAGCAGTTTCAGATTCGAGACGTAGCCATCGTCCACCGCCTGGGGCGCCTTCAAATCGGCGAAACCAGCGTGCTGATCGCGGTTGCGTCGGCGCATCGCGCCGCAGCGTTTGACGCCTGCCGGTGGCTGATCGACACCCTCAAGCGCAGCGTACCCATCTGGAAAAAGGAATACTTCGAAGATGGCGCTGTTTGGGCCGACGGAGAGCCGTTCCCAGCGGAAATTCCTCGCGCAAATTCCCAGGCCTGAGGCAGCCCATCACCGCACGCCGCATCTAACCGAACGGCCCGCTTCGCTTTGAGCCTTTGGGGTAAGGGTTCAGCCGGGAAACTTTCAACCTAAGAGTTCTCCAAGAGAAGCCCGAAGGACCAGAGAAAAACCTGGATCAGCAACTCCGCGATCTTTCTTAGTGAATTTGGCGGTTCAGAGCTGGAGATCGGGCCGAGCCATCGCCTGGGCAAAGGTATAATTCGATTTACTCGATGAGAAAACCCGCCACGACTCTGCTCCTCACAGGCCTCCTGATTTCGCTTAGTGGCCTATGGGCGCAGCAGAGCACGGTTCAGCCGAGCGGTGCCCAGCTGGATAAGGCCCAGCAACATCCGGCTCACCCGGACCGCCCATCCGAGCCCGAGACCACGCTTCGGGTTGACGTCAACCTGGTCAATGTGTTCGTGACGGTAACGGACGAGCACGGCGCTCCTGTCGGGGGTCTTACGAAGGAAAATTTCGTTCTTCGGGAGGATGAGCACGAGCAGAAGATTGCGGTCTTCGACAAGGAATCCGCGTTGCCGCTTTCGATCGCCCTTGCTATCGACACCAGTCTGAGCACGCGTCACGACCTGCCGCTCGAACAGGCCTCGGCCAAGCGCTTTGCGCATGCCATCCTGCGCCCAGTCGACGCCCTCTCCGTCTACGCTTTCAGCGAAGTCGTGCGCGAATCCACTCCCGGATACACCGCGGATCTCAAACGCATCGACGAAAGCATCGACCACATCCGTGCCGGCGCTGCGACTGCGCTCTATGATGCGATTTATCTGGCTTCGCGTGCTCTCGATCACCGCAAGGGACGAAAAGTCATCGTCCTGATCACTGACGGCGGAGATACGGTCAGCACAGTTGACTACAAACAAGCGGTGCGGGCGGCGGAGGAAGCCGAAGCCCTGGTCTACTCGATCATCATCGTCCCCATCGAGAGCAGCGCCGGACGCGAAACTGGAGGTGAACACGCCTTGATCCAGCTCTCCGAAGATACCGGGGGGAAGTACTACTATGCGACCTCGAACGCAGAACTCGACGAGGCTTTCCGCAAAATCAGCGACGAACTGCGCACACAATATCTACTGGCATATTATCCGTCGCAGCGCACGTCGTTCTCGGAGTTTCGTCGCATCGCGGTTAAAGTAGCGGGCGTGCCCGATGCGGGCGACTATCGGGTCCGTCACCGGGCCGGCTACTACACAGTGAAGTCTGACTTCTGAAACAGGACACGAGCCCCGGGGTTAGCTGAGGGATTGGACAATTTGCGGCCACCTCTCAAGTGCATGGGGAAGGGCAGCGGCAAATATCGACCATCGATACTCGGCTGGCGCGCGAAATGCTGTAGGCTTAGTCGAGAATCTTTGCAGTCACTGGGAGCACTTTTAGCAGCACTGGTCAGAGTCGCGATGAGAAGATTCCCACCGTGCGACGCATCGGCCAGCGATGCCGTTCTGAATGTGCGGGGCAGATCTGTAAGGCGAGTGCTAAGAGCAACGGATTCGGTACAAACTTCACAACGAAACAGGGAAGGTAGACGATGCTGAACTTGAATTCCCCCGCGGTCTGCTCGCGGCGCACCCCGCTGGCTCTGGTGAGTATCTGCGCAATACTGCTGTCTTCCGCACTCTTATGTGCTCAGTCGACTGGCACGGGCAGCATTCAGGGCATCGTGAACGACCCAACCGGCGCAGTTGTCTCCGGTGCCAAAGTAACCATTACGA
>JBARBI010000326.1:0-2559 GCA_049792875.1 Candidatus Sulfotelmatobacter sp.
GAGGACTCGCCGCAGCCGCGCCAGTTGCATGGACCGTTCCCTCTCTCATTGCACCGCGCGAAAGCGTTGGCACGCTCGCCGGCGCGGTAAATCTGTGCGGCCAGATTGCTGCCATTTCCGCGCCCATCGTCACCGGCTACATCGTCTCGGCCACGCACTCCTTCGCCGCCGCATTCGTAACCGCAACTGCAATCCTGCTGTTGGGCATCGCCGGCTACATTTTGTTGCTCGGACGTATCGAGCCGATTCCCGAGCCAGCGGAAAATCTTAGTCTCGGATAGCTGGTCTCGGCTAATATGAACAGTTTGTTCGGGGAAAAATTCTAATGACGAAACCGTGTCTTCGCTCCAAACCTGGCCTTGTTGTTCTTTACTTGATCGCACTCCTCCTGATTGCGGTCACCGCCGGCGCGGCTCCGCGTGCGCAGAAATATCTGCTTTATGTTGGCACCTACACCGACCACGGCAGCAAAGGAATCTACGCCTACCAGTTCGACTCCTCCAGCTGCAAGCTGTCTTCCTTCGGCCTGGCCGCCGAATCGCCCGCGCCGTCTTTCCTCGCAATCGCACCCGGCGGAAAATTTCTGTATGCCGTCAACGAACTCCAGAAATACAATGGCCAGCCATCAGGCGCGGTCAGCGCGTTTGCCGTTCAGCCGGACCATAAACTCACTCTGTTGAACCAACTCGCTTCGCAAGGCGCCGACCCGGCGCACATCGTTCTTGATCGCACGGGCAAATACGCGCTGGTCGCCAATTACACCGGCGGCAGCATCGCTGTTTTTCCAGTGCTAAAAGATGGACGCCTGGGCGAAGCCACTTCGTTCGTTCAACACAAAGGCCACAGCGTAAATCCCGAGCGGCAGGAGGGCCCTCACGCCCACGCAATTGCAATGTCGCCCGACAATCGCTTTGCGATCGTCGCCGATCTCGGACTCGATGAATTGCTGGTGTACAGTTTCGACGCAGCAAAGGGAACGCTGGGCGCCAATCCGCAAATCGCGAAAGCCGCGCCAGGAGCTGGTCCCCGGCACTTAGTCTTCAGCCCAAGTGGCAAGTTTCTCTACGTAATCAATGAAATGCAATCCACCGTTGTCACGTATACCTACGATGCAAAAAGCGGCTCTCTGCATGAATTGCAAACCGTTCCGACGCTCCCGAAGAGTTTCAAGGGAGCCAGCACCGCGGCGGAAATCGAAATCGATCCTTCCGGAAAATTTCTCTACGCTTCCAACCGCGCCGTAAACGACGACAGCACCATCGGCGTGTTCGCTATCGATCCCGGCAAGGGCACGCTCGCGTCCATCGAAACCGATTCCACCGGCGGCAAAACCCCGCGCAACTTCGTCATCGATCCCACCGGATCATGGCTACTCGTCGCGAATCAAGATTCCAACAATATTGTCGTCTTCGGTATCGATCACAAAACCGGCCATCTCTCGCCTGCGGGAGAATCGGTCCAACTGTCGTCGCCAGTGTGTTTGCGGTTTGTTTCGCGGTAGCGAGCAATCAGCACTCAGCGAGCACCACTCAAAAAGATGCCGGCATCGCACGTGGGCGCAACCAAGAAATGATTTCGCTCTGGCTGAACGCTGTGGCTGAATGCCGAACGCCGATGGCTGAGTGCTGATTACTGCGGGCCGGTAGGACTGCTGGAATCATTCGGCGGGGTAGGAACTGGATCGGCCGCCGGAGCCTTACCCGCTGGAACTCCAGGATCGGCGCTATGCGACACCGGATCTAACGGCGTAGCACGCGGCGGATCGGCTTGCGTGGTCATTGCGCTGTCTGGATTGAGCAGATGATCGTGGCTCGGTCCCAATCCCAGCTTGATTAGAGCCCGCGAATCCGGCACGGTTTTGCTCTGCCAGCCATGGTCGGCCTGATAGCGCCGCATGGCATCTTCGCTCGTCTGATTCCATGTTCCGCTCGCTTCGCCCGTCAAATAATGTTCGCGAATCAAAGCTTCCTGGATCGCCTGAACCCGATCGGAATCAATCTTCTGCTGACCACGCAGCTTCTTCCCTTTGCTCGCTACAGTTCGCGAGCTGCTCCTTTTGCGCTTGCTGGAGGTCGCGTGACTCGCACTACCGGCGCGAGAACCAGACTTCACCACCGTGCTCGTAGATCTCTTTGCCGTCGAGCCAGAAGCCGAAGAAGCTGCCTTCTTATGCGTGGACGCTGAACCAGATTTCGGCGTCGTCTTCGCTCTCGCCGATTGCGCGGAACTAGACGAATCCTGAGACTTCGCCCATAACGCAGGACCACACATCAGCCACAACGCACACCCCGTGGCAAACACCGCCGCCCAAAGCCGAATTGGACAAGAGAATCGCAAACGCGTCGAAGTCCACCTCAATAAAACGAATCCCTCACGGGACGAGAACACGCAAAAAAATAAGCCGGCCAAAGCCGGCACTCCCATCATCGGCGATCGACGATAGAAACACCAGTTCCGGCCGGGCCATTTATCTGGTTACGGAAGTGTACCCGCGTCGAAGATAGTTCCATCCTGCCGCGTGGTCCCGCGCTGGCGGACCAGGAATACCACGTCCTGCCC
>JBARBI010000327.1:0-3603 GCA_049792875.1 Candidatus Sulfotelmatobacter sp.
TGGCTCCCACGCTCGACACCGACTGGCTCTTTCAACTGCTCGCGGACCAAATGGCCTGCCTGCGCGACAGCGGCCTGGCGGATGCGGCCGAGAAAATCTTCATCGGAGTCAACGGGACCGAGCTTGACCGCATGGGCGTCAGCTTGCTCGCGCCAAAGAAGGCCGTTCTGTTCGCTTCGCCAGAGGGGAAGACGGAGCTTCCCTCGCTGATCTTCCTCCAGAATTGGGTGTTCTCGAATCCAGGATGGAATGTCCTGTACTGGCACATGAAATCAGCAAAGTACCCCGGCAACGAAGCCTGGACGCGCTGGCGCCGCTGCATGGAGCGGGCCGTCATCTGGGGCTGGCCGGAGTGCGTCGAGGCGCTGGAGCGTGGCTATGACACCGTGGGAGCGCATTGGATGACCAGCGGCAAGTACCCGATGGTGCCGATTGGCCAGAGGTATTGGGGTGGCAATTTCTGGTTCGCGACCAGCGATTATTTGAAAACCCTGCCTCAGCTTCCCGATGATTCGAGCGACAACCGATACCGCGCGGAGGTCTGGATCGGCGAGGGGAAGCAAGCCCCTAAAATCCTCGATTTTGCTCCACACTTCCCGATGTCGTGTCCAAAATGAAAACAATTGCTCTCACTCAAGGCCGCTACGCGATGGTGTCGGACGACGATTATTTCTGGCTGTTGCAATTCAAATGGAGGGCCAAGCGGGCAAATACAAAACGGGAGTTATGGTATGCTGCCAGTTCTTTGGGGAAGCACGCCGTCTGCGTCATGATGCACCGACAAATAATGCTTCGCTTGGGCTGCCCAGAGCAATTCTGGTGCGACCATAGAGATGGCAATGGCCTCAACAATCAGCGCTCAAATCTGAGGTTCGGTCCCCCCTCACACAATAATTGGAATCGGGGAAAGGAGATTAGCTCGAACAGCAAGTACAAAGGCGTCTGCTGGCACCGCCGGGACAAGCGATGGGTTTCCTCCATCATGTGTAACGGACGGAACAAATGGCTAGGCACGTTCACCTCGGCAGAGGCCGCTGCCTCGGCCTACGACTCCGCCGCTCTGGAGTTATTCGGAGAATTTGCCAAAACCAATCAACAAATGGGGTTACTTTGAAGTTTAACGAATCCGCATTAGCGCACGCCATGCTGGATGGCAAAAAAGGATGCCGATGAAATACACGTACCACGTCTATACCCCATTCTCCCGCTGGCAGAACCTCGTTCCGTTCACCAAGCGCCTCGACGCGATGCACGTCCACTGGCACCCCATTTTCGACGAGGACGTGCCGTTCATAATCGCGGAGTCGGACTGGATTCACCCGCTCTACTGCGTCGCCAAAGCGCCCGGCTGGGAAGACCACATGGGCCACTTCAAGGGGAACTTCTTCTTTGACAACACGAAAATCCAGCCAGAGCACCGCTACATGGGCCTGTGCGACGACGACATGGTGGAACCGGACTTCTTCCTCAAGATCGACCGGCACGACGGCGAGGTTATCATCTGCACGGCGCTCCGGGGCCACCATCAGCCAGCGACGGGGCCGCAATACGGCACGGGCGCGCTGCAAGCCAACGCCGAAAGCCTCAAGCCCGGCCTGTTCACCGCGCAGCAGATGATTTCAAGCGGGCTGGCGCTGGGCCATGCGCGGTACGACTCAAAGCCATGCGGTGATTTCCGGTTTGCGGAGCAGGTTTTCAGCGTGACGCCGCCCGAGTTCGCGCCCGAGGCTAATGTCTGGTTCAACGCCTATGAACCGGGCCGATGGGACCATTTACCGTGAGCCGTTCGAGCGGTGGGGTATCATTCCCCCAGCAGGGAGTAACGGACCTCCTCATAAGGCCGAGCGCGCCGGCCCTTGCCATCGACGGAAGCGCGCAACTTCCCCATTGACAGCCACGCCACCCCAGAGCGAAAGATAGGGGCATGGCAAAGAAATGGATTCAGCACGCGATCAATCCGGCCCATAAGGGGTACTGCACCCCGATGACGAAATCCACCTGTACCCCAGCCCGCAAGGCCCTCGCGATGCGCTTTAAGAGGGGAGGCGACCTCCATCACGATACCAAGCGCAAACGGCCAATGTCGGACAAGCACGGATACTACTGAAAAAAGTTGTTGCGCGGCGACGAGCCGCGCCGTAGAGTTCGATCAACGCTGACCGTGGATGGCCAGCACGCGACACCGAATGAATCTTGAAGTCTTAAACGCGCCTGCGGAAAAGTGGGTTTCTAGCACCACCCGGTGCGAGGTGTCCCGCCGTCCACCCGCAGGCGCTTTTAAGGTTTCAAGATGAAAACCAAAATCTGGATGCCGCTCTACGTGGCGGACTACCTCGCGGACACGCGCAGACTCTCAAACACCGAGCACGGCTGCTACCTGCTTCTCATCATGGACTACTGGCAGAACGGGGCACCCCCAGACCAGGACGCCGTGCTTGCCAGGATCACGGTCTGCACGCCAGAACAATGGACCGATATTCGGCCTAGACTCGCACCCTTCTTTCGGATTGAGAACGGACTCTGGCGGCACAGACGTATCGACGATGAACTGGATCATGCGTCACGCATACGAGAATCTAGGGTCGAGAGCGCCAAAACCGCCGCATCTTCCAGATGGGCCAAAAACAAAAACACGGAAACATTGAGCAATAATGCGTCAGGCAATGCGCTACGCACTGCGTCAGGCAATGCGTCAAGGGGGGTACCTTCACCTTCACCTTCACCTTCACCTGTACAGACACAAGCACCTCCACATCCACCTTCACTTCCTTGTGGCGCGTCTTTTGGGGAAGGGGGTACGGGGGAAGGGGTTGTGGGCAATGGCGCGCTTGAACTCCAGAAGCTCATCGAAACGTCGTTTCCGGGGCGTGGCAGGTGGTCCCACCTGGAAGAAATGATGCTGGTAGAGGTATCGCAACGGGACGATGCCTTTGAGGAGTGGGACAAAATCAAACGCTGGAAGCAATCGGTTCCAAGGGCGCTCCTGCAAGTTGAGGGCGTCGCGACCGTTAAGCAGTTACTCGATCACTGGACCGACATCCTCGACAAGATCAACGGCGACTACCGGCCCGGACGCCCGAAAGGAAAGGTTGCTGAGGACGAAGCCAAAATGAATCGTGACACGCACCGAATTCTCGATCAGATTATGAAACCCATCCCACAACCCGAACCATGAAGCACGCTACTCACTGCAAATTCTGCCACAAGCCAATCACCGTCTCGATTGACGACGACTATGCTGCGCTTGGAGACCCTCTAAAGCTACTCCCGCTGGCTGCGTGTAACCGATGCGCGGACCTCCGCGTGCTTCGCCGCACGCTCGAAAAGAAGGTAGCGATTCTCTGCGGACGGTTGATCTTCTCCAGCGGAAAGCTGGACGCCTCTGCGCTATCAAAGGCCAAGACTGGACTCGCGCACTGGACACGGGAGTACGCGCGGATGATCGCTCGGTGGCACAGCCTTGAGGGCCTGTGCTGGGATGAGGCCATCGTTGAGCAACTGATGGAGAAACCTGATACCTGGGGTGACGCTCTTGGACGCCTATGGACGATGTTCAAGGACTCGCAGGCATCACGCCAACCAGACCTGAATGGCGTGTGAAGC
>JBARBI010000328.1:0-2531 GCA_049792875.1 Candidatus Sulfotelmatobacter sp.
CCATTATGGCAAGCGGCCGATCATCTACACGACCGTCGATTTCTACGAGGCGAATCTTTCCAACGGCGCGTTGGCGGACTACCCGATCTAGGTGCGCTCGACCAAACACCATCCTTCAGTGAAGTACGGCTCGCGCGCCTGGCATTTCTGGCAATATCAATCCGACGGCCGAGTCCCGGGCATCGGCGGCAACGTCGACAAGGACGCCTTCTACGGCACAAAGGAGCAGTGGGACGCCTTCCTGTGGGAGCCCGGGGTGCGCCCCGTGCAGACCGGCGCCGCCAAGCCCGCTTCTGCGGACCAGCAAATGGCGGCCGCGCAGCCGCAGGAGCCTATCGCCGAACCCGCGAGCGCCCCCGCGGAATAAAGCGCCGCCGTTGGCGGGGTCGGCAAGACGGGCGACTTCGCGTCAGTGCCCGCCGCACATCAACCCTGCACAACCGCCATACCCTTATCGGCCGACTCCTGCTTCGCACGCTCGTTCTTGGTGAGATGCGTCAGGCCCATACCACGCAGCACATTGGGAGCCTTGGTGAACTGGATGTTGTCGTAGCCGACAATCTCGACGCGGTTGCCCCAGGGGTCGCGAAAGTCTAGGAAGGGTCCATCACTCGAAGCGACTCCTGCGGCGTCGAGCGTCCGGCGAGCCGCCTCCTTGTCGTCGACCACGAGACCGAAATGGCGGCCATCGTCGGCCGGCTGCTTACGGCCCTCCTCCAGGGGTATGAACTGGTCGCCCAGGTCGATGAAGGCCATGGAGTCGCTCTTACCACGCAGTTCGAATGTGAAGGGGCGGCCATAGAACGCCAGCGCCTCTTCGATATCCCCTACTTCCAGCGCCACATGGTTGAAGCCAACGAGGCGCGGTTTTGCCGATTCAGCCATCAGATCCTCCAGTGTCCGCCCGAAGATTAGGTGGGTGCTCGTACGCGCAATATCAAAGACATCGTGCAAGAAGATCATTTCGAGATGGCTGTCTCCGCGCCTGATCGAGCTGTCAGACTGATCGCGGCGTCGCCGCCAGCGTCCTGAACTTAGAGAACAAGATGAAGAAAATCGGCTTTCTATCGTTCGGCCATTGGACGCCCTCGCCGCAATCGCAGACACGGTCGGCATCCGACGCGCTGTTGCAGTCCATCGAACTAGCCGTCGCCGCCGAGCAATTGGGCGCGGACGGGGCGTATTTCCGCGTGCACCACTTCGCCCGCCAACTCAGTTCGCCGTTCCCATTGCTCGCTGCCGTCGGCGCCAAGACCAGGCGTATCGAGATCGGTACGGCTGTCATCGATTTGCGCTACGAGAACCCGCTCTACATGGTGGAGGATGCGGGCGCCGCGGATCTCATCGCCGGTGGACGGCTACAGCTCGGCATTAGCCGCGGCTCACCCGAGCAGGTGATCGATGGCTGGCGCTACTTTGGGTACGCCCCAGCCCAAGGCCAGACCGACACAGATATGGCGCGGCGTCACGCCGAAGTCTTTCTCGAACTGCTAAAGGGGCTGGGCTTCGCGCAACCGAACCCGCGTTCGATGTTTCCAAACCCGCCGGGTCTCTTGCGCGTCGAGCCGCATTCGGAAGGCCTGCGCGAGCGTATTTGGTGGGGCGCGGCCACTAACGGCACCGCCGAATGGGCGGCGACGCTCGGCATGAACCTACAAAGCTCAACACTTAAATTCGACGAAGGCGGCGAGCCGTTTCACATCCAACAGGCGAATCAGATCCGCGCGTTCCCCGCGGCATGGAGGAAAGCCGGCCACGCGCGCGAGCCGCGCGTCTCGGTGAGCCGAAGCGTCTTCGCGCTCGTCAACGACGCGGACCGGGCCTATTTCGGCGGTGGCGGCAAGGAGCAGGACCAGATCGGCTTCATCGAAGCCAACACGCGCGCGATCTTCGGCCGCGGCTATGCAGCGGAGCCGGATGTGTTGGTGAAGGAGCTCGCACGGGACGAGGCCATCGCCGAGGCCGACACGCTGCTCCTCACCGTACCGAACCAGCTTGGTGTTGCCTACAACGCTCATGCGATCGAGATGATCCTCAAGCAGGTCGCGCCTGCGCTCGGCTGGCGCTAGCCGCTGCAGTCGAGTGAGACCGCGGCGATCGGCTCTCTTGTAGCCTGCAAGTGGGCGCGCTTGGGTGCGGACTGGTTCCTCAAGGTCATAAGTTCTGCGTGCGCGTGGACGTCCGCGAAGGCGCTCCTCAAAGCCGCTCTTCTGGTCAAGGCCGCGTCTCGCATTGCATCCGAGACGAGGAAGGCGTCGTCAACGCACTCTGCACGGCGTACGCGTGGATGTAGCTCGGCCATTCTTCGTGGGCGTTCGTCAGCCGCCGGAATGGCGAGGAAGGGCCATGACGAGGCGCTGGACGGTGTCGGGCTCGCGGCCCCGGATCCCCGCTATCATGTCCCGCGTCCGTCCTGGCGTCCGCGTCGGGGCCGACGCGCAGGCTCGGCCCCATCTAGCAGACTTCATCGGGCTCGCCAACAGATGCTGGCTGTGATTCGCTGTATCGCGAAGAGCGATGATTCGCGGGGG
>JBARBI010000329.1:0-16864 GCA_049792875.1 Candidatus Sulfotelmatobacter sp.
AGGATGGTGGCTCCCTGCACTTCGATCGTACGAAAGCCGATTTGATCGTGGATTGTATCGGCGCCGCTGGTGAGGATCACGTCGTAGAGCTTGGGATGCGCCGGAGACCACCGCTCCAACTTCGCACGACGCGGAAGCTCGCTCGACCTGCTCCGTCGGCGGTGAGCACCTCATGAACCCCGGCCTCCGGGATCTCCAGCGTGCCCCACTTCTCGCGCTCTCTGCGAGAAGTGGGGCACCCGACAGACCGATAATCTCGAAAAACTTTTTACAAGGCCGTGACAAACCGAAGAGCAGGATCAGGCTATCCTGCACTCATCAAGGGTCTTCGATACTTCGTCGACCCTTCTCTCTCTCCGGCTAAACTGAAAAGGGCACGGCCATCAGCCGTGCCCTCATTTTTCTTCTACCGAATTCCAGCTTACCCGACCGGCACCGGAGCCGGTTCTTCGACACTCGCCTCGCGCAGGAATTTCGCTGCTTCTTCGGGCGGCGTGGGATTGATGTAAAACCCGGTGCCCCATTCGAATCCCGCGGTCTTGGTCAGCTTGGGCATGAACTCAATGTGCCAGTGATAGTGATCGTTCGTCGGATCCTGCACCGGTGAACTGTGGATCACCAGGTTGTAGGGCGGGTTGTCCAGCACCCGGTCGGCTCTGCTGAGCAAATCCTTCAACGCCCGGGCCAGGTTCTCGAACATATGCGATGACGAGTTCTCAAACGCCGACTCGTGCTGCTTGGGCAGGATCCACGTCTCGAATGGAAAGCGCGGAGCATAGGGCGCCAGCGTCAGAAAGTTCTCGTTCTCCGCCACCACGCGCGTGCCGCCGTCCATTTCCTGCCGGATGATGTCGCAAAACACGCAGCGCTCCTTGTATAGGAAGTACTGCTTCGCGCCCTCCAGTTCCTGCACCACGTTAATGGGAAGAATGGGCAACGCAATCAGTTGCGAGTGCGCGTGCTCCAGAGACGCTCCAGCCGCTTCTCCGTGATTCTTAAAGATCAGGATGTACTTGAACCGGCGATCCTTTTTCAAATCCAGAATGCGGTCCCGGAAAGTCCAAAGCACATCTTCAATCCGCTTGGGAGGTAGGGTCGCAAGGCTAGCCGTATGGTCGGGGGTCTCAATAATGACTTCGTGCGCGCCGATCCCGTTCATGCGATCGAACATACCTTCGGCCTGGCGGTTCAGCGTGCCTTCGATACCGAGGGCTGGGAACTTGTTGGGGACAACCCGGACCGTCCATCCTTGGGTGTCGCGTTGCGGGGCCGGTCCGCCGTTCGGGTTTGGACGGTACGCCTGGATCTCGGGTGGCGTCTTGCTCTCGTTCCCGTAGCAGAAGGGACAGAATCCCCCCTTGATCTTCATATTTTCGCGTACAAAATCGGTTGGGCGCTTCGCCCGATCCGTCGAAATAATCACCCAACGGCCAACAATCGGATCTTTTCTCAGTTCAGGCAATTACTGAATCCTTTCCATGCGGTTGCGCAAACTTGACATTTTACGCCGACAAGGAAGCATTTCGAAACACTTCGATCTGCGGGCGGGAACCAGGATTTGCATAGTATACGCCCACAATATCGAATCTCCACTGGCACGATGGTGGAAGCCGCCTCAGATACTCCCGTGCCACCTGAGCCACTTCGCGCCGCTTGTGCCGGTCCACTGCCGCCTCTGGCGTTTTCACGTCGCGCGAGGTCCGCGTCTTAACTTCAATGAAACGAAGCACATCTGCATCCCATCCAATCAGGCCAATTTCCCCTCGGCAGCGCGGCGAGCGAAAATTGCGCGCCACGATCGCATACCCCAGCTTTCGCAAATGGAAGCACGCGTCTTCCTCCCCGCGCGCGCCGGTCCTCTGATGCCTCGGCCGCACGTTCAGTCGGCAGGACTCGCCCCGCAACCCAATCCAGGCCGTGAATGATCGTTTTTGTGACAACGGCGGGAAGCATGACCGATGGAAACTCTTCACACTAGAGGGAAAACCTGGGACAGGGATGTGATTCGCCTCACAGCACCATGCGATTGAGATCGCCGTTTCCCAGCCAGGGAAACGGCGGAACAGATTTCTTAACCACTGAGGCACAGAGCCACGGAGAAGAACGAATCAAGGAATGATTTTCTCGACGTCTCCGTGCCTCCGTGGTCAGTTAGCTTAGCGGTTTAATATCGTTCTCGCAGAAACGCACCTACGCGCCTTTGCCCACCGTGGAGATACACTCTTCGAGCACATCCACGGCGACGTCGGCTTCTTCCTTCGTGACCACCAGCGGTGGGCAGATCCGCACCGTGCTGGGCCCGCAGCCCAGGAACAGCACACCTAGCTCGAACGCCATTTCAACGATGCGGTCGCGCTCGGCGTTCCCGTATGCCTTCGTGACTTTGTCCTTCACGATGTCGACCCCGATCATCAGCCCGCGGCCGCGCACATCGCCCACCAGTTTCAACTTCGAAGGCCAGTCCGCCATGCGCTTCATCATATGATTGCCCACGCTGGTCGAGTTCTCGAGCAAATGCTCCTTCTCGATCACATCGAGGGTAGCCAGCGCTGCGGCGATCGCCACCGGGTTACCGCCAAACGTCGATGCGTGCGAACCGGGAACCCAGTCCATGACCTCCGCCCGGGTCATCGTGACCCCCAACGGCATGCCCGAAGCAACGCCTTTCGCCATGCAGACCATGTCGGGCTCGACACCGGTGTGCTCCACCGCGAACCACTTCCCCGTGCGTCCAATGCCGCTCTGGACTTCGTCGACTACCAGCATGATGCCGTGACGGTCGCAGATGCGCCGCAGTTCTTGCATAAAAATCTTCGGCGCCACGACATATCCGCCCTCACCCTGAATCGGCTCGACAAAGATCGCAGCCACTTCCTCCGGCGCCAGCGTGGTCTTAAACAGCTTCTCTTCGATGAAGCGGGCACAGCCCAACGCAAACTTGTCCGCATCCTGCTGGCCGCCCACGCAGCCGCGATAAACGTCGGGATAACGTACATGCGTCACGCCCGGCACCAGCGGCGCAAATCGCCGCCGCTGCTGCGGCTTCGACGCTGTCAGCGACAAGGCGCCCATCGTCCGTCCGTGAAACGCTCCGAAGAACGCAATCACGTTCTGCCGCTTGGTGTGATAGCGCGCCAGCTTGAGCGCGCACTCGACCGCCTCCGCCCCGGAGTTGCCGTAGTAGATCCGGTGCGGGCCGGGCATGGGCGCAATCTTCGACAACCGCGCCGCCAGGTCCACCATGCTTTCGTAATAGAAATCAGTGCCCGACATGTGGATGAGTTCGCCCGCCTGTTTTTGAATGGCGGCCACAACGTGGGGATGGCAGTGGCCGGTCGAAGTCACGGCGATGCCGGCCGAAAAATCAAAAAACTCGTTGCCGTCAACGTCGGTTACGACGATCCCTCGCCCGCTCTTGGCCACCATCGGATAGGAACGGGTGTAGGACGGCGAAATGTATTTCTGATCACCCTCGAGCACGCGCTTGGCGTTGGGCCCGGGCAAGGCGGTCTTAATCTTGGGACCGATGGCGGTCATGGTCTTGGTAGTCATGAAATCCTCCGTGAGCAGCAGTCAGTAGTCAGCTGCCAGTTGTCAGCAAATGCAACCTCGGAACACGAGGATCCCGGTTCGAACGCTCGCAGTCCAAAGCGAATCAGAAGGAGGATGAAGGAGTTAATCGCTACCGAAGAGGCTGGGTCGCAACCGGGATGGCAGATTCGCGCGGTAGCGCCGCGGGCAGACCAGGCAGTGCAGCCAGCACTCGGTGCGGGGTGAATAGGGAAGGCGCGAATTGGATTTCATGCGCAGCATCGCGAACCGTCAACATCGCTAATTGATTATAGCCGGACTCCGTGCACCGCGTAACCCCCTTTGGTAACGAGAGGGTAAGCGCAGCTAAGTAGTCCCATAGGGAAGTGGTCATGTTAGGGATGGGGTCTATGTGGGAACAGCCGCCCTCGGCTGTCCGTCGAGCGCAGCTCGACTGCTTCTCCCCTGCGCCAGCCCCGAGACCTCGCCATTTCCCAGACAGTGCCCAAACCCTGACCCCGCAAAGCCTTTGACTTCGCCCCGTGCTGGCCTTAGCATGGCTTGACCCAAGGCCGGGGCCAACCACTTTGCCCGATCAGACCATTTCTCATTACCGCATTCTCGAAAAGCTCGGTGGCGGCGGCATGGGCGTGGTCTACAAGGCCGAAGACACCCGCCTCCATCGTTTCGTCGCCCTGAAGTTTCTGCCCGATGATGTGGCCAGGGACCTACAGGCCCTCAGCCGCTTCCAGCGTGAGGCCCAAGCCGCATCTGCCCTGAACCACCCCAACATCTGCACCATCTACGACATTGGCAACGAAAACGGCCAGGCGTTCATCGCCATGGAGTATTTGGAAGGCACGACCCTCAAGCACATGATCGAGGGTCGTCCGCTCAAGACTACGCAGTTGCTGGAGCTGGGGATCCAGATTTCCGACGCTCTCGATGCCGCGCACTCCGGCGGCATTGTGCACCGCGACATCAAGCCGGCAAATATCTTTATCACCCCCCGCGGGCAGGCCAAGATCCTGGACTTTGGCCTGGCGAAGCTCACCCCGAACCACGCCGATGCCTCGGCAGCTACCCTGGGCGCGCCGACCGCCATCAGTCCCGATCAGCTCACCACTCCCGGAACTGCCATGGGAACCATCGGCTATATGTCGCCCGAACAGGCGCGCGGCGAGCCCCTGGACCCTCGCAGCGATCTGTTTTCCTTCGGCGTCGTCCTCTATGAAATGTCGACGGGCAAGCAGCCTTTTTCCGGAACCACCTCGGCTGTAGTTTTCGAAGCCATCCTGAACAGGATTCCCGTTCCGCCCGTCCAACTGAATCCCGGACTTCCACCGCAGATCGAAATAATCCTGAATAAGGCGCTCGAGAAGGACCGCGATCTGCGCTCCCAAAGTGCGGCCGAGTTGCGCGCAGACCTGAAGCGCCTGAAACGCGACACAGATTCTTCCCGCACTCTTGCGAGCGGCGCCACTCCAGTCCTTACGGAACGCGCAATAGGAGCGAAGGCAGGGCCTGCACCAACACCGGCGATGGCTCAGAGGAGTCGCCTGTCGTCTATTCTCATCGGCTGCGGCTTTCTTCTCACGCTGGCCATCGGATTATTCGCGGGCAAGCATCTGTGGCCACCCGCGGCGCCCAGCGCCCCGCTGTATCACGAGATCACGTTCCGCCGCGGCGAGATTCGCTCCGCCCGATTCGCCCCTGATGGCCAGACGATCTTATACAGCGCCGCCTGGCAGGGAAATCCGGTGGAGACTTTCTCCGCTCGCCAAGGCATGGTCGAGTCGCGCTCCCTGGGACTGGGCCGGGCCGAGCTAATGGGCATTTCGTCCAAGGGAGAAATGGCCCTTTCCCTGGGCAGCCATCCCGTCGGAACCTGGATCAATGTGGGCACGCTGGCTCGAGCGCCGCTCGCCGGCGGCGCACCCAGACCCGTTCTTGAGGATGTGGAATGGGCGGATTGGTCCCCCGACGGAACGAATCTGGCAGTCGTGCGCAATGTCGGTGGCCGCGACCGTCTTGAGTATCCCATCGGGAAGGTTCTCTACGAAACCAGCGGCGGATGGATCAGTTATCCGCGTGTTTCCCCAAAGGGCGACTCCATCGCCTTCATGGATCATCCCAACCAGGGCGACGACGGCGGTTCCATCGCAATCGTGGATCTCGCGGGCCACAAGAAGGATCTGACCCGCGAGTGGTACGGCACTCAAGGTCTGGCCTGGACGCCTGACGGCCAGGAAATCTGGTTCACGGCGAGTGAACTGGGATTGTTCCACTACATCACCGCCGTCACGCCTTCGGGCAAGCAGCGCCTGGTGACCCGCGTGCCTGGCTCTCTGGTTCTGTTCGACATTTGGCAGGACGGGCGTGTTTTGCTGGCTCGCTCCGACCGCCGCCGCGAAGTAATGGCCCTGTCTGAAGGCTCGGAGAAAGAGCGGGATCTCTCGTGGCTGGACTACTCCTATCCCGCCGACCTCTCCGCCGACGGCAAGACCCTTCTCTTTGATGAAGAGGGAATCGGTGGCGGGGTGCAATACGGAGACACTCAGGACCTCACCTACGCGATCTATATTCGGAACACCGATGGTACGCCGGCCATTCGGCTGGGCGAGGGCGCCGCCGCCGCGCTCTCTCCCGATCAGAAATGGGCGATTGTGCAGACCCCTCGTTCGCCCGAACAGCTTCGACTATTGCCCACCGGGGCAGGGGAAGGTCGGCCCCTCACCAACGACGCCATCAACCACCAGTGGGCCCGCTGGTTCCCCGACGGCAAGCGCCTGGTCTTTTCCGGAAACGAACCGGAGCATGGCGTGCGTCTCTATACGCAAGACATTTCCGGAGGCAAACCCAAACCGATCTCTCCCGAAGGCGTGGACGCAGTCGCTTTTGCGGTTTCCCCCGACGGTCAGTCAGTCGCGGGCGTCGGCCCTGACCAGAAGGGCTACGTGTTCCCCGCCGCGGGTGGTGATCCTCGACCTATCAACGGCATGGAACCCGGAGACATCCCCATTAACTGGAGTGAGGACGGCCACTCCATTTACCTTTACCGCAGTGGTGAGGTACCCGCGAAGGTTTACCGTGTCGACTTGGCCACCGGACAGAAAACCGTCTGGAAACAAATTGCCCCGCTCGATCCCACCGGTGTGTCTACCATCGGACCGATCGTGATGACGCCGAATGGAAAGACATACGTCTACGGCTTCCACCGAACGCTTGGAGACCTCTACTTGGTAGAGGGACTGAAGTAGTCATGCTCGACCAGACCATCTCACACTACCGAATCATCGAAAAGCTCGGTGGCGGCGGCATGGGCGTGGTCTACAAGGCCGAGGACAGACGTCTCGGCCGCTTCGTCGCTCTCAAGTTCCTTCCCGACGACCTCGCCCAAGACCGCCAGGCCCTTGAGCGCTTCCGCCGCGAAGCCAAAGCCGCCTCGGCCCTGAACCATCCCAATATCTGCACCATCTACGACATCGGCGAAGAAGACGGACGCACCTTCCTGGTCATGGAGTTCCTCGACGGCGCCACCCTCAAGCATCTGATCGCCGGCCGCCCGATGGAACTGGAAGTCATCCTCTCTCTCGGCATCGAAATTGCCGACGCTCTCGACGCCGCCCACGCGGGCGGCATTGTCCACCGCGACATGAAGCCCGCCAACATCTTCGTCACCAAGCGCGGACATGCCAAGATCCTCGACTTCGGCCTGGCCAAAGTGAAGGCTGGCTCGCAAGACTCAGCGCAAATCCCCGATCTCACTGCTCCCACCGCAGTCGCGGTCGAAGAACACCTCACCAGTCCCGGCTCGACCCTGGGCACCGTCGCTTATATGTCCCCGGAACAGGCCAAAGGCAAGGAACTCGACGGCCGCACCGATCTGTTCTCATTCGGCGTTGTGCTCTATGAAATGGCCACGGGAGCGCTCCCGTTTCGCGGGGATACATCCGCCCTCATCTTCCAGGCGATTCTCGATCGCGCTCCAGTTTCGCCGGTCCGCCTGAATCCCGATCTCCCGGCCAAGCTGGAAGATGTCATCAACAAAGCGCTCGAGAAGGATCGCAACCTCCGTTATCAGAGTGCGGCGGACATCCGCGCCGATCTGCAGCGCCTTAAGCGCGACACCGATAGTGGCCGTGCCATCGCCCAAAGTTCCAGCTCAATACCGGCCGCCCTGGAAACGCCGGCGCAGCCAACCAAGGCCAGTTCCCCAACGAGCATGCCCCCGCAACCTTCGGCTGCGTCGCACCCGGTAGCGCCGTCCGCCTCCGCGGTATCGGCTGTGACCCCATCCGGGAAACGCTGGCAGACGCTCTTGCCTGTCGCCGCGGGAGTACTTGTCGTGCTGATCGGCCTTGGTGTGTATCTGCGTTCCCGCCCGTCCTCCAGGCTCACCGAAAAAGACAGTGTCCTTCTCGCCGACTTCGTCAACACGACCGGCGACCCCGTCTTCGACGGCACCCTCAAACAGGCGCTCGCCGTCCAGCTGGAGCAGTCGCCCTACTTGAACATCGTCCCCGAATCCAGGATTCGTGAGGCTCTGCGCTTCATGGGCAAACCTTCGGATCAACGCCTCACCAGCGAAATCGCTCGCGAAATCTGCCAGCGTGAAGGCATCCAAGCCATGCTGACCGGCACCATTGCCAGCCTCGGCAATCATTACATTGTCACCCTGACTGCCCTGAAGGGCTCGACCGGCGATTCCCTGGCAACCGAACAAGTTGAAGTCGAGAGCAAAGAACAGGTGCTGAAGTCGCTCGACAAAGCCGCCTCCAGTCTTCGCCAGAAGATGGGCGAATCGCTCGCCTCCGTGCAGCAGTTCGCTAAGCCCCTGGAGCAGGCGACCACTTCGTCCCTCGAAGCGCTGCAGGCCTATTCCCTCGGTCAGGAACAGCACCAGCAAATGCGGGACGACGAGGCGCTTCCCCACTTGAAGAAGGCCACGGACCTGGACTCGAACTTCGCCATGGCATACGCCACCATGGGAGTCGCTCTTACGAACTTGGGCCGAAACACCGAGGGCGCTCAGGCCCTCAAGAAAGCGTATGAACTGAGGGATCGTGCCAGCGAGCGGGAGAAGTTCTACATCCAGGCGCACTATTATGACGAAGTCACGTTAGATGTGGAAAAATCCTTAGCCGTCTACGCCGAGTGGCGACAGACCTATCCGCGCGACACAACGCCCTACGACAATGCGGCCCTCGCTTCCTCCGCTCTGGGGCAGCCCGAAAAAGCACTCGATCTGGCCAGCCAGGCTCACCGCATCGACCCACAAGATCGTTTTGCCTATGACAATATGGCCGGCGCTTATGAGGCGCTAAACCGTTTTGATGAAGCCAGGAGTATCTCGGAAGAGGCCAGCGCCAAGAAACTGGACGGAAGCGGCACTCGCTTTGTCCTCACCGACCTCGCCTACATGCGCGGCGACCATGCTGCTTCTGAACAGCAACTGGAGGCCGTGAAAGGCACCTCCATGGAACCCTTCGTCATGTTCTTCAACGCCGCCTGGCAAGGAGCCCTGGGCAGGGCCAACGCATCGCACGAACAGTGGAAACAAACACGTCAGAAACTCATTGGTTCGGGCGCCAAAGAATTCGCTGCCGGACTGATGGCCCTGGAGGCTTACGACGACGCGCTGTTTGGTTTTCAGTCCGAAGCCCGGCAAAAAGCTTCGCAGGCCGTCGAGCTCTCCCCCGACCCCGACACTCGCTCGGGCGCGGCTTTTGCCCTTGCCACAGCGGGCGACGCCCAAAAATCGTCGGCTCTCATCGCAGCCCTCGAGCGTGATGTTCCAGACAATCGCTTCATCCAGTCGCTGATCATTCCGCAAGTGCGGGCTGCGCAACAGATCGAGAAGAATCAACTCGCAGAAGCCATCAGCACACTCGAGTCGCTTCGCCCCTACGAATTCGGAACCGGGCCTCGCGCCGTCGGCGTCACTCCCGTTTTCATGCGGGGCATGACCTACCTCAAGATGCACGATGGCGCGAAAGCAGCCGCCGAATTCCAGCGCATCCTCGATCACCGCGGCGCCGCGAGCTTTTCCGCCGAATATCCACTGTCTTACCTCAATCTCGGCCGGGCCTACGCCCTCCAAGGCAACACCGCCAAAGCCCGCACCGCCTACCAGGATTTTTTTGCAGCCTGGAAAGACGCCGACCCCGACATCCCAATTCTCCTGACTGCGAGAGCGGAGTACGAGAAACTGAAGTAGTCTCAGAGGTAACGCGCGCAACTTTAGAATCCAACCTGCCGCAGCGCTCGTCTGATATCTTTTAGCTTCCCTTGCTCCTCACAACAATGCATTCCGCTCAGCGCCCAAGCCGGTGGATGGTGATTCTTGCCTTCGGACTCGTGTACCTGTTCTGGGGCTCGACCTATCTCGCGATTGACATCGCCGTGCAGACCATCCCTCCCGCGCTCATGTGTGGAGTGCGGTTTTCTATCGCCGGAGTCGTCATGCTGGCCGTGTGCGCCGCGACCGGGCGGAGGATCCTGTATTCTGCGCGCCAGATCGCGCTCGCCGCGGTCGTAGGCCTGCTGCTGCTGATGGGCGGCAACCTCACGCTCTCGTACGCGGAACTCTCTGTGTCGTCCGGCCTCGCCGCGTTGATCATCGCCATTACCCCGCTCTGGTTCCTGGTGCTCGATTCTCTTTTGCTGGGCGACCACCATATTTCCGGACGCGGCAAGGCAGGTCTCGTCCTTGGCATCCTGGGATTGTTCGTCCTGGTCTGGCCGCAGCTGAAATCCGGCACCATGGGCCATCGCGAATTCTGGGCTTCGATCAGCCTGATCGGCGGATCATTCTCTTGGGCGCTCGGCTCCGTGCTCTCGAAGCGCTGGCAGTCCGGCATGGACGTCTTCAGCGCCACTGGCTGGCAAGTCACCGCCGCCGGAGTGGGAAATTTTATTTTTGCCTTGTTCGCCGGCGATCTCGCGCGCGTCCGCTGGACCCCGCGCGGCCTCGGTGCCGTGTTTTACCTCGTGGTCTGCGGTTCCTGGATCGGCTATACCGCCTACATCTGGCTGCTCGAACACGCCCCCACGTCCAAGGTTTCCACCTACGCCTATGTGAACCCGGTAGTAGCCGTCTTTCTCGGCTGGCTGATCCTGCACGAACCTGTGGACCGTTTTATCCTCGCGGGAAGCGCGATCGTCGTACTCTCCGTCATTCTGGTCACCAGCGCCAAGGTCAAAGAAAAAACGGCAGCGCAGGAACTCCCCGCAGTCGAAGCAGCGGGAGATTAGCGTCTGAAGTCCGAGGTCCTACTTCGACCCTTCCTCGTCCTCCTCCGCATCATTCACCAGATCCACCACCTGCCCGCGGATCGCAAACGTCTGCTTCCCTCCGCTCCCTGGCTCAAAGCTCACCCGCACCGGACTTCTTTGCCAGGGCGGCGCCGGGCACGCGGAGTCGGGCGCGGCATCCTCGGGCACTTCATTCAACAGCGGCTTCTTTAGAACCGGTTTACGCCGGCTGAGTTGCGCCACCATCGCATACGTCTTCTTGCCATCGTCCCCCACTCCACCGTAGGCAACGTAGTCGCGGTACCGACTGGCTGCGGAATAATAAACATCGAACTCCGGAAGATTGATTGCGGAAACGCGCCCCGTCAGGCAATCGACCAGCAGCCAGCCTCCACGCTGCCACTGCCAGCGTACGCCCGGATCCTCGGGAAGACTGTCATTCACCCGCAACACCCGCCGCACCACAAACAGCTGTTCCGTCACCTCGTGCGGCGCGCCCACTGCGTACTCTTTGACCCTCCCATCAATGATCAGCGCCCGGATCTTGATGGTCAGGGGTTTTTCATCCGTCCCAGAACCGGTAAACCATTGCACAGTTGTCCATTTCCCAAATGTGATGATGTGGACCTTCGCGGCCGCAGCCGACAGACCCACACAAAACAGCAAGACAACCAGGCTTCCTTGTATGATCCGCATGAGGCGAGGGTAGGAACCACACCCGCTCGAAGCAAGGATTCCGGTCACATCCGCGAGATTTGACGTACCAAAACGGGAGTCGCAGCGTTCCGCAAGACGAGGCAACTGTCCAAAAAACTTGCAGGAGACAGGCGGAGATCTCCAAATGGGGGTAAAATCGGGTGTTCGACTGACGGATTCAGCATGAGCATCTCGCCTCCTTCTCGTCTTACGTCCCGGCCGGATCCGCAGACAACTTCGAAGACTGAAGCCGCCTCTTATCTAAATATGGGGGATGTTTTACTTCGACATCGTGTCCCACGCATTCTGGTCGTCGACGACCAGCCCAGCATTGCTGGCCTGATGAGCCAGTTGCTCACCATGCGCGGATACGACGTGATCACCGCCTCCAATGCCGAGCAAGCCGAGGCGGAGGTCCGCCGGCAACTGCCCGATCTGATCCTCTCGGATGTGATGATGCCCGGCAAGTCCGGCTACGAATTCTGCCGCGGCTTAAAAGAAAACCCGGCCACGCGCCTGATTCCCTTCGTCCTCATCACCGGGCTCAGCGACAGCACCGACAAGGTGCGCGGCATCGAGGCCGGCGCCGACGACTTCCTCAACAAGCCCGTCCTTGCCGAGGAACTCATCGCCCGCGTAAAGTCGCTGCTCCGCCTGAAAGAGTTCACCGACGAACTGGAGACCGCCGACTCGGTTCTCTGCACCCTGGGCCTGATCGTCGAAGGCCGCGACCCCTACACCGAAGGCCACTGCGAGCGCCTCTCCGTTCGCGCCGCCGATCTCGGCCGCCACCTGGGCATGGACGAAGATTCGATCATCGCCCTGAAGCGCGGTGGGTACCTGCACGATCTCGGCAAGATCGCCGTGCCGGACGAAATTCTGAAAAAAGGCAGCGACCTCACGCCTGCGGAATGGGCTGTCATGAAACTTCATCCCATCACCGGCGAGAATATCTGCAAGCCCCTGCATTCCCTGCGCCTGGTGCTGCCCATCATCCGCCACCATCACGAACATTCGGACGGCTCCGGCTATCCCGATGGCCTGATCGGCCCGGAGATTCCCGTACTCCCCAGGGTCCTGCAGGTCGTGGACGTCTACGACGCACTCCGCACCGCCCGCTCCTACAAAGCGCCTCTGACGCACGAACTGGCCGCCCAGACCATGCGCGACGAAGCCGCTCGCGGCCTCTGGGACGCAGAATTGGTCGCCGAATATTTCTCCATGCTCGAGCAAAAGCGCCAAGTAGCGTGAGCCAGCTCTCAGTTCTCAGTCCTCAGGCGGTTTTGGGTGGCGCAGCGCTTTTTAGCGCTGCGATAAAGGCCTCCTTCTCGTTTGAAGGGCTTTAGCCCCTGGGCCACACCCACTTCTTCCGCAAACCGCGTTTCCCCCGATTTCCGAAATCCCAAATCAACACCGTACAATGTCAATGCTGCTCTTTCAGCTCAGACCCCAGTCTCTCCGACTGAGAACTGAGAACCGAGAACCGCTCTTGGACCCCACTTACAGCATCGTGATTCCCGCATATAACGAGAGCGCCCGCCTGGGCACAACCCTCGACAAGGTGCTGGCCTACGTGCGCGCCCAAGGCTGGGACGCGGAGGTCATCGTCGTCAACGACGGATCCCGCGACAACACCGCCGAAATTGTTCGCACCTTTGCTGCGAAAGACCCGACTCTCCGCCTGATCGAAAATCCCGGCAATCGCGGCAAGGGATACAGCGTGCGCAACGGCATGCTCAACGCTCGCGGTCGCATCGTCCTCTTCAGCGACGCCGACCTGTCATCTCCGATCGAAGAAGCACCGAAGCTCTTCCAGGCATTGGATGGGGGCGCCGACATCGCTATCGGCTCCCGCTGGCTGCGCGCCGAAACCCAGACGCAGCGTCAGCCCCTACACCGCCAACTCTTCGGCCGAATCTTCAACCTGATCCTGCGCCTCACGCTCGGCCTGCAATTTAAGGATACACAGTGCGGATTCAAAGCCTTCAAGCAGGCTGCAGTTCAGGCGATCTTCCCTCTGCAGAGAATCGAGCGCTGGGGCTTCGATCCCGAAATTCTCTTCCTCGCCCGAAAGTTCAGATTCAAAGTGCAGGAAGTCCCCGTCGTCTGGGGACACAGCGGCGGAACCCGCATCAACCCCCTGGTCGACGGCTCCCGCATGGTGATGGAAATGCTCCGAGTCCGCTGGTACGACGTGACCGGAAAATACAACGGCCACGCCGCGCCCGGCACGGCAAAGACGCTCCCCACCCACCGCGGCCCGCACGCCTAAGGTCGAATCCCGGAAATGCGGCGACTCTTGAGACCAATTGTCATCCTGCGCGAATTGAAGGACCCATGCAATCTGCTGGGAGAGCCGAGTACATGGTCGTTCGCTTCGCTCAGGACGACAAAGGGGATTTGAGTGGCGCAGCCTTCACCGCTTCAACCACTCGCTTGCCCATTTCGCCCGTGGAAATCGCGGCATGCGATTTCCCCGCCAGATCCGCCGTCCGCGCACCTTGCCCGAGCACCGCCGACACCGCCGTCTCCACGCACGCCGCTTCCCTCTCCAACTGAAACGAATGCCGCAGCAGCATCGCCACCGACAGAATCGCTCCCAGCGGATTCGCGATCCCCTTGCCCGCGATGTCTGGCGCCGAGCCGTGGACCGGTTCATACAGCCCCACCGGACCTCCCACGCTCGCCGAAGCCAGCAGCCCCAGCGAACCCACGACGCCCCCAGCCTGATCCGAAAGAATATCCCCAAACATATTCTCCGTCAGCAGCACATCAAAATCCGTGGGCCGCTGCACCAGCAACATCGCGGCCGAATCCACATACTGATGCCCCAGCTTCACCTCGGGATACTCCTTCCCCACGCGCGTCACCACGTCCCGCCACAGCCGCGAGCATTCCAACACGTTGGCCTTGTCCACCGACAGAACCTTGCGCCGCCGCTTCATGGCCAGCTCAAAGGCCACGCGCGCAATGCGTTCGATCTCCGACTCCCCGTAACGCATGGTGTTCACGGCGACCCGCGACCCCGGCTCACCTTCGATCGACCTGGGCGAACCAAAATAGGCCCCCCCCAGCAGTTCGCGCACGATCAGGATGTCAGTCCCGCGCACGATCTCAGCCCGCAGCGGCGAGCAATCCTCCAGCGCTGGGAAGAACACCGCCGGACGCAGGTTGGCATACGCCCCCAGCTCACGCCGCAAGCGCAGCAGCCCCGCCTCAGGCCGCAAATGGCCCGGATTATGATCGAAAGCCGGACTCCCCACCGCCCCCAACAGCACGGCCGACGCAGCCAGGCATGCCTGCACCGTGTCCGCCGGCAGGGGATCGTTCACCGCGGTGAGCGCCGCTCCGCCAACAGGTTTATGTTGAAGCTGAATTTGATGGCCAAACCCGGAGGCCACAGCCTGCAAGACGAGCACGGCCTGTTCCGTAACTTCCGGACCGATGCCGTCCCCAGGTAGGACAGTAAGTTTCAGGATCATGCGCGAACTAGTCTAATGGAAACGGTTCAACTCTTGCAGAAACCCTACCGCCAACCGCGCCTTCCCGGCTGGACCGATCTTGGGTGGCGCAGCGCTCTCCGCGCTGCGATCAAGCTTTTCTTTTCTGTGTGGACTTACAACCTGGGTGAGACCCGCATTTCGGAAAAAGGGGTGGAACGAAATCACGGCACCCGAGCCCGAAGGGGCAGTATGTGAAAGCCCGGCACGGCAGTGCCGGGTAGCAGCGAGAAGAGGCCACGAGTCCCGCAGGGACAGCACGACTTCTCACGCATGGCCGAAGGTGAACTCGATGCCTAGTTCGGCTCCGACCCGATCCGCAGCACGTTGCCATCCGGATCCTCAACCTGCATCTCAAGCGCCCACGAGTAGTTCGTCGGCGGCATCCGGATCGTCACCCCGCGAGCCTTGTATTCTTCATACAACTTTTCTACGTCTTCCACCCCGACCCAAATCCACGCCTTGCCCGCACCCTGACCGCCACGGCAAAGGTAGATGCCGGCTTGGTCGCGGTTTACGCTGGTAAACTCCGCCGACCCCCAACTTGCATTCTTGAAACCAAGAAGGTTCACGTAGAACCGGAGGCTTGCCTCCATGTTCTCCACGCGCAGGATGGGCGCACTACCCTCAAAGTGAACGCTCGCCTGACTGGAGTCCCCCATGGCTGGCTCTCGACGTTATACGCCCCAGAGATAGTCTTCCTGCTGGGTCTGCTCGTGATGGGAATCGCCGTGAACCGGCAGCGGCACCCCGAACGCGTTCGTCTGCGGCCCCACCGGAAACGGCTTCGCAGGTTCGGGCTCGGGCGCAGCCTCAGGCCCGGGCGCGTTGACGACCGCCGCCTGCGCAGGAACAATCGGCTCAATCAGCGGCGTCGCCGACCCGGACGGCTTATGGGTATCGCGAATCAGTTCCAGCAGGTGATGATCTTCGACGTGCTTGATTTTGTCCGCCAGCCGGACAAAGCGCCGGTAAATGTCATCCAGCGCCCTGCGGTCGAACTGATACCCGAGTTGTTCGCACCGGATGCTGAGCGCGTGTCGTCCAGAGTGCTTGCCCAGCACCAGCTTCGAATCCGGCACTCCCACCGACTGCGGCGTCATAATCTCGTAAGTCAGCGGATTCTTCAGCACGCCATCCTGGTGAATGCCCGCTTCGTGCGCAAACGCGTTGCGCCCCGTGATGGCCTTGTTCGGCTGTACCGGCACCCCAGTGATCTCGCTCAACATCTGGCTCGCCGCAAAAATCTGTTCGCCGATCACGGCCGTTTCGTAGGCGAATCGATCGGGCCGTACCCGCATCGCCATCACAATCTCTTCCAGCGATGCATTCCCCGCCCGTTCTCCGATCCCGTTGATTGTGCATTCGACCTGCCGTGCCCCCGCCGCCACCGCTGCCAGCGCATTGGCGACCGCCATCCCCAGGTCGTTGTGGCAGTGCGCCGAAATGATTACGTTCTCAATTCCCTTCACCCGCTGCCGGATGGTTGTGATCAGATCTCCGAACTCGGCCGGAATCGTGTAGCCGACGGTATCAGGAATGTTCAGCGTAGTAGCTCCCACGTCGACGACAGCCTCCAGCACGCGACACAGAAAATCAGGGTCGGTCCGCGTCGCGTCTTCCGGCGAGAACTCCACGTCCTCACACAGCGATTTGGCAAAGCGAATCGCGTCCCGAGCCTGCTCCACGCACTGATCGCGCGTAATCCGCAGCTTGTACTTCAAATGAATATCGGAAGTCGCCAGAAACACATGGATCCGCGGACGCGCCGCATACTTCAGCGCCTCCCACGCACGCTCGATGTCAGGACGGCAGGCGCGCGCCAGGCCCGCGATAATGGGACGCCGCACCACCGAAGCAATCGCCTTCACCGATTCGAA
>JBARBI010000330.1:0-7751 GCA_049792875.1 Candidatus Sulfotelmatobacter sp.
GTAATCACTTGGGCCGCCAGGTACTGCGGCGGATAATTGGTCACGTGGTAGTCCTTGTCCAGTGCGAGGAACTGGCCACGCCCTCCCGGCGTCGGCATGTAGTGAAAATAAAATGTCCCGCTCGCCCCTTCCGCCAGCATCGCGCCTACGTAGTCGGCGAGCCACAGTGCGCTCTTTACGTCTCTCGGTCCGCCTCCTCCGCCCATGTTTCCTTCGGTCATAAAAAACGGCAAATTCGTCGGCAGCCCGTTGTCTTTCCACGCCTGTACGACGTGGCTCACGTAGCCCGGCTCCAAGTACAGATCGTTCCAAGACGCCGTATCTTCTCTTCCCATAAACGGGTAGTGCTCAAATGAAAAAAACGTGAAATCGTTCAATCGTCCGTGCGCGTTCAGATAATCCAAGAACCGTGCCAGCCAGGAAACTCTTCCCATCCCATCTGGCCAAATCTCCGCATCACCGAATGTCCCTTCGAACGCTGGCCCACCCAACTTCGCTTCCGGCACTAGTTTGTGAATTGCCGTCGCAAACTGGATGTAGAGCGCGCCATAATCTTCGGGCAGCATGTGCTGGCCGTCAGCTTCTTCGCCCATCTCAATCCACGAAATCGGGTAATGTCGCTTGTCTAAATACGCGATTTCCGCCGCGGCATCTTCCGGCGTTGCGTACAGCATCGCGATTGGGACCATTGTCGGCAGGCCTCTCGTAATTCCGCTGGTGAAAAACAGGTCAAATCCAATCTGGTCCCCACGCGAGTAGTCCAAGTCTGTTTCCGCATGCCATGGGTCCACCGATGATGGCCACGTTACCGTCTGCCGCCGGCTCGGCGAATGTTGCACCACGTCATTAAAGCTGCCCCCCGCCGAAAGCGTCCCCACGTACAGTTCGTTGATTGCGTACCCCACGCAATTTCGTTTGTCCGCCGATCCATGCGTGTCGCAAGTGTTCGATGACTCCGTCATCCAGATGCGCAAGTACCGCGCGGAAATGTTTCCTGTCACCAACTTCAGTGTCACCGTACCGCCCTGCCCTCCGGTGATATAGCCCTTCGGAAAGGTTTGCCACGTCCCCGCCTGCGTTCCGTCGTAGAACGGCTCTAGCACGCCCGTCCAGAATTGGACTGCATACCGTCGCGCATAAGGGTTAGCCCACGCGATGCGGATCGCGTTCACATCTACCTTTGCGCCCAGATCGATCATCACCCACTGCGGATGCAGCGCATCGTCTTCCCCGGTGAAGTCCTTCGTCAGATATGGATTGCTCTTCCAGTACGAATTCACATTCCCGTCGGTCAGCCGCGACCATCCGTTTCCATCTCCTCGGCTGAACCCTCGATGCGGCAGTGGGTATGCATACGAGTGCCGTATCATCTCCCCCGGATCCGCGCTGCCCGTGAAATACCCTTCCTTCTTTTCCGCGTTGCTCCATTTCCCGGCAGCATTCCAATGCCACGCCTCCACCATCAATTCCGTATTCTGCCGGTACGTCACCGTCTGCCATCCCGCGCCAAGTATTTCCTTCAATACAGGATCACGTAGCAGCGAATCCGTGTTCTTATCGACCTCTTCCTTCGACAGTCGTCTCTCTTCTTTCCCGGGGGCGCCCTCCCCTGCTCTCAACCGGTCAATGGCTCCGCCCAGAGCGTGGGGCGGGCTAAACACATTCACGACATGGGAGGGCGTAGCATCCACTACAACGTTCTGCGCTAGTGCACTGCCCGCCGCAATGAGCACACCGATCGCGACTCCAGATCCGGCCATCCATCGCTTCGCTCGCTTCCCCATGAAAACCTCCTGTTCAGCTCCCTCACACATTTACTGTAATCCGGCCCTGCTCATCGTTTACGGCAGTCTTCCACGCACTATTCTTCGGGGAGCGATTCGAGTGCAGCATACACCAATTTCTCCGGTGGGACCCGCATAACCATGTTTAAACCGTTTCAAGGCCATACGAGCGACTCCCATCTACAAGTCAAAATATAGATGAGCACGTAGCTCCGGAGAGCGAGTCTCCAGATGAACTGCAGCTCGCCACTTCATCACTATACGCCGCTCGATTTTAGGGCGGCTTCTTTGTCACGTCGGAGCCTGGTACAAGTCCTCGAAAATCGTTTCTTTGGCGTCCATTTATTTCAGCTTTGCGTATTCCGTTCATGCCTTTGCCTGTTGTGTTCTTGATTTCAACGGGTTAGCGGAGGACGGGTCGGCGGGATTATTGAACCTTAGAGTTCTGCGAACCTATCAGCGCGTTTCCTTCAGGGTCTTGCGGGGAAGGTGAAGTAGATGGTGGTGGTCTCTCCGTCGGTGACTGAAATCTCCTGGCTCTGGGTTCCCAGCGATTCATGCCAGGCGGTAACCGTGTACTTACCCGCCGGAAGATCCGGCAAGCGGAATACCCGTCCTCAGCAGTCACGGCAAAATGGCTGGTCTTCAAGACCACAAAATAACCTTGCATCCAAGGATGAATATTGCATTTAACGGGAATGAACTCTTCGTTTTCGTAGGAGTAGGAAAAAGGCGGCGTTTTCGGAGGCTGGATGCGGCTCCATTCGCGATTCACCTTGGCGAGCGGATGGATGTCGTGAGCTACTGGGTCGCTATTCCCGATCTTGATCTCCTGACCGACTCGGACCGCGAGAACATGCATCTTGTAGCGGCAGCCTTTTTGATCGAAGGCCGCAGCGCCGGCCGGGCTCATATTGGTATTCGCCTCGCCAGCGGAGATGTACACGACCACATTGGCTAACCCATTTCCGCGACCGGTTACGACCGTTTCGTTCAATAGCGGATCGGCTGCGTGCATTTTCACGCAGGCGGGTTCCTTGGCTAGGTCGAGCGGTGCCCTCTTATGTGGGGTCCCCTGAAACCTGACGATACCGATAACTGTGCCGCCATTAGGCCTAGCACGGAGAGGGAGCGCGACCGAGACAATGATGAAACAAGCGAGAATGAATCTGGTCACCCGCATCCCTGAATCACCTCCCGCTTGCACTAAATTGTAGGATCGGCGAGACAGACAGCCTGTCAAGAATTAAACCGCATGTTCAGGGGCGACCGGCGGCCGCGTGATCCCACTGTCTTTCAATTTTAGGAACAACCGGCGCAGGCATCCACAATGAGTTCAGGGCAAGGTCGACAATGAGTTATCGGAACGATCACCAACGCCCAATGAACTCTCATCTCGGCAAATGCCGAGACCAACGAGGTGGTCCGGGCACCAAGGCTACCAAATTCGCAAATCACGAATCGTTTTTTCGGTCCGTGGTGTCCGCGCCCATTCGAAACCGATTAAGCGGAAGCCGCCTTCGCCATCGGCTGAGAGTGCTCGGCCTCCCAAGACTTGCGAATCTCTGCGCGCCGCGCGAGCACATATTTTTTGGCATCCTCGAAACTCTTGTAGACCCGCTTGCCCTTGATGATGTTGCACGGACGGCAGCAAGCCACCAAGTTGGCAGGATCTTTCTTTCCCTTGCGAGCCCTTGGCACAACGAAATCAACGGACATGACCAGCGCATTTTCAAAGCTGGTCTTGCCGTCCAATCCGCAGTACCTGCAGCAGAATTGATCGCGTTCCAGAATTTTCCGGCCTTCAGTTTGGCTTACCGGCAAATCCACTCTTGATAGGGTCATAAAGTTGAATGGCATAGAGCACCTCCAAATCGTAAACCCGTGTGCATATTAGCACGCTGAAGAATCGCGGACAGCAGAATCCGATCGACGGCGCGTCAGTACTTGAGCTGGACGGCAGCCGATTCCGGTGACCTGCGTCACGCACTGGCTTGCTCGCTGCACTTATCGGCGGTGGCTCTCTGTTTTAATAGCAATGGTCAGGGGGTGCATCATGCTAGCTATCAAACTCCCTAATGTCACCGCTACTTTTTTCGTCACGCTGATCGCCTTGATGCTGATCATCGGTTTACTGTTCTGGGCTGTGGGCACCCGCTAGACCCAAACAGAAGACAGAACGAAGCACCCACCACTTACGCTAGGCCACCGTGGGCCACACAGCTGTGGAGTCAGTTTCGCTGCACGGTTCTACCTCGTGAACATTAACGCAGAGAGAAGAGGTTAATTGCTAGCCTGTCTTCTTACACTTGGGGCACATACAGTTCGAGTAGTGGCCGCCTCCGAGCTTTCCACAAATAGGGCAGGTGCAGTGCGAAAAGTGATCTCCTCCCAATTTCTGACAGTGCGGACAGAGACAATAAGAATAATGCTTGCCGCCTGACTCATAGCAGACCGGACACGCACAGTGCGTGGAGTGGATGCCTCCAAACTTCATATCGTTTATGTCGAACGGGTAGTCTTCGTGGCTCCACTGAACCATAGCAGCGGAATGCGTGTTCTCCTTATGTTCCTTCGTTCGCGTCATCCGGACCTCCCTTGGTCCTGCGTCCTAAATTTCGCCGAGTTTTGAAGTACTCGATAGGTTTATATCGTTCACCCTTGTGGGCGTTTCAACGTGGTCCTCTTCGTTCAGCTTGCATTCCGGAGCAGTTGATTCTGGACTTCCCGCAAGCGGTTCACGACGGACTCGAGCAGATTTTCTTCTTCCCGCAGGGCAAGTCTGAAGTCCCGGTGATCCGTCCGCCAAATCTCCTTCAGTAACCCGCGGTGATGTTGTTCAAGAATGCGTAAGACCAGTTCGTGTTCCTCCGAGGTCAAAGTGAATTCCATGGCGCACCTCCAAGAGTTCCGTCATCTCTCAACACTTACTTTGGCGGAAGACCCATTTCAATCCGCAGGTCTTCCAGTTGTGGCAGGCAGGTCATGTCGCACCAGACCTCCCCAGCAGGAAGAAGCGGACAATCGACTATCTTCCACTGCGTCCACTGGTTGTTGCCGATGGGCCACTTAGCGGCTGTGATGGTCGCCGCAGTTTCCTGCCGAGGGCACCGAACTTCGCAGCAGCGATACTGGCAAGTTCGCAGACACCGTCCGAAAATCTCCGGGTCCGGCATTTGCTTTCTCCGACCAAAGACGCCTGAACCCACAAGAAAGGTGCATTCGAGGCTGTTCGGAGTCAAGTGAACACGATACACAAACGTGTGACCCACGGACCGTTCGATGAAAGGTGGTGTCAGGACGCCTTTTCTCGCAATCCCAACATGCCAAAACTGTCTAACTTGGCCAACATCACAAAAACAAACGGGATAAATCGGCAACTTGCCCACTGTCACATATCTTGTCGCCACGGGTCACATCGCTTTGTTCGCCATCGTGCTACAAAAAATCCGTGGAGGTACAGGCCATGGTTCCCTCCGCGCATATCGAAGTCTCTCCTGAACCAGAGGCCAAGAAAAAGGTTCGCTCCGAGACTCTGGTTCGCAGCCCCTGCAGTCCAACCGAATTTCCTGAACCATTAACACCGATTAAACCTCCGAACAAGGTAGAAGGATCTTTTCAATCATCCTTGCTCGAGTACAACCGCATAAGCAGTGGTTCTAAGTTGCTAAGCACGGTGCTCTCGCTCCTCATAAACGTCACCATCGCCGTAGTTCCCGTTCTCGCCGGACTCTTTGTCACCGATACCATCAACCTCAAACAACTGCAATCCACCTTTCTGACCGCACCCCCGCCTCCTCCACCGCCTCCCCCGGCCCCCGCTGCCGTAATAGTCAGGGCTGAGTCACCCCGCAGAGTCTTTGAAAGTGGTGGAAAACTGATCGCCCCGACCGTCATTCCCAAGAACATCATGCAACTCAAAGAAGCCCCGCTGCCCGATGTTGATATCGGTGCGGGCGTTGCCGGTGGTGTCCCGGGTGGCGTGCCCGGTGGCTCTATGGGTGGAGTCATCGGCGGAGTGATTGGCGGCGTGAAAACCGCCATACCGTTAGCTCCGCTGGCCCCGCGGGAAACCCGGCCCACCGCGCCGGTACGCGTCGGTGGCCGCGTTAGGGAGCCCAGGCTCCTTCATCGTATTGAACCGGTATATCCCGCACTTGCCAAGCAAGTGCACATCCAGGGCACGGTCGTGATTGATGCGATTCTCGACGAACAGGGAAATGTCACAGAAATGAAAGTAGTTTCAGGACCGCCGTTGCTGATTCAGGCCGCGATTGATGCGGTACGCCAGTGGAAGTATCAACCGACGTACCTAAACGAACAGCCAGTGCCGGTCCAGCTGAACGTCACCGTAACGTTCCACTTGACCCAATAGTTTCTCGAAGTTGGACGGGGCGGCGGAGCAGTGCAGTTCGGCTGCTCCGCCTTTCTGAGGAGGCCGGTCATGAAAGCCATTCTGCTCCACGAGCACGGCGATACCAGTGTTTTGCATTACACCGACGTCCAAGAACCCCATCTGCGGCACAACGAAGTCCTCATTCACGTGCGGGCTTGTGCCCTCAATCATCTCGATCTATGGGTCCGGCGTGGCTTGCCTGGTTATCAGATTCCTCTGCCGCATATTCCCGGCAGTGATATCGCCGGGGAAGTGGTCAAGGTCGGCCCTGAAGTAACCGCCGTGCATGTGGGCGAAAGAGTGGTCCTTGCTCCCTGCGTAAGTTGTGGCAAGTGTCCTGCCTGCCTCTCTGGCCAAGACAACTGTTGCCCGGATTCCACGATTCTCGGCTTCATGTTGGACGGTGGTTGCGCGGAGTATGTCCGTTGCCCGGAAGTCAACTGCCTGCCCTGTCCCGAAAATCTGGATTGGGTTCACGCCGCGGCGATTCCTATCGTCTTCCAGACCGCCTGGCACATGCTTGTGAATCGCGCTCACGTTCAGCCTGGCGAAGATGTCCTTGTCATTGCCGCAGGCAGCGGCATCGGTACTGCGGCGATCCAGATCGCCAAGTTCTTGGGCGCGCGCGTCATCGCCACTGCAGGGACCGACGAGAAGCTCGCCAAAGCCAAGGAAATTGGCGCGGACGAAACCATCCACCACGGCATCATGCGCGTCTCCAAAGAAGTTCGCCTGCTGACTCACCACCGGGGCGCGGATGTTGTCATCGAGCATGTCGGCGAGGCCACCTGGAACGAAAGCGTCAAGAGCCTGGCCCCTGGCGGACGCCTGGTAACTTGCGGGTGCACCACCGGCTTCGACGCAAAATTGGACATCCGCTTCCTGTTCACTCGCCAGCTTTCCGTTCTTGGTTCCTATATGGGAACAAAAGATGAACTACGCACCGTCCTGAAGTTGGTAGAGCAGGGATGCCTGAAACCCATCGTGGACAAGGTTTGGCCCCTTGGCGATTGCATCGTGGCACACCACTACCTCGAACACGATAAGCACTTCGGCAAGGTCGTCCTCACCATCCCCTAGCTGAAATTCGATGAGACGTGAGCGGCCGGTGCATGCTCTCTTTTCTGTATGGCGCACGCGGCCGGAAGGAACCATTATGGAAACGAATGTTAACTGGAAACCGCAGGGACACTCGGCAAAAAAGTGGCATGGCATGAACCAACGGAAAGATCCAACGACGCTGCACCAGACTGGTTCACCGAAGAAGAAGATGCGGTTTCAAAAACCCGTGTGGCAGCCGCCGATCTCCTGACGGCGACTCCCTGAGTTCTCGACTGAAAGCGAACCGGGCCCGAGAACCAGTGGCATGTTGCCTCGCTCAGCCTTAAACGTGAAATCAACCACACCCCGCGTCTCTCGCGGGAAGATTCCGGCGCATTTTAATACCTACAGCCCGAACGCCCCAGTTCTCAACGGCTCTATTCCGGAAAGTTCATGCGATGTACCAAATCGATGAAGCGCGGATCGGAGCGCAGAAGATCCCATGAGCGCTGCGATTTCACCCAGGTGAG
>JBARBI010000331.1:0-11416 GCA_049792875.1 Candidatus Sulfotelmatobacter sp.
GATGTGCGTTTGTCGCAATTCCAAAGGCGTCGGTGATCAAAGTCGAGCTGACCATCGAGTGATGGCGCGCAACGGGATTTACGGCCGAAAATCCCGAACAAGTGAAAATGATATCGGCCTCTCAAGAGCCCTCCGTGCTACCGTAGTGATCTGACTCCTGGAATTCGGAGTGTATAACTTACCGCAGCCGCAACGAGGTACATAAAAGCAAAGATCCAAATCACGCCGGAAACTCCGAGCGAAGGCAAAAAGATCCCCGCAACCGCGGGGCCGATGAAGGTGCTCAGGCCCGAGCCAAGGTTCATGATCGACATGGATGCGCCTTTCGACTCTGGCGCCAGCACTGCCATGATGGCGGCGATGGGAACAAAGCCCGCGAGCGCGATGCCGTAGGCCATGCTTGCGGCGACCACAACGGGATAGTTAGTTCCAAAGATGTGGGGCACATAATACAGTCCGAGCGTTGTCACGGCGCATCCACACGAGCCGGCAAATGTGATGGTCCGGCGCCAGCCGATGCGGTCGCCGACGTATCCCCAAAAAAGATTGGCGACAACGTTGGTGGCGAACATGATGCTCAGAATCTGAAGCCACTCCTCAAGCCTAAAGCCGACGACACGAGTGAAAAAGATCGGCAGGAACACGAGGAATCCAAATTCGGAAGTCGTTGTAATGGTGGCGACGATTCCGCCCAGTCCGACTTTGGGATGCTTCCATACGACGGAGACGCTGGAAAGCAGCAGCCTCATGGGATTATGACCGGACCTTGATAGCGGCATCGTTCCGTGCTTCTCGCGCGCGCCGAAAAGTGTGATCAAACCGCCAAGGCCAACCAGCGCCACAGAGACCCAAAGAGTCTTGTACGCGCCCAGAAGAGGAACCGAGAAGCTTGCCAGCAAGGAGCCCAGCGTTGGCAGGCCGCCGGTCCGGGCGGACCAGAACCAACCCACTGCAGTCGCCATGTAGCGCTCCGGCGTCACCGCTGTGATCCACACGAGGAATCCGTAAGCGAAAAGCGGATAGCCGAAACCGCGCAAAGCGTAGCTTGCAACGATGATGAGGTAGTTTGCATGCGCTATGCCCAGAGAAAGAAATGGGAGTTCAAATCCAAGCCAGATGAGAACGCCGGCCCACATGACCTTCTTGGGCCCGAAGATGTCAGAGAGCGGACCACTAAGCCACGATGACAGTGCGGCAGTTATCCCGTACCCGCTGAAAACGACGGCTACCTGAGAAGTCGTGAAGTGGAGATCTACGAGGAACGGTGACAGAAAGCCCGCTTCTACGCCATCGCCGATCATGAACAGTAGTAGTCCAAGATAGCCAATCGCGAGTTCCGGATGCATACCGAATCTCTCGGCAATTGAAACTCGTGTATCCGGTTCAGTCACGTTAGCTCTCATCATTGGTCCTTAGTAAGGCCTCCGCGATGACGGCGCGTGCTTCCCGGCTACGAAATGCATCAAGGCATATCTGCACGGCGCCCACAACGCGGGGATGAGTCACAGCAATCTCGCCGAACAAACTACGCTCGCCGAGGGCGATCCGCGCCTCGGATCCACCTGCAGCGAGGAACGGCCGCAGCATAAAGATCGATGGATCTTCAAACGTTGTGGATCCCTCACGAATGGCGACGTAGTGCAGCCATGCGGCAAGCACAACAGGAATGATCCTCGGCTGAATGCCCTTTCTCAGCGCGTCTCTTAGAGAAGGCACGATGAATCTAGCAATCTTGGAGCAGCCGTTGGAACAGATTCGAGCGACTTGGTCACGAATTGTTGGATTGGAGAAGCGACTGACAATCGTCGCCGAATATTCCTCAAGGTCGATTCCTGGAAGGGTGGTCAGAGTCTGTCGAACCTCCTCCAGGAAGTGAATCAACAGTTCACGTAATAATGGATCGGTCGCAGCTTCGCTGATGTAGGAAAGCCCAGTCAGGTCGGCCGCGTAGCCGATTGCTGAGTGGCCGCCGTTGAGCAGCCGGATTTTGGTCTTTTCATACGGCGCCACATCGATGGTCATCAGCGCTCCGACTGACTCCCAGGCGGGCCGCCCAGCAGCGAACTCGTCTTCGAGGACCCATTGCCGGAAGCTTTCGCAGACGACAGGCGACAGATCTGCAATGCCGAACTTCTTTAAGATATGATCCCGATCTGCCTGCGTTGTTTTAGGCGTGATTCGATCGACCATGCTATTAGGAAACGCGATGTTACTTTCAATCCAGCGCCGTAGTTCCGCGCTGCGCCCGTCTGCGAACGCGAGCAGCGCCTCTCGGGCTGTGGCGCCATTCGACTGTAGATTGTCGCAGGAAAGCAGCGTGAAAGGTTGGCTCCCGCGCTGCATTCGGCTTAGAGCGGAGGCGGCCACATACCCCAACCAAGTGCGCGGCGAATCGGGATGCCCGAGATCGTATTGAATATCCGGATGATCGACTAGAACGCGCCCAGAGGCATCTTCCGTGAAGTAGCCACCTTCAGTTACTGTGAGCGAAATGATGGAACATTCTGGCGCGCTCAGACGTTCCAGCACCATTGCGGTGCATTCGGGGGCGTAGAGATGACCCACGAGCGAGCCCACAACACGATACTCTTCTCGGTCGCCGTCGCGTTCGAGTACACCGTAGAGGCAATCCTGACTCGTCAAAGCATGGTTGATCTGCTTGTCGCTAGCAAGCAACCCGATTCCCAATTCTCCCCACCGATCCGATGCCGAACCAGAGAGAAGGTCATCCAGATAGACGGCAAGATGCGACCGATTGAACCCGCCAACACCGATATGAACGACTCTCGAAGGCATTAGTGCGCGGCTGTAAATCGGACGTGCAATAGAGTCCCTAATCAGCGAGAGAGTTGAGTCTCTCAGAGGGAGAGCCGAATTATCGTGGGCTGCTGGCATATGCCATCCGGTCAATGCGATGAGGATTTGGAGGAGACGATCAACTGCGGAAACGCAGTAATTCTGAGTTTGGCGGCCGCGTATGGGATGAGCTTGATTGCTTCCTCGCGCTCGTTACTCATCACTGGACTTTGGGGTACAGGATCTGCGACACCATCTTCAGCTTGCCAAGCTGGCATCTGGCGAGCCTTGGCGATCAGATGCAGTGGAACACTTTGCTGATCAAAGACATTCGCTGTGATGGGGCTCTCAACAACATTGATCGATGCTCCCGGCACCTTCGGATCGATGCTCAAGGCGTAGTTCCACGGCGTTGTCGGGTAGACCTGCCAGTCCGCTGACTTGAGTCCGTACTCCCGCATCTTGACCCAGTCTTCTCCGATAGCGTAGGAGAAAACCAGCGGGCCCCGCTCGATCGCGACTGAGTTGTTGAACCAGTGCGATGTGCGGAGGTGCATCGGAAACTCGATCTCCACCAGATCGCCTACTCTCCACGTGCGGTCAATCGCAACAAATACCCCTGCGGTTGCTCCGGGCAGCGGATTGCGGTTCACACGCATCGATGTTCCATCGGCCCAGCCAGGGACGCGCAAGCGGAGGTCGAAGCGAACCGGCTTGGAGGGAGAGACGCTGATGCGTACGCCACCCCTGAAGGGATAGTCGGTCTCTTCGACGATGTGTACCGGTGTTCCCCTCAGAGTGGTTCGAAGCTCGCAAGGCGCATAGGCAACCGCAGCCACTACATTCGATTCTTCCGCGCCGTCCGCACGGGCCTGCATCCAGAGACTGTTTGCAAACTTGGGCCAACCCTGATGGTAGTTCGCCGTGCAGCAGCCGAAGTTCGGAGCAAGTCCAAAGAGATTCGACTCCGGGCCATCGGTCACCCAAGGCTTGTGGTGAAGGCTGCACTCGACCTGATTAGGCTCCTGATTGTATTGATGCGCCCACATATCGTTCGTGAGTGTGCCCGGCAATGCATTGAAAGCAAGATGCTCGAGGCGATCGCCAAAGGCCACATCACCCGTAATGGCCAGGCACTGTTCAAGCGAGAACATCAGCTCGACAACGGTGCAGAGCTCTGAACCTTGCGATGGGTTCGGTCCCGCCAGATGCTCGTCGCACGAGAACATACCATTGGGCAAGCCGTGATAATGATCCAGCTCCTGGAGCATATGCAGCGCTGCTCCGCGATCGCGCGGGATCCCTGAGATGAGCGACCACACAGGTCCGCACTTCGCGGCCTGGCCATTGTTTACGCCATGAGTTGCGAGCGCCAGATCGGCGAGCCCTTGTCCTTGCTCGAGCTTGATGAACTCCGCCGTGATCTTCTGCTTGTATTTGAATTTCTCGAAACTGCCGATCCAATCGTATCCCTGTTGGTGAAGCAGCCTTGCCAAATCGAGAAGATACGATGAGCCGGTGCGCTCATAAAGCCACAGGACGCTCAGCACCTCGTCCTGCCATCTGAACTTTCCCCAATCGCGCAGAGGCCGCCGCGGCAACTCCGACAACTGATATCGGAAGTAGCGATCCATCGCGGGGATGACGCGTTCGTCGCCCGTCAACTCCTGGTATTGCGTCAGCGCCTTCAGCATCACGATGCGCGGCCACCAATCGTCATTCTGCCCTGGACCTAGCATCCCGTTTTGCCAGGGATGTTCGAGGATCCAATCGACGAACTTCTGCGCGATTGCCTTCAAACGCGAATCATCTAAGAGATAGGCGAGAGGCAACAGGCCATCGAGATAATAGGGACCTCTCTCCCACGACTCCCCTGAACCGCCGAGCCAGCCGCTATTTGCTCCCACATCCGGCCAGACGTCACCCAAATGCCCGCTTAACCCGTCAGCTTGCTTGCGCAGTACGTCGAGCAACCAGCCTCGGGGTCGAATGGAACCTAGCGGAAGAAAAGAAAACGCCGCCGGCATCGGTAAGGCATGGTTGGCGGGTGTGGGCCGGGAAGGCGACGCAGCTGCCCTTCGCAGCCACGGCGCAAGTGCGGACGCGGCTCCTGTCATCCCGATCGTGCGCAGAACTTGCCGCCGCGTTGGACGATTGCGACGTCCCGAATTCGCTCGATCGGCATGCATCGAATCCCCTCCTTGGCTCCCTTGTCGCTCAGTGCGACTCGGCACCTGCGGCTCGCCATTTGCGGACGAGAGCCTGATCGGCGAGCGCCTTGATGTAGACACCGCCGACGACGCTTCTGGCCTGGAAGCCAACTTGCTTTCCGTTCTTCGTGTCATACCAGTCGGTGAGCGGAACCCGGCTAGGCGTTTCAACCATCCAACGGTAGATCGGATCGATGATCTTCTCGAACTGCTCCTGCGTTGAAGCCAGGGTCGCTGTCCAGACCGACCAATCGAGCTTTGTATAGCGCGCGCGAACGTCGAGTGGCAGACCATACCGATTCAGTTTGCTCAGGTAGTAGGCAATCTCGGTTTCGCGGACCTCGGGAGGGAAGAGACCATACCCGAGAATCTTGTCCCAGACGAGATTGTATTTCTGGCTCCAGGTTCCAGGACTGTTAAAGGCAAGTTTGTAGTGGTCGCCTTCGCGCGCCATTTCAACCCACTTCTTCGCCATCTCCTTGGCAGCAGCTTCATAGTCGCTTGCAGTCTGATCGTGATGGAGCAGGCGAGCCAGATCACCGTACGCGGCAAGCGCCTCTATCGCCTTGAGGGAGAGATTGGCATTGTGAGCAACATGCCCGGCAAAATCGTCGGTGGTGAGCTGATTCTCCGGATCGAGCCCTTTGGCTTTCAGATACTCTGCCCACTGCGTCAGTTGGGGCCAGTACCACTCTGCCAGATGAGCATTCCCTTCCGCACGGGCCAGCGCATCGACGAGGATCAACATGTTGCCACTTTCTTCTACCGGCATCTGATCCTCTTCGCTCGTTTCCCCTCCACCGTAGACCTGCCCGTTGGCCAGCGGATATTGCCCAAGATCGTGCGGTGCAAAGGGGAACTTCCAGCGCGGCAGCGCCGAATACTCAAGAACCGGGAGAAGCTGCGCCTCGAGCAAGCGCGGTTGGAAGAAGAGGAAGAACGGGGCCGACGGATACAGAACATCGACCGTCGCAATGCAGCCATTCGAGAGATTCTCTTTTGCGAACAGCATCGGATCGCCATTTACATCGGCGACCAACTCGTGGGCGGCGAGTGTCTGCCGGTATGCGGCGATCGCCAGGGCTGCGTATTTCTGGCCGCCTGCCTGGACAAGATCTTTTGTCAGTTCCGCATCGAACCTGGCGCCCCGTTCCTCCAGGCCGGCGTATTGGCTTTCGGCCTCATCCAGCATCTGTTCGACGGGCAGGTTATTCCGCTGCCAGTAGGGCCGCAGGTTCCGCTCGAAGTATTGGATGGCATAGCCCTCGGTGTAGGAGACCAGAACATGCTTAGTGACCGGATGGGACGACACCGCGCTGTAGTCCAACACCACATCGAGATGCGGCGCCGAGTGATTCGCTGGAACCGGCAGGCCGATCTCGTCGCGGGCAGGCAGTTGGCCTTTCTGAACGAAGAGTTCTTCCCCGCCAGGAGCCATGGCGGTTGCCGCGTGCTCGCCTTTGGGTACGGCGAGATGAAAGTAGCCCCAGTCGATGCGCAGATCGTCGCCGGAACGGTTCAGTATGTTCTGATCGCGCGAGCCAACCGATAAGACCTCGAGCGACTCGGTCTGATGCCGCGACGTGACAACCATCTGGCTCCGATCGTTGACTGCGATCACCGGGTCGACGTCGATCAGCAAGGAAACATGGTGCGAACTCGCGTTCGTCGATTGAACGCTGAACGAGATATAGGTGGCTGGCCGTGAAAGCAAGTCGAGATCGTCGGTGAATGCGGACGTAAAGAACTCCAGGCCCAGCCGTATGCCCGCGCCCTCAAATTCATAGGTCGTATGCGTGGGAGTGACGCGGCAAGATTTTTGCTGGAACGCCGGCAGTCCCTCCCGCTCCTGACCCATGAACCGGTACGAAGCTCCATCGATCCGGGCAATGCCGGAGATAGGTTGAGGCGCTCCGGTCCAATGGCGCGTAGGACTGTCCGTCAATACATCCGTCATCGACCAGATACTGAAATAGGGGTTGTGCGTAATCAGCGGAACGGCTGGAAGGCGATCTTGCGCAGCCACGAGACTACCGAACATCGATAGCAAGACAAAGAGTACTGGTTTGCACACACGACTTGCGTGCGTATTTGCCAGCCGACTATAGATCATCCAAGTCCTCACTCTTTCCTGTTAGTAGCATCGAGCCGATTTGAACTCTGAGCGCGGCAACATTGAGGGAACCAGACCTCTATGTCGACAGGGCCGCAACTCGCATTCGCAAAGTGTGGGATTGCGGCGACCCCCAGGCCGGTGGCCGAATAAATCTGCGGCCTTGCCGAGTAAAGAGGCCGCTCTTCCGCGCTTTCGCCCCATTCTTGCTGGTAACGACGCCCATCCCGTCCACCATTTGATCATCGAACTTCGTCACAAAGTCTGATTCGATTGAGAGTCGGAGCGCTTGTCCAGTCGCACTTGTTACCCCGGCTTCTTTATCCCATGCACCAACCGAAGAGGCGATCCGGGCCGCGGCGCTTGTACGGAGAAAGTGACTGCGATTCAGGCCAATTCGAAGAAACTGTATGTCCAGAATCTCGCAGATAATCTATAATAGATTATTCTGTTAGGTCAAGTAGTCACCTCCTTTCGCGATGAGGTTTATCTCCATTTCTTCGAATAGGAGCCTTCCCAAAAAATGGCCGCGACTGTCAGAGATGTTGCCAAGCAAGCAGGCGTTTCGGTCGCTACCGTCTCACGTGTTCTCAACAGCCCTGCAGTTGTCGCGCTTCACACTAAAGAGAGGGTGCTCGCTGCGATTTCCGTCCTCGGGTACACACCAAATCTTGCGGCCGCGAGTTTGCGCCGAAACCACCGCAAGAACAGGGACCGGCCAACTCAGACTAGCTGGCCCGATGAGGAGAACAGCTCGGGGGTCGCTGCCAGCGGCAGGCCAACTATTTATCGCCAATTTCAGCAGTTGAAAAGAGAGAACAACGAACTCAGAAAGATAATTCGCAGATTTAGCACCATTCGTGCAGCAGGGCCTTGAGGGGAACCAGAAGATTCAGATCGATGCTTGTGAGTTCAATGGCATGAGTATTGCTCCTTTCCTCGTCCTGCTATCGGTCGTCATTTCCATTTGTTGGTTCCGCACCACTGTAGCCCGGCTGCGGTGCGGAACCGAAGTGATTCAACTTGTCTACTGAATGTTCAGGAGCCAATTCTGCGGCGACTGTCCATTTGCAGTATCCAGCCACATCTGAAGGCCCGACGTCACTTCACCATAGTAGTCGTCGATCACCATCGCAGAACCATGGTTGGTCGTGGCCGCCTGGTTCTCGACAACGAAGTAGCCGTTGCTCTGCGGAATGAACTCCCAATTTTGAGCTGCATTGCCATTGCACGGTTGCTGCCAGAGCATCGTGCTGGTCCCCTCCACTTGAGGAAGTGTGCGCGAGGGAGTCCCGTTACCCCAGGGGTCGTCGAGGCAGAAGCCACTTTGTACATTGACCATTGTGTAATAGCCATTCCCCTGGCCGTGCAGTGTCCACTTCTGAGTCGCCCAACCGTTCGCCGGATACTGGATGACTTGCACGCCATCCGTAGGGGAGCCTGAACAGCCATCGCAATAGTTGTCCAAGAGCATTTGGCTTGCCTGGTTCTCGAGCGTGTAGGTCGCGCCGTCAGTGATTGATCCGGAGGGGGCGCCTGAGGGATTGGCGGCGAGCCAATTCTGCGGCACCTCGCCATTTGCAGTATCTAGCCACATCTGAAGCCCCGACGTCGCTTCACCATAGTAATCGTCGATCACCATCGGAGTACCAGCGCGCGGATTGAAGACCGTCGCCGCCTGGTTTTCGATGACGAAGTAGCTGTTGCTCTGCGGAATGAACTCCCAATTTTGAGCTTCATTACCATTACAGGGTTGCTGCCAGAGCATCGTACTTGTCCCCTGGGTTTGAGGAAGTGTGCGCGAGGGAGTCCCATTGCCCCAGGGGTCGTCGAGACAGAAGCCACTCTGTACGTTGACCATGGTGAAATAGCCATTCCCCTGGGTGTGCAAGGTCCACTCTTGAGTCTCCAAACCATTCGCTGGATATTGGATGACTTGAACTCCATCCGTGGGCGCGCCTGAACAGCCATCGCAGTAGTTGTCTAAGTTCATTTGGCTTGCCTGGTTCGTAAATGTGTATGTCACGCCGTCAGTGAGCGTGGGCGCGCCCAGATAGCCGACCGCGACAATGTTAGCCTGCACATTGCCCATTGTGGTACTGGTTGGAACCCCGGCCGTCATCACACCTTCGAAAAAGCGTCCAGTCCCCGAGTCGCTGTTATCTCCTCCTACCCCTAAAACGATAGCCCCTTCCTGATGCATCGGCGTGTAGCCAGTGGGAAGAGCTATCGACCCGGAAGACGTCAGGCCGCCGGATTGCGCGTTTCCTATATACGTTCCGTAGTGTTGCTGACCATCGTTCCACCCCATAGCCGTCACAAACAGGATTCCGGTGGTTCCCGTCAATTGACCATATACTCCGTTTTCCAAGTCGAGCCCCTCTACTGGAGCGCATGGACTATTCCAGGAGCTGGTGGCACAGTGCAAGTTCATTGCATCCATATATCCGTCAGCCACATCGGTGTTAGTCGTCTCAGCGTTGCCGAAGTCGAAGCAGCAAGCGCCGTAAGGACTAAGATTAACGGTTGAACTCACCATATAAACCCCTTCAGGTGCCCCGTTCACCGCAATACTTTTTGTCGCGTCATTGCGGTAACCGACCCCGGATGAGACAAGTAGACCGTACACTTTATGTCCCCCCGCAATTACTGGCAAAGCGCTTGCCGAGGCCGCGACATCGTAGCCATTTGGACCAGGGCCGCTCGCGGCGCCTCCAGGAGGAGCAAGGGTTAGATTGTTACCGTTAGGAGATTGATCGTAGATCTCGGTAATCGTACAAGTCGTGCCTACACAGAATGCGTCCTGTAGGGCAGCGGCGGCGTAGCCGGAGCCGTCAGTGAGAACTGCGATGTTAGCTGTAGTATCGTCCGACTGACGTGTCACCTGGTATAGCGGCCCTGTGTAGGAACTGTAGAGTGCCCTCGTTGTGCTAAATGCAGCTACACAGGGCGTGGCGGGTGTCGCTGCCGCGTAGATGTCGCAGGGTTTGGACTGAGCGTACGCCGAGTGAGCACCAGTTAAACCTATGACAACGACGACGACAATCGCTACGCCCGTCAGCAATTCACATTTTCGAGATCTCGATTCTGGATTCATTTGGAGTTTCATTGTCCGTGGCTCCTTCGCCAATGGATTTGCGGTTTCGGTAGGGCGGCCGATAGCGTCGTTGTGAGGCGTTTCACGATCTGGCTAGAGCTCGCCTTCTCTGAGATCAAGGTGTTCGCCGGACAATGTCACAAAGCATTGCGGTCAATCTTCGAGACATCCCGGCAATCAGCGAGAGGTCGACACTTCTTTTATCTATAATCTATATAAATGTCAACCCATAAAATGGGAGCCACCTGGGTCGGCTCAATCCTCAATCGAAACGATCAATTCCAATTAATCGTCGACACTTCCTTAGCGCCCGGAAGGATGCGATACGGGTCGAGCATCGGGGAGCCGGACGCAACCGTTGTTCACCGTGGCCTCTGGCTCCCTTAGTTCCAACGAATCGATTTTGATGGAGGAACCGACGCGATAATCCCCGAGCCTTCGCGAACTGTATAGAATCGGTCCGCGGGCAGCTTCGTAAGTCTCTCCGTCTTACCGTCCGGCCAAAATACCTCTACGAGATCCAGTATCGAATTCTCGCCAAGTCCAAAGTGGAGGCGGAGGTCGTTCTGTGATAGATAGCTGCCTCCGCTTCGCACTTCCCCAAGTTGGAGCAGGCTCCCAGCGATCGCTCGGACGCGCGTGTTTAACGCCAGACGATTACAATTCACGCCTTCGAGCTGAATGCTCACCCAGTGGTTTGTGACTCCACCCTCCGGTCGCAGGATCATCGGTTGGCCCTTTAGGTTTTCGATGACCGCCTCCAGCTTCCCGTCGTTGAACAAATCGCCGATTGCTACGCCACGGCTGACTTGTGGTTTTTGGATCGCTGCACCTACAAGCCGACTCGCATCTAGGAATTTGCCATTCCTCTGGTTGACAAAGAGCAACTTCGGCTCGAGATACCGGAGACCAGAGTGAAGCTCATCCACCTGGGGATACACATGCCCGTTTACTAGGAAGATGTCGAGCCAGCCATCGTTGTCAAAATCGACAAAGGCGTCGCCCCATCCAACGGATCCTCGTGTGCCCTTTTCAATTCCAGAAGGTAGGGAGACATCAGTGAAGTTCATTTGTCCGTCATTTCGATAGAATGCCGCGAATTCACTGTCGAAATGCGTGATTAGGATTGACATCCGTCCGCGGTTTAGATAGTCGCCAATCGCAACGCCCATATTCGCCTGTCGCGTGCCGCTATCGCTG
>JBARBI010000332.1:0-81078 GCA_049792875.1 Candidatus Sulfotelmatobacter sp.
GTCGTGGCGGGTGCTTTGTTCCGATCTCGGTTTCCACCTCGGTAATGCCCACCATCGCACACAGATTTTGGAACCTCTTTCGCCAAGTTTGGGTGTTCGTCGCCACGTCGGTGCCCGGGAACCGGAACGGCTTATCGGGGTCGCTGCCCGACTCGGGCGGGATCGACCGCAATCTCTCGGCGACCTCGGGCGGGAGCAGGACGCTGGCGATCTGACCACTCTTCTTTCTCCGGTACGTCAAGACGTTGTTCCTTCCGAGGCTCACCTTCGGTTCGAAGTTGACAACATCGATCACCGCCATCCCGCCATAGCGACCGCAATCGATGAACTCGCCTAGCCGCGCCGCGAAGTTCTGAGGCAATTCGTGTTTCTTCCATTCGACGAAGGGAAGCCCAGCGTACATCGCCGCGATCTGGCTGTCGGTGAAGTGGCCCGTGCGATTTCCTGTCTTCACTCTCTGCTTTTCGCGGAATACGGGGAGGCGCTCGATATGGTCGTGCGCCTGCGACCATTTGAGGAACGCGCCGACTTTCCCCCGCCATGCCCGGGAGCTTGAATCGTTCGTCTTCCAGTCGGCCGACCACCTGTCGAGAATGTCGGAGGTGATCTGGGTCATCCGGACGACTGGCACGCGGGCGGCGACGTTCTCGGCGTCGAGAAAGTCGAGCAAGGAACGGTTTAATGCCCTTCCGTGATCCTTCTTGGTTCGGTATTCCTTCGGGTTCCTGCGGTTGAAAATCAGCATGCATCGCTTGACGTGCTTCGGCGTGACCATGCGGCGACCGAGCGCGGCCTCGTACGCGGTGAGGCAGTTCTCGATGCTAATCCCCGCTGCCGCCTTGGGATTGTTCTTCTCGCGGGCCGCCGCGATTTCTGGATCGAAGCCCCGCAGAATGTTCATCGCCTTCGCGACCGCCTCGGTGAACGACGGCGTCTTGGCCGCCATCTGCACCGCCTTACCGCCTCTCGGTCGCTGGTATATCCATTTCGGACAGGAGCATGAGTTGTCGTTCCGGTCGCGCAGCTTGCACTCGCCAACATGGCGCGGCGTGTAAACCGACACGACGCCGTATGGCGAGCGCTCGCGCCACCCTTTCTTCGTCTTCATGGGAATCCTCTTTCTGGTAGGGGGGAGGTTACTAGCTTTGATTCTACCACGTTTTTAGATAAAAGTTAGATACGACTTCTAGACGTGTGTTTAGTCCAATGTTTACGATGGTTATAGCGAAGACGAAGTTTCTATTGTAAACAATTGACGGCATCGAGCGAAGCGGAAGCTGGGTTTTTAGTCTCCCTACGACCTGCGGGGCAACACGCCAGTTCGTCAAGCTCAGGGCCGGTCCCGCGACAACCGGCATGATGCCGGTTCTATTGTTCAGTTGAAACGGTTTGCCTTCTCGGAGGGCGATGGACGCCCAACCACCAAAGCGACGACGCCGCTGACCGCCAGGGTCGCTCCAATCGCCAACAATCCACCACGAAACCCGCCGTTCAGCTTGCGGAAGAACCCGATAATGTCTGGACCGTAATATCCGCCCAGATTGGCCAGCGAGTTGATCACCGCGATCCCTGCGGCTGCCGAGAGGCCCGTCATCCGCGACGTCGCCATCGCCCAGAAAGGCCCTACCATCGACTCCGCACAGACTAGCCCCAGGCCGATGCATGCCACCACTATGACCGTTGAACTCCCGTAGCCCGCAGCTACCAGGCCGGCCGCTCCTACAAACGCCGGAATCGCCGTGTGCCAGCGCCGCTCCCCGGTGCGGTCGGAACGCATTCCCACCAGGACCATCGCAAACGCAGTCACTAGAAAAGGTAGAGCCGACACAACTCCGGTCAGGAAGTAGCTGAGTCCCGACAGCGACCGGATCACGCTCGGTAGCCATAACGTGACACCGTACATCGTAGTGGAGACCCCAAAGTACACCATGGACAGCAGCCAGATTCTGGGGCTAATCAGAACTTGCCAGAAACTGCCCTTCTGTAGTCCCGACTCCGCCTGCTGCTCTCGAGCCAATCGGTCGAGAAGCCAGGTTCGCTCTTCACCTCTCAGCCAGCTTGCTTCTCGCGGGCTATCCGCCAGAGCCCAAAACACGGTCACCCCCAGCAGGATGGCCGGAATCCCCTCCATGAGGAACATCCATTGCCATCCTGAGAGGCCCTTGCCGCTGAGCCCGAGCAATGCCCCGGAGACCGGGCTGCCCACGATTCCCGCGATGGGATTCGCAGTCATAAACCAGGCCACCGCCCGTGCCCGCGCGTTCGCCGGGAACCAGCGCTTCATATAAAGGATCATGCCGGGGAAGAATCCGGCCTCGGCGGCCCCGAGAAGGAACCGCATTCCGTAAAAACTGACGGGCCCACGGATGAAGATCATCAGGCAGGAAATCACACCCCAGGTCACCATCAGGCCCGAAATCCACCGGCGAACGCCGAACTTTTCCAGCACGAGATTGCTGGGGAGCTGAAAGAAAAAATAGCCGGCGAAGAACATGCCCGCCGCGCGGCCATAGACGCGGTCGCTTAAACCCAGTTCGCCCCGCATCTGCAGCACCGCGAAGCTCACGTTTATACGGTCCAGGTAGGCAACAATGTAGAGCAGGAAGAGAAACGGCATCAGCCGCCACATCAGGCGGGACACCACTGCGGATTCAAGATGGTCAGGAGCTGTTTGCAAAGAATAGGTTCCGGGTATTCGGCTTCTGTGGTGAGAGGATTCTACGCCAAGTCTAGTTTCTGCCGAATCTCGGCCACGATCTGTTGCGGCGTCGACGCGATTTCGACGGTCACCGCCGGGTCTGGTTCTTCGAGGTCAGCGAACTGGCCGGCCAGAATCTGTTCACCGGCAAAGTGTCCCTGCCGCTCACGCAAACGCGCTGCAATCAGGTCCGCGCTTCCCTTCAGGTACACAAACCGCACCTCCGGTCCGGCCTCGAGTTCCCGCCGGTAGCTGCGTTTCAAGGCCGAACACGCCAGCACTACACTGCACCCCCCGGCGGTCCACTGGGTGATGGCCTCGCGAAGGGGTACAGCCATGGCTTTCGATCCTCATCGCTGAGTGAGATGCCGCGCCGAATCTTCTCTACGTTCGACGGAGGATGAAAGTCATCCGCGTCGGCGAATTCCCAACGCAGCGGCTCGGCCAGCAGGCGACCTATGGTCGTTTTACCGGCGCCGACGCCCGCATCACGATCACAATCATCGAGGAGGATTGTAATCGTAGCGCCCGCATCTCGCCTTCGGTGGGAGGGCGATACACCCCACTGCAGCTGCCGGGACGGCGGGCTACTCGCCGCTCAACGACGCCGGCCTACTTCTTGGAGTACGTCTTCTGAGCCCCGGTGCGCGCGTTGGTGACGGTGAACGTGCCGTCCGTTTCCGCCGCGACTTTGAGGTACTTGCCTTCGCAGTTCTCCTTCAGGTTCGCGATGCGCTCGTCCGCGACGTTGTGATCCTTGTCGGATTCGGCAGCATAGTGCAACTGCCACAGGTCTTCCAGCCCGGGAGAATCGTGGACGATCTGCCACGCGGCGGGACTCGATCCCTTGCGCGCGCCATTGTCGATGATGGCTACTCGAGGATGCAGGGCCCACACCAGAGCTTTCGGATTCGAAAGGTCCGCCCCGTGGTGCGTCACCAGAAAGAGATCGACCGTACCCAGCAGGTTATTGGGACAAGCCAGCTCAATCTCCTTTTTCTTGGTGAGATCGCCGAGGTCGAGAAAGCGGAAGTGACCATACGTGATCAAAACGCCCACGGAGCGGGCATTCTCCGTGTTGTCGACCTCCGCAGCGGGCTGGGAGTTGCAATAGAAATTCGCTTCTCCGACTCCGGGCAATGGACTGGTAATGTGGTCTCCCGCGGCGGCCAGCACTTTGACCTCAACGCCTTTGATGGGGAGCCCCCACCCCGGCTTGACCACGACGTGGGCGTGGCCGGCGATCGCTTTCTCATAGGCAGCGTAATCGGCGCGCGTCACCTCCGAGTCTTCCAGGTTCGGCCCGTGGTCAACGAACGCGCCAATCTTGATCCCGTCGGCCAGTTGCGGAACGCCGCCCACGTGATCGCGATGGTAGTGGGTAATCAGGACATAATCGAGCTGCTGGATTCCGGCCTGGTGGGCGGCAGCGACGATCCGGTCGGCGTCCCGTCCTTCGTACCCCGGCCAGCCGGTATCGATCAGCAGCGACTGTCCCAAGGGGCTCACCACCAACGTCGCTTGCCCACCTTCTACGTCGATGAAGTAGATCTGCAGGGACTTGGGCGCGGCAGCGGCGCGAGCCGTACTCGCGCCTAAGGCACAAAGGCACAGACTGAGAACGGCAGTCAGCACTGGACGCATTGGTTGGCACCTGATTGGGAGACGTTGCCGAAGATTATGCCACGCCTTAGGGGAAATGCGGCAGGGTTGTTTTGCCGTCGAGACGAGAAATTTCAGCGAAGAAAGGCGGCCAACCGTAGGTTATCGAACGTTTTTCAGCAGATTGAAACCTGCTTAAGGACAGTTGGTTGGAGCCGCACGACCGGCAAACCGGGCTTCAATCCATCCAATCTGGTCCCTCACGGAGTCGCCCATGACTCGGCCTGCATCGAGGTTGGGATATCGTTCCCACTGAACCCGATCGCCCTGCTTGCAGATGCGGGCAAACGCTTGAGCCCGGATGGTTGGGGGAATTGCTGGATCGGCATCTCCCGTAATTACGAAAATTGGACCGTACGCTCGGGTCGTGCCAAGCTCATTGCGGTCAAAATACCTGTGCACGAATGGATTGGCCTCCCAGGCCGGATTCACGATCTCTGCAGCGGACCAGTCTGGGGTCGTCCTGGTCGGCGAGCACGTCTGCTCCAATTGCTTGTAGAGTGCCAGCGCCTTGTCCGTAAGCACGTCGGTTATCCGGAACTGCGGGTAAACCGTCTTGATTCCATAAGCCAGGGACGGAAGCGTGGCGCTAGCAGAACCGTTAACCGGGTGTTCGTAGGTTTCTCGTGCGTTAGCAAGGAGCGAAATCGCGATCGCTCCGAGGTAATTTGGGTCGCGAATTTCGCTTTCCTTGTCCGCGACGACCATCGCTGCCAAGGCTCCCTCGGTCTCGCCCACAACAATCCACCTCGCGCCCAACTGCGGCACAGCCGCGCGGGCTGCTGGAACGGAATTGATGACATCGGTCGCGTTGGACGGACCATCCAGAAATGCATTCCGGAAATGGGTACCTAGCCCTGCGTAGTCTGTTGCAACGACGGCATAGCCAAGGTTCACATACATCGAGAGGAACGGACCGTGTCCTATATTTCTCATCAGCGAAGGAGCGCATTGACGCGCAACACCAGTGGCCGCATGAGCCCACGCGATGACCGGCCATCCTCCGCGAGGCGGCTGTTTGTCGTAGGGAAAGAGCACGACTCCAGACACCGCCACATCCTCGCCAGCAGCGGAACGAGAGTGATAGAGAATGCGAACGGCGGAGACGGAGAGCGGGAGTTCGTATTCGTCAAATGGTTGCGACCGGATCAAGTCTCCTGGCTTGCCTGCTGGCACCGGGTCAGGCGTGTCGTAGAACTTTGTAAGTGGCAGGGTTCGGACGCGACCGCTCTCCGAACGTACTCCTGGGGCCTGGACCTGCGCGGAAGCGACCACCGGTTCGAGTAACGCGGGCGAGGCGATGGCGATAGCCATCGTTAAGAGGCGGAACCTATTCCTGAATTCTCGCGAAACGGCGGTTGAATTCCCGTGACCCACAATGAGAAAAAGCCGAGGGACAAGCGCTATCTTTACAACTTATAGGGTGCGTTCAGAACTTTACCACTCTTGATCGGGTTGGCCGCTCTGCTCGGTCCGCCGAACCTGGTGGCGCTTGCGATGAACAACAAAGATCATGCCCACCGATCCGAGCGTGGGAGGAATAATGAGAACCAGGATCCCGCTCTTCAACGCTTGAATCATGCGAGAGCCCGAGGATGCCGCTTGCGTATAGCAGAGCGCGCAACTCTGCGCGAACGCCGACGCGGGCGCCAGCAGGATGACTACACCCGCGAGCAGAATCCCAAGAAGCGCAATTTGTTTCAGAACCTTCAATGGCTGCTTTCTACCGGAGCGGTCTTCGCCGCGCCGGCTACTTTGCCCAAGGAACGCCGTCGATCAAGCGGAAGCTGTCAGTCCATCCATATTGCATCCCCAGGATCACCGACACCGTGAAAATCAAGACAAACCACTTCAGTCCGCGATTCTCCCACAAATGCATGAAAAACAGGAGCGCCAGCGCTGACTCAACCATGGCCACGATCAGCATGCGCACGAACATCTGTGACGCGCTGATGTCCCGATAGGCAATGAGGAACTGTATCCCGGCCAGGGCCAGTATGCAAACGTAGACGATAACGTCTCTCTTCACTCCGTTGTTCTTGTGCTCTTCGGCTGTAGTCATAGTAGTTGCTCCTGCCTCTTCAGTCTTTCAGTGGGCCAAATTCAATAGATAGATGAGCGGCACTACGAACATCCAAACCAGATCGACAAAGTGCCAATAGAGGCCTGTAATCTCAAGGTCATTGGCATTGTAACGACCGCCCTGGTAGCGCAATCCGACTGCTATCAGAGCGACTACACCGCCGGTTACGTGCAGCAGATGCAGGCCGGTGATACTAAAAAATAGCGAACTGAACAGAGGCGTGCCCCACGGATTGTGGAAGAGCGTCGCTCCCTCCCCAATCATCGACATCCATTCCCGAATGTGCAGGGTGGCAAACAGAATTCCGGCCACAGCCGTAATCATGGTCCAGCGGAAAGCTCGGGCTTTGTCGCCCTCCCGAGCGGACCGTACTCCAAACAGCATGGTCAAACTGCTGGTCAGAAGGATGAAGGTCATCAACGCCACGTTGGTAATGCTGTGAAAGGGTCTAGGCCAATTCGGTGTGGCATTGCGTATAAAACCGTAAGCCACCAGACAGCCGGCAAAGGTAGCGCTGTCAGCGATAATGAACAGCCACATCGCCATCTTCTTGGCCGGAACCGAAAATGTCGGTTCTTCCATCAGGCCTGAGTGTGCTCCCATCGTCACTTCCGCTTGGCTCACGGTGTCTCCTCTCGAACGGGCATCCTAAAGCTTCATCCACAGCAACAACAGCAGATACACCCAAAGCGCGTCCATAAAATGCCAGTAATACGATGTCGCATCCAGCGTGCTTTTTCGCAGAATCGATTTGTTCAGCCGGTAAATAACCCGGACCAGCCCGCCCAGTCCCCCCAGAACGTGCAGAGCATGGATCGCGGTCAGGACGTAGAAGAAAGAACTGTTGGGATTCGTGGCCAGAAAAAGTCCCTGGGAACGCAATTGCGCCCAAGCCACGTACTGGCCAGCAACAAAAAGCAAGCCCAGAAAAAGAGAGATGTACAGCCAACGGCCGGGGCTGGCGACCAGACTCTTGCGCCCGCCCATGAAGGAACCGATCCGCCGGCGCGCCACTTCCAGAGCGACGCTGCTGGCGAACAGCACCAGAGTATTTAGATAGAGAATTCGAGGCAGGGTCAGATGCCGCCAATCCAGCGCTGATCCCTGGCGAACGATCAGGGCGCTGGTGAACGCCGCGAAACTCATTGCGATCGAGGCGAGCACGACCCAGATGCCGGTCGAAGCCGGCGGTGGCGAATAGTCCTTCACCGCAGGCAACTTGCCGTCCGCTGGTACCAAGTTCCGCCAGCCACCGTTGCCGGAATTTCCGGCTGGCCGTGAAGGATCTCGACGGTCTTCAATTTTTGGCGGTTCGTGTACAGTGGTCGCCATAAGACTTATAGACTCCAATCCAGAATCGATTACGCCTCGTCGTGGCCGTTCGTGATTTTCTCTGGCGAGGTTTGCATCACATAGTCGCCCGCCGTCCCCTCCACTCCATACTGGTATGGATCGTGGAAGACCTCCGGTAGCTTGTCGCCAAAGTTGTTGTGCGGCGGCGGCGTGGTCGGCGTGCTCCATTCTAAAGAGGTCGCTTGCCAGGGGTTGTCCGAAGCGGGCTCGCCCTTGAAACGGCTGTGAATCAAGTTGTAGAGGAAGATCAGCTGTGCGGCACCGGTCACGAGTGCAGCCACAGTGATGAACTGGTGCAAGGGAATGAGCTTCTGCATGTAGTCAGGCGTAAAAGCCTGGTAGCGGCGCACGTTGCCTGCCATGCCCAGGTAATGGAATGGCATGAAGATAGCGTAGGCACCCACGAAGCTGAGCCAGAAGTGAGCCTTGCCCAGGGATTCGTTCATCATCCGCCCAAACATCTTGGGGAACCAGAAATAGGTCCCCGCGAAAATCCCGAACATTGCCGCGACGCCCATGACCAGATGGAAGTGACCCACCACGAAGTAGGTCGCATGCAGCATGATGTCAGTCGAGGGCTGCGCCAGGAAGAAGCCACTCACGCCCCCGCTGATGAACATCGAAACGAATCCCAAACCAAAAAGCGACGCCGCATTGATACGCAGTTTCGCCCCGTAAAGGCTGCCCAGCCACATCAGGACGACGATCGTGGAGGGAATCGTGATCACCAAAGTGGGGAAGGAGAATGCCAGCGACGAAACCGGATTCATCCCGCTGACGAACATGTGATGCCCGTAGACCATGTAGCTGAGAACTGCCAGGGCGCCCATCGAGTAAACCAACACTCTGTGGCTGAGCATCGGCTTCCGCATATTGGTGATCAGGACATGCGAGACGATTCCCATGCCGGGCACAATCGCGATATACACCTCGGGATGTCCGAAGAACCAGAAAAGGTGTTGCCAGAGGAGGGTCGATCCGCCGGAGTGAGGCTGCAGTTGGTCGTTAATGACAATATTGCTGGCCACGAAAAAACTGGTTCCCGCAACGTGATCCAGAATGAGGAGGATGCAGGCAGGCATCAACACCGCGAAAGCAGTGAGGCCCATGCAGGATGTAATGAACCAGGCCCAGGCACTGAGTGGCAAACGCCACAAACTCATGCCCCGCGTCCGCATATCCAGCGTGGTGGTGATGAAGTTCAGGGAGCCGAGAAGTTGACCAATGCAGAAGATCCCAATCGAAGCGGCCCAGAGAACCACACCCGTTCCTTCACCGGGACCGGCGACCTCTCCCAAAGCGCTGAGCGGAGCATACTGGGTCCAACCGCCGAGCGTGGGGCCCTGGCCAACAAAAAACGAGGAGACTAGAACTAGGAAAGCCACGAACGTAACCCAGAACGACATCATGTTGAAATGGGGGAAGGGCATGTCTTCGGCGCCGACCTGGATCGGCAAGAAGTAGTTGCCGAAGGCCGCGAACGGTGCCGTGGTCAGAACAAAAAAGACCATGATTGTGGCATGCATGGTCATCAATTGCAGGTAGAACTCCGGCGTCATCACGTTGCCGGGGGCGCCGTTTTTCGTCAGCAGATGGAGTCCGGGAATGGCAAAGTTGGTCCACCCCAAGTGGATGCGCATCAACCAGGAAAGCCCCATGCCCACCAGAGCAGCGAGCAGCGCCAGCCCGTAGTACTGCTTACCGATGACCTTGTGGTCCAGGCTGAAGACGTGCTTGGAAATAAAACTCGTCGGCGCATGATGTGCGGCGGCGTCGTGTTTCGCCATATCGTGCATGACTCACCTCAGGAGATCTCTGTGCCACACCGAGTGCGGACAGTATTCACTCACTGCATCATTCCACTCACTGCATCGCTGCTTGCTGCTTCAGCCAATTGTCAAAGTCCTGCTGGGACAACACAGAAATGTACGCCTTCATGTTGTAGTGTCCGAGACCGCACAGCTGGGTGCAGACGATCTCGTACTTACCAATCTTGGTCGCCGTGAAATGCAGGGAAAGATCGAGCCCAGGAACGAAATCCTGCTGCACCCGCAACTCGGGAACGAAAAACGAATGCCCGACGTCTTTGGAGTGCATGAGTAAATGAATCTCTCGATTCACCGGAACGGCCATTTGCGCGGTCACAATGTCATCTTTGGCGTCCGGATCGTGATCCAGATCCAAGCCGTAGAAGTTCTGGTTGGCTTCGCTGATGAGGTCCGGGTGAGCGGTAGCAAACTTCCCGTCGGGGCCCGGGTAACGGAAGTAGAAGGCGAACTGCCCAGCTTGCACTTGAATGGGCATTGAGTCCGCGGAAGGTGGAGTGAAATATACGTTCGCCCAGGCCTTAACACCGAAAACCCCGAGCGCCAGGACTTCCGTTCCCACCAACAGGACGGCAGCCCATACCATGGCCTTGGCGCCGCCGGGGAAATTCTTGACCTTATCGCCCGGCTTGGGATTGGAAAACTTCCAGATAAAAAATGCCAGGATGAATTGCGAAGCCAGGAACGAGATTCCTGCCTCCGCCATCGTCTCCGACATTTGCTCGTCAATCGGCGCGCCGTGGGTCGAGATATCTTCTGCCATCCACCAGGTGTGCCGCAGGATCGGAATCGCGGAAATGATCGCGATTGCGATGATGGTCGCCGCAAAGAATTTTGCCATGATGCTTCACCCTCCGGCCGGACTCTGCCAGCCCGGCCTCGTCAGGTCCTTCGACAACGACTGCACAATGATCCAGCGCAAAACGTGGATCGGTCCGACACCCTACTTCGCCTTAAACGTGAAATCGGCCGCCCCAGGCTTGCCCGCCGCAACCGTTACCTTTGCCGTTTGCGTGCCATAGGCTTCCTGCCAGGCAGTTACGGTGTAGTTTCCGGGCGGTACATTCTCGATGGTGTAGTTGCCGTTGCCATCGGTGGTTGCGTAGGGCCCTTTCACCACCACAAACCAGCCGTTCATCCAGGGATGGATGTTGCACTTCACCGGGATCACTTCCGGCGCCTTCCAGCTCTTCTCGACCGGCGCTGCACCCGGCGGCTGCGACTGGTTCCAGGGAATATTGCCGGTCATCGGGTTGGGCAACGGGTGAATATTGTGGGTGGTCTGATCGCTGGTTACGACCTTGAATGTCTGCCCTACATCCATCGCCAGCACGTGGGGCGTATACATGCAATTCTTTTGATCGAATACCGGGACGGCAGTGGATGCCTGGGCGGGGCCGCTCCAGTCAGCGATGTAGAGAATTACATTCTCCAACCCTCCGTTGGCCCCTGCCACGACACTTTCAAGGTGTGCCGGAGAGCTCTCGTGTGCTTTGGAACAGTAAGGATCCTTCGACATGTCGATGCCCTTCATGTGCGGAACGGCGCCATCGAGTTTCACGGTCCCCGTAATCTTGCCTTCGCCAGCAGCATTGACTTTCTGGCCCAGGATCAGAGCGCCACAGCAGATGAGAGCGACTGCCGAAACGACAGCCGCGGAATTGAAGTGCTTCCTCATAGAAATCTCCTTTGTACGAATTGGTCGAACCCTCTGGCGCTACTGCTGCCCCGCCGGCGCATTTGGATCCACCGGCTTAAGGCCGAGCTGTTTCGCCATCTCTTTTTCCTTGCTCTTCTGAGCCATAAACGTGCGCAGATAGAACACCAGATCCCACGCCTCATCAGGTTTGATGTTGTCGGCAAACGAAGGCATGGGTGTGCCATCCAAGCCGGTCATGAAAATTCTGTAAATGTCCTGGTCGGTGTCACCGCATTTCGGCCGGGATCCGTCAGTAAAGTTGAATGCCTGGATTGGGCGGCCCAGGTCGTCGGTGAGGGTAGCGGCCGACGGTCCATTGGCCATACCCTGCACGCCGTGGCACTTCCAGCACTGTACGCGGGCGAACACCTCCCGGCCAGCCTTGATGCGCTCCGGGGTGACCTCCGGTTCAGGAGGAATCGTGATTGGCGTTCCCGCTTTCTCGTTTTGCCAACGCGGCGAGAAATGCTTAATCCATGCCACCAGGTTTGCGCGTTCTTCCTTGGTGAAGGTGCTCCACTGAGGCATGTTCGAGCGATCCATGCCACGAGCGATAGTGTTATAGAGGTCCTCATCCGTAGGCAAAGTTCCCGTCGGAGTGGAGCGGCACTTGAACACAGCCAACTGGAAATCACGGGGCTTGGGGTCGAGCCAAACACTGTTTTCGCCATTCCCATCGCCCAGCACGCCATGGCAGCCGACGCAGTATCTGCGATAAGGTGTGGCTGCCGCTTTAGCGTCTCCCGTGATATTGCCGACGTGGCTGGTCGCTGCCGGTGTATTCAGCCACGTTTCAAGTTGAACGGTTGTGAGCTGCGCCCAGGAAGCCTGCGGTACCGCCAAGACTAAGGCCGCGCTCAGCAAAAGAGACCATTTCCCCGATGTTGTCCGCATCTCTCCCTCTCTAGAAGTCGAAGTCAAATCCGGTCAGGAATTCGCTGGTATTTACGTTGACCGTGCCGAGGCCGAGCGTGGGTCCAGTGCCGTCCTGGTGCAGCCAGTTGTACTCGTTGTGCCAGGCAAAACCGGCCCGGCTGGTCATGAACGGGTTGTAGCGCATGCCGACTGTGTAGGTGGAGATGTTGCCGAAGTTGGAAGCCGAGGGGCCTCCTGAACCGCCGCACGCAACGCACGCCGCTCCGTTTGCCTGCTTCGACATGCGAATCGTTTCATATCGTCCGATGAGGATGAGCTGCGGGCTGAAGACGTAGTGGGGTTCAAATAGTACGCCGTTCCAGCTCGGCGCTTGCGCACCGGTAGGAAGAGCCGATCCGGGAATGCTGTTCGGCGCGCCCTGCGTATCAATTGGGTCGCCGTACCCCTGCCCGAACCACACGTTATCCGAACCGTGCTGAGTAACCACTTGCAGGTCGACGTGCTGGCCGAAATAGAATTGCCCCACAAAGCCTTCGCGGTTGAAGCCCTTGTTCGTGATTCCCGAACCCGCCAGTGGCGTGCCCGTCTGCGTCAGGTAGTAGGTCGGCGCCTCCCCGATCATGGCGTAAGCTCCGATGCGATCTACTCCGAGCTTGCCCGTGTCGAAGGCCTGGCTGAAGGTGAAGAACCCGGTATAGGCGCTGCCGTAGGGCAGACCGACGTTACCGTCGACAGAACTGATCAGCGATGCCGAATATCGCGTCCGGTCATTGTAGGAATGGCCCATCACTTCGACACCGAGCTGGTTATCTCCCATTTGGCCGAAGATGTTGCCGTCGCCAACCGGGATGAAGTGGTAGAGCTGGTAAATTCCTCCGTTTCCGGTCAGCGTCAGGATGCGTTTTTCGGAAAGCAGGTTATCGAGTTCGAACTTCCCCAGCTTGAGGTTGAGCCATGGACTCCCGAACAGGTTATCCAAACGAGCCATCACGGTTTCGAAGTGGAAAGAACCCGTACTATCGGAAGAGGGCAACACGTAAAACGAGAAGTTCTTTTCCAGCGTGCCACCAGTGTGGAAGTCCAACCCGCTCAGATCGAAGCCGTTCGTCGTAACCCGCTGAACCGAAGAATTCGGCGTGTAGGCTCCTCCCGGATACGTGTCGACCAGAACCTTGCCAGTGCTGACCCGGTGCCAGATCGGGATGATGCGGAACGTGACCGGCCAGTACGACGGGTTCTGCCAGATCGGGGCATCCCGATCGTTCATCAACTGGTAGCCGTTGTCTTTGAATTTCTGGCCAAAATAATTCAGCATCGGCCAGGATTCATGGCAGGCCGAGCAGCGCAGCCCGTACTTCCGGGCGAACGCCGGAAGGGCATTCGCGTCTTGGCTGCCACTCAGAATCAGGAAGATCAGAGCAAGCGTCGCGGTCAGGAGATACTTTCCCCACGACCACGTCGCACTACGGCGAGACCGCATCCCCATATGCATGCCGAACTCCTTGGGCAATTTTTTAGCTGCATTCCCACAATGCAAAGCAAGCTTCTAAACGAACACGAAACATGGCATGGGAACCCCTTCACTCATGCCGCTTCCCGGCAGGACCGAAAACGTTTTTGCTTGGACAGGTCCTACCACCGTACCGGGGCGGAATCCTACTACGGGTGTGCAACAACTTGCAAGGGGTCGTAAACATTTTTTTTACATTCTTTTTACAAGGTAAATTCTGGATTGTGGTTCTTTGGCATCTGAATCACAAAATATATGGGGTTGACAGCTCCGAACGGAGTTGAGACTCTTTGCCAACGGGGGATAAATTTGTGGGGACGTCGAAAGTCCTTTCCATCGGAGCCTGGAGTTCCGGAACAAGGTCGGGCCTCGGATCTAGCATCCTGTGGAAAATCGCAACAATCCTAATTTTCGCGGTCGCCGCACTCTCCCTTCCTGCCCGGGAAAAGGACACCACCCCATACGGGATGGGTCTCATCGTGAACCTTCCATTTCCCGAGAGCGAGGTCGCTCCGGTCGTCCAGGACGTGGTTAAGAACGGAATCATCCGCGGAACCAAGGAGTACAACCGCGACGAATACCTGAGCGGTGCAACCCCGGAGAGTTCCACGCGGGTGTTTCCGGAATGGGTCGAGGACGGCAAGGTTTTTTACAAAGTACGCCTCAAAGCTCTCGACCCTCGAAATTTCAAAGACAGCAGTGACGTGGGAACTCTGGCCGTCCGTTATGTGGTCGAGCCCCAGGGGGACAAGAACACGGTTCTTCGCATCGATGCACGTTTTATGGAAGATTTCCGCCACATCGTTCACGCCTCCAATGGCTCGGTAGAGAGCGCGGAGTACAAGGACATTCACGACCACCTTGACGCTATCGAACTGATGAAGGCCCAGACCGTGGAGGCCGAGAAAGAGAAGCTGGAGCAGTCGGCGAAGAAACAGAACCCTGCACTGGCGGACGCGACGCCCGCGGGGATTCCCCCGTCAGTCCCCGCCGATACCGACAGTATCAATGCTGCTCCCGGCGAGAGCGCGCTACCGGCGGCGCAGACTCTGGAGCAACACGTCCAGGATCTGAAGCGTCAGGTGCAACGTCTCGTGAAACCTCCGGGCGCGCCGCTCAAATCCGCACCCTTCCACACGGCAACGACTTTGCAATCGTTGCCCGCCGGTACCGAGGTTATGATCGTGGTTTCGACGACTTACTGGTTGGGAGTGGAGACCCACGAAGGCCAACACGGCTGGATCCTCCGCGACGAGTTGGAGTTGGTGCCATGAGCTGGCGACAGAACGTTCTGAGCCGGGTGGCACTGTCCTCGCTGTCGTTGGGCGTCCTCGTAACCCTCGTCGTTCTGCGGGTGCCGGCACAGACCAACTCCTCTGAACGCGCCTTCCCGGAGTCCAAGGCCACGGTCGATAAGGCGTTGAGAACTCTGCAGTCGAATCTGGCCGGCCACCTTCCCGTGATGGATGGATTTGCCCAGCCCGCAGAACATCCCCTGGACCGTTACGAGCGCGGCTACTACCAGGCCACGGTCCAAATCAGTTCGACGCCGTCGGGTGGATCGCTCGTACGAGTCAGCACAAAAGTGACTGCCTGGTACGCCGATCCGGTGGCATCTCACTCTGGATACCAGTTGTTGATTTCCAACGGCCGGCTCGAAAGCGACCTGCTGGATCAACTGACCGAGCAACTCGCGAAGATCTCGGCCGGGAGCGGCAAGACCGCGTCGACCGCGCCGCCGCGACCGTCCTCTGAAACACCCGCAGGAGAACGACCGGCGATCCCGACGCCCTCTGCCAAGTTCCCCGAACCCGAAGCAACGTTTTCGTCGTCGTTGAGCCAGAACCTGGCCGCACAGGAGCGTTCCAATGGTCGCCCTACCGAGTCGCTGAACGCGGAAAAATCGAACACCGCATTGAAAGCGGAAGCCGAAAGCCTGGAGGAAGTTCTCAAGAACCAGGGTCATCCCAAGAATCTGGTCGCGGTCAAGAAGTCCGGCACCCCCGTGGTCGCGACTCCCAGCCTGAACGCGAAGCCGCAGTTTCTCGCCAGCATGCACGATGAATTCGAGTTGCTGGATTTCAACTCGGACTGGGTGCATGTGCGCATTTCCGGCCTGTCGCGGGGCTGGATTTGGCGCAACAGCGTCGAGATGCCCGACGGCATCGTCAACACGGATGCACCTGCGGTCGCTCTGCTGGCGCCCGCCGCTGACTTGTTTCACGTCCTGCGCGAAGAAACAGCGCCGTTCCCGGGAGATTGGGAACCCCTTCGCAGCAAGAACGTGAAAATCATCTCCGTGCAGAAGATCGACGAGAATGCGAAAAACGCTGGCCCGAAAGAGCGCCTCGAGTACACGAAGTTTCTACTCGAGAAGAGCTACAAGGACATGGCTCAGAAACCGCAGGACTTGGCGGGCGTGGTGGTGATTTTTGATTCGGCTGACGGCGGCATGATCGCCGCGACCATGGCCTCGCTGCAGCAGTGGCGCGCCGGCACCCTGTCGGACTCGGCCCTCTGGCACAAGTGCTTCTTCGATCCTCCCGAGACGTTCGATTCGTCGGGATCTTCGGCCAGTCAGTGAGTCTACTTCCCACTGATCATGAACCATGTGTTAGCCTGATTTAGCGAGTAGCATTTTCGTTTTCGCTTGACTTTCGAAAGTGATCAGAGTACCTATGCAATCCTTGAGCACGTAAACGGAGTGGGGTCCATACGTGGTCTTGTTGTCGAACAGCCAGGAACCGTTTTCCGGAACGCTTTACACGGCCAAACTAATGAGTACGATGACACTGCCTCTATCTGCTTGGCGCACCAGGGTGACTTCTCTCCTTCGCGACTACGCCGAACTGACCAAGTTGCGGGTTACGACCCTGATCGTCATGACCGCGTGGTGCGGCTACTTCTTCGGCGCCCACCAGGCGGGCGCATCTTGGCTTAGCTGGGGGCTATTCCATTCCTTACTCGGAATTGGTCTCGTCTCCAGTGGGACCGCGGCGCTCAATGAGGTCATGGAGCACGATGTCGATGCGAACATGCGGCGCACCGCTCTCCGTCCCCTCCCGGCCGGCCGCATGAGCCTCTTTCACGCGACCGCGATTGGGCTGCTGGCAGCCGTCGGAGGCTCCATCTACCTGGCTGTATTCACCAATCCTCTCACCGGATTGCTGACCTTCCTCACTTCCGTTGTCTACCTTGCCGCCTACACCCCACTGAAGCGCATCTCGCCGATTTGTACCTTTGTCGGAGCTTTTCCTGGAGCTATGCCGGGAGTCCTGGGCTGGACCGCCGCTCGTGGTCAACTGGAATGGGGCACCCTGGTGTTGTTTGCCATTCTTTTCGTCTGGCAGTTTCCCCACTTCTTCTCTATCGCCTGGTTATATCGCGAAGATTATGCCAAGGGCGGAGTCAAGATGCTACCGGTGGTGGAAGAAGATGGCCGCTCGACGGCGCGCCGCATCCTGATTTATTCAGTGGCTCTGATTCCCACCAGCCTTTTGCCCAGCTTCGTGGGCATGGCGGGCAGGATCTACCTGGTGGGCGCGGTTGTGCTCGGTATCGCGTTGCTTTATTTCGGAATTCGCCTGGCATTCCTGAATTTGCCGCTGGCCAGCGCGCCGTCGAAGATGCGTGCGCGTCACGTCCTGCAGGCAACCGTAATTTATCTCCCTCTGCTGTTCGCGCTGATGATGGGCAACTCCCTGAAGCCGTGAGTTGAAGCGCACGATTCAAATGGGGCGACAGCCGCCTCGGCTGTCCCGCGAAGGCGAAGCCTAGCGGGCCTTCCTGATTGCTAGTCCGGCCGGAATCTAATTCGGGGCTAGCCCCGCTGGCGGCCCAAGGTTTTCCGACAATCGCGCCGTAATGACTCCAAGGAACGCGAGAATGTCGGCCCGTTCATCGAACGTCAGAAAGTTCAGCGCGTGAATCTCCTGGTCCAGATGGGGATTCAGATTCCCTTCCCCGATGTAGGGTCCCAGAGCGTCTTTCATGCAAGGGGCAGGTTCCGTCGTGTATGGACGGCGCCCGGTGCGATGTTGCGCAGCGTCGGAGTCTTGAACTCTCCCCCGGCAGCCTCGTTCTTCGTCTGATCGAAGCGAGATCTACCATGTTTCCCCGAGTGTCGCCGAATCGCGGCGCGTACCGTTAGCCGATGGAGCAAGAATGACTCTCGGCTGGCGGCGCCGCTCGTCGTAGAATGCTGCGAGGCCAACCTTTGAGACTCACCGAAAATCCTCATCGCCGGCTCAACGCCCTCACCCACGAATGGGTGCTGGTCTCGCCGCATCGCGCCACGCGTCCCTGGCAGGGGGAAGTGGCGCAGGTGCTGACTTCATCTGAGCCGGCGTACGATCCCAACTGCTACCTTTGTCCGGGCAACGCCCGGGCGGGCGGAATTCGGAATCCCGCCTACACCACCACTTTTGTCTTTGCGAACGATTTCCCCGCCTTGAAACCGGAAACCTCCCCCGCACGTCTCGACATCGACCGGGCAGGACTGCTTGTGGCGGAAGCCGAGCCCGGGATTTGCCGCGTGATTTGCTTTTCCCCGCGTCACGATCTCACGCTTGCCACCATGGGACTGCCGGGGATTGAACTGGTCGTCCGCACCTGGGTGGAACAGTTCCGCGAGCTGGGCGGTCTCGAAAACATCAACCACGTCCAGATTTTCGAGAACCGTGGCGCCATGATGGGCGCCAGCAATCCGCATCCGCATTGCCAGATCTGGGCGACCGCTTCAATTCCCGAAGCTCCCGCAAAGGAACTGGCGGCACAGCGCGTGTACTTGAAATCGCACTCCCGCTGCCTCCTCTGCGACTACGTTGCCTTAGAAGAACGGCAGCAGGCGCGCGTCGTCTGCCAGAACGACGGTTTCGTTGCGCTCGTGCCCTTCTGGGCGGTTTGGCCTTTCGAGATTCTGGTCTGCAGCCGGCGACACTTGGGAAGCATGAACGAATTCAAGGATGAGGAAGTCGGTTCTCTGGCGGATATTCTCCATCGCGTTACGTGCACCTTTGACAAGGTTTTCGGCGTTCCCTTCCCTTATTCGATGGGCTTCCACCAGTCTCCGACCGATCGCGCCGATCATCCCGCATGTCATTTCCACGCACATTTCTATCCGCCTCTGTTGCGCTCGGCAACGATCCGCAAGTTCATGGTCGGGTTTGAAATGCTGGGCACGCCACAACGCGACATCACTCCGGAAGCTGCGGCCGAGCGACTGCGCGAACTCGCCGGCGCGTTGTGATCAAGAAGCCTTGTCCTCCTGAGCGAAGCGGGGACCTATGAAATTTTTCGCTCCCGACAAAATGCTGAGGTTCTTCGTTTTGCTTCAGAATGACAAATCGCCTGCAAGGCATGCGGTGTATTCTTGCGAGTACTCTATTTGACGCGAATTGCCCCATGAACACTCCTATGACGATCGCAATGCATTCCGCAAAGTCCACCCTTGTTTTCGCCGCCATCGCCGTTCTCTCGCTGGCTCAGGCAGCCGCTCAGGCAACGGCAATTCCGACCACGCGGCTGATTAACCCGGAAGACTTGGTGAAACTACTCCAGACCTCTGGCAAGGAAAAGCCGCTCATGATCCAGGTTGGCTCCCACGTTCTGTTCGCACAGGCACACATCGCGGGGTCGGAGTACGTTGGTCCCGCGTCCAGCGAGGGCGGGGTGCAACAACTCCGCAAGCGGGTAGAGTCGTTGCCGCGCACCAAGTTCATCGTGTTGTACTGCGGCTGTTGCCCATGGAGCCATTGTCCCAACGTGAAGCCCGCCGACGATGCCTTGAGCTCCATGGGTTTCACCAACGTGAAGATCCTCTACGTCTCCGACAACTTCGGCACGAACTGGGTGGACAAGGGCTATCCGGTTGCGAAGGGAGAATAGGTTCTGCGCCCAGCAATGAGATTCGCACTTGCCGTAGGCGCCTTCGCCGTTGGTGCTGTCGTAGCGCACTATGGCATGCGGCATCATCACGCGAGACGCGTCCCTACGTCAGCAACAGAGGGCCATCTTCTTGCGCCTGATTTCACCCTTCCGCAACTCGACGGACACGATCTTCATCTGTCCTCCTATCGTGGCAAGGCCGTTTTGCTCGATTTCTGGGCGACCTGGTGCGATCCCTGTCGCGCGGAGACACCTCATTTCGTAGAACTGCAGCAAAAGTACGGCGATCGCGGCCTGCAGATCATCGGAGTCTCCATGGACGACGGCCCCGAACCGGTCCGCGCTTTCTATCAACAATTCCATATCAACTATCCCGTCGTGATGGGGAATGCGAATACGGGCGAACTCTACGGAGGAGTTCTGGGATTACCTATCGCGTTTCTGATCAGCCGCGACGGACGCATTCAAGCGAAACACATCGGTGCGACTGACCCTGCCGTCTTTGAGAAAGAGATCCAGAGTCTTTTGCAGAGCCCGTGACGGAACGTCAAAACCGCGTCCCGAGGCACGGCCACTTCTTGAACGGGTTCAAATCACAAGCCCCTGTGATCCGAATCGTCGTCCCGGCCCCGGACCCGCGCTAGCCTGAATTGTTTGTGTCGGGACGCGTATGCGCGAAACCATCAAGCGCCTTTGGCCGGAGATTGACTGGATCGAAGATCTCCAATTGCGCGAACAGGTTACTGAGACCTGGACCAAGGCCTTCGAGCGCAGCCCTCTCCAGCCCGACGACCTGAACCAGATCCCTTTCACCCTGCTGGTACCGAATTGCCCCATCACTTTTATGGAGCACAAGCGTTGCGTTGTGCACATCGCGCGCGACAGCGCCCGGGCCATGCGGAATTTCATGGGACGCGCCCTGCCCGTCGACGTAGATACCGTGATCGCGGGCGCGATTCTGGCCGACGTGGGCAAGCTGCTGGAATATGAAATCGGCCCCGACGGCAAGAGCCGTCAGAGCGCGCGCGGGGAGGCTCTGCGCCATCCTTTCACCGGAGTAGCGCTGGCGCTGGAATGCGGCGTTCCTGACGCAGTCTGCCACGTCATCGCGGCCCATGCCGCAGAGGGCGATCTGGTCAAGCGCACCACCGAGGCCTTCATCGTCCATCACGCCGACTTCATGGCGTTCCTGCCGTTCAGGAATCCGAAGAACATCAAGCCGAAGCCATAAGGAGATGAAACTTGTCCGCGCCGAAACCGCTTGCTGCTACCAACGAAACCGTCACCGCGAAAATGTCCCGCTGGGCATCCGGCCTGCAATATGAGGATATTTCCCCGGACGCCGTCTACCAGGCCAAGCGCTTTCTTCTCGATTCCCTCGGCTGCGCGCTGGGCGGCTACCAGCAGGACGACGTCAAAATTGCCCTCGAAGTGCTCGACGAAGTTGCCGGCCCGGGACTCGCCACGGTGATTGGCACGGGACAGCGCATCGATCCCGTTTCCGCGTCGCTGGCCAACGCTCTGATGATTCGCTGCATGGACTACAACGACATCTATTGGAAGCAGGATCCCTCACACCCCTCTGACATTTTTCCCGCGGCGATCGCGTGTTGCGAACGCGCCCGCAGTGACGGCAGGGAACTCATCGTCGGGCTCGTGCTCGGTCACGAGTTCGAAATGCGTTTTTGTGAGGCGGCGTTTCCCGGCATCCGCGAGCGCGGCTGGCATCACGCTACACTCACCGCTTTCGTGTCGCCGCTCGTGGCGGGACGCGCGCTCCACCTGAACTGGGAACAGATCCAGCACGCGATCGGCATCTCCGCCAGCCGTCACTGCACGTTGGGCGCGGTCACCGCCGGCAAGCTGACCATGATGAAGAATACGGTCGATCCCCTGGCGACCCAGAGCGGGGTGTTCGCCGCGCTGCTGGCAGAAAAAGGCTATACCGGCCCGGAGCACGTGGTAGACGGCAAAGAGGGATTAACCCACGTCTTCAAGCCGGAATGGAAGCTCGACCTACTGACCGATGGCTTAGGCGAGTCCTGGCGCATCACAAAATGCGGCATGAAGGCTTTTCCCACGGAAGCGTTGACCCACGCGCCCATCTCGGCGGTGCTCGATCTGGTCAAGAGCAACGACCTGCATCCCGACGAGGTCGAGAAGATCCAAATCCGCTCCCTGGCCCGCGCCGCCGACATTCTTTCCGATCCCAGCAAGTACGATCCGCGTTCCAAAGAAACGGCCGATCACTCCATGCCTTACGTGATCGCCGCCGCACTGGTCGACCGCCAGGTCACGCCGGCGCAGTTCAGCATGGAAAAAATCATGGACTCCGCGATTCGGGCACAATTGCGCAAGGTTGAGGTCGTCGCGGATCCCGAGATCGAAAAAGTATTCCCAGCACTACAGAGGGTGATTGTGCACATTGATACTCGAGACGGACGTTCTTTCAACCAACAACTTGACTATCCCAAAGGTGATCCGCGCAATCCGTTAACCGATCAGGAAATAGAAGAAAAGTTCGCCGCGCTCGCCGATGGCGTGTTGTCCAATAGCGCCCAGAAGCGGGTGAGAGAAGCAATTTGGAATTTGGAGCGCGTTGGGTCCGTGAGTGAACTGATGACACTGATCGAAGCCGACGTTCGCAAAGCAAAGACGGTGAAGACGAAACGCCGGTCGACACCACGCGCCAAAGAGAGTCGCAAGTCAGTGCTCGCTTAAACCGGGCTCGGCCAACGACGGCTCGGTTGGCACCGAGTGCTCCGCGAACCGACTGGAGTCTACCCATGCCTCAGACCATTGTCGAAAAGATCTCGCAATCCCACCTCAGCGATGGCCCGAAACGCCTGCTGCGCACCGGCGACTTCGTTTCGATCCGGCCGTTTCACGCCATGACCCACGACAACACGTCGGCGGTGATGAGCAAATTCAAAGCGATAGGCGCCAAGAAGATATACAACCCCAGACAACTGGTCTTCGCCCTCGATCACGACATCCAGAATCATGACGAGGCTAACCTGAGGAAATACCTCTCCATCGAAGCCTTCGCCCGGGAACATGGAGTCAATTTCTATCCTGCCGGCACCGGCATCGGCCACCAAATCATGGTCGAGCGCGGGTACGTTCTTCCGGGATCCTTCGTCGTCGCTTCGGATTCGCACTCCAACATGTACGGCGCGCTTGGGGCCATTGGCACGCCGATTGTCCGCACCGATGCCGCCGCGGTCTGGGCCACGGGGGAATTCTGGTGGCAAATCCCGCGGACCATTCAGGTGATACTGGAGGGCAAACTTCCCGACGGCGTGAGCGGAAAAGACGTCATCATCGCTCTCTGCGGCCTGTATAACCACGACGAGGCTCTCAACGCAGCGGTGGAGTTCACCGGGCCGGGTGTGGCCAGTCTATCGATGGACTCGCGATTCTCCATTTCCAACATGAGTACCGAGTGGGGGCCGCTCGTGGCCTGGTTCCCGGTGGACGATGTCACCATCCGCTACCTGCTGCGCATGCACGAGCGCCTGCGCGAACAAGGTGTTGAGCGCTACACGCAAGAAGACATCGCACAGTGGATCAGCGCTCCTCCGCGTCCCGATCCGGATGCGGCCTATGCTGCCCGCATAGACCTTGATCTCAGCCTGGTCACGCCGTATGTCTCAGGCCCAGACACCGTGCAGGCCATGCAATCCGTCACCGCGATGGAACAGAAAAAGGTTGCCATTCAAAAGGCGTACCTGGTTTCTTGCGTGAATTCGCGCGTCGACGACCTCGAGGCGGCAGCCCGGGTCTTGTGCGGCAAAAAGGTCGCCCCGAGCGTAAAGCTCTATGTGGGAGCGGCCAGCGCCTGGACGCAGCAGGAAGCCGAAAAACGCGGAGTCTGGCAAACCCTCCTCAGTGCCGGAGCAATTCCACTCCCGCCCAGTTGCGGACCTTGCATCGGTCTCGGAACTGGACTTCTGGAAACAGGTGAGGTCGGCATCTCGGCCACCAACCGCAATTTCAAAGGCCGCATGGGATCGCGCGAAGCGCAGTGCTACCTTGCCAGTCCCGAGGTCGTCGCAGCTTCAGCGATCGCGGGTTACATCACGGGGCCCCGTCGATTTCCAGTGTGCACACCCGCACGCAATTACAAGGAACTTGCGAACGACGGACACTCCGCCGAGCGGGTGGAAATACTGCCCGGCTTTCCCGAGCGCGTGCGAGGCCGGTTCGTGTTCATGGCGCAGGACAACGTCAACACCGACGCCATCTACGGTAAGGACTACACCTATCGCGATGACATGACGCCCGAAATGATGGCCCGCGTGATTATGGAAAACTACGATCCCCAATTCGCGACGCGCACTGGCAGCGGAGATGTCATCGTTAGCGGATTCAATTTCGGTACGGGATCCAGCCGCGAGCAGGCGGTCACTTGCCTCAAGGCGAAAGGCGTACCCCTCGTCATTGCGGCCAGCTTCTCACAAACCTATCTGCGCAACGCTTACAACAACGGTTTTCTCTGCATCGAGGTTCCGGCTCTGGTCAAACGTCTGCGCGAAGAGTTCGCCAGCGATATCGCCAGAAAAGAAAAAACCATCATCCCGGGCGAAATCATGGAGATCGACTTCACTTCCTGCACTGTGGCCTGGCGCGAAGAGCGCTTTATCTTCCCGCCGCTTGGGAATGTGCCCCAGTCGCTGGTCATTGCCGGCGGCGCAGAGAACATGGTCGCGAAGAAGCTCGGCTTGGATCGGAAGCACCAGTACCAAGAGGCCGTCGTCGTTTCAGGAGACTAAGCAAACATGGCAAAACACACCGTCGTCACCATGCCCGGAGATGGAATTGGCAATCAGGTTCTTCCCGAGGCCCTCCGAATTCTGAAAGCGGTCGAGTTTGAGGCCGACTACATCCATGCCGACATTGGTTGGGAGTGCTGGTGCCGAGCGGGTAATGCCCTGCCCGAGCGCACCATTGAACTGCTAACCAAGCACAAGCTGGGACTCTTTGGCGCGATCACTTCCAAACCAAAGAAACAGGCAGAAGCCGACCTCGCACCGGAACTCCGGGGCAAGGGCTACTCCTATTTCAGCCCAATTGTCACGATGCGACAGCGATTCCACCTCGACACCTGCATTCGCCCCTGTATTTCGTTTCCTGGCAATCCGCTAAACTTCATTCGCAAGAAGACCAGCGGAGGTTTCGACGAACCGCTGGTCAACGTGGTCGTCTTCCGCCAGAACACGGAAGGCCTTTACGCCGGCGTCGAGTGGACCAATCCGCCGGAACAGGTTCGCGCCGCGCTCGCGACCCATTCCAAATTCAAGCCATTCGCGGCGGTTCCTGGATCGGACCTCGCAATCTCGGTGCGCATCATCACTCGCCAGGCGGCACGCAAGATTTGTCAGGCTGCCTTCGCGTGGGCCCGGAAGAACGGTTACAAGTCGGTCACGATCTGCGAGAAGCCCAACGTACTGCGTGAAACTTCCGGGATGATGGAAGACGAAGCCAAGGCGGTCGCCAAGGAATCTCCCGGCATCGCACTGTGGGCCACCAACATTGATGCGCAAACGATGTGGCTCACCAAGAATCCGGAAGACTACGGCGTGGTGGTTGCCTCGAACCTGTTTGGTGACGTAATCTCCGACGCTTTCGCCGGGCTGATCGGCGGCCTCGGCTTCGCGGCTTCGGGCAACATCGGGGATGAAATCGCCGTGTTCGAACCGACCCATGGTTCCGCGCCCAAGTACGCAGACCTCGACCCGCCCATCGTGAACCCGATCGCCATGTTCCTGTCCGCGGTCATGATGCTAGAGCACGTGGGCGAAGTGAAGAAGGCCCGCCGCATCCGCGACGCCATCGCAGCCGTCGTGAAGGAGGGTAGAGTTCGCACTTACGACATGATGCGCATGCCGGGCGGCGCCAAAGCAATCAGCCTGGGCGCGGCGAGCACTGGGCAAATGACCGACGCAGTCTTGGCCAAACTGGATCAGCGAACGAAATCGGCAGATGCGCCCAAGGACTGCACTGAACTCGCGGAAGTCGGCCGCAAATAAAGACGGTGGTCTCATGACAGTTGCGACAGAAACCCACGTTGGCGAAGCGGGCCACTCGGGCACAGAGATCCGCTCCGATCTCCAGGTTCGCATCGAACCCCGCGAACGCGGCGGCATCGAGGTTGACCTCGAGTCACGGGTCAAGCCCTACTACGGCGACTCGATCCGCCGGCAGGCCGAAGAAGTGCTTGAGGCCCTCGGCATGCGGCACGCCCAGGTGCAGATCCACGATGAGGGTGCATTGCCCTTCGTGATTGCCGCGCGCATCGAAGCCGCAGTCCGGCGGGCGGGGTCGGGCGTGGGCACCCGCGTCCTTCCAGGGAAAACCGCGCTGCCGGAGCCTTCTCCGCGCGATCGGGTACGGCGGTCACGGCTCTACCTTCCGGGCAGCGAGCCCAAGTATTTCGTCAACGCCGCCCTGCACGGGCCTGATGCCATCATCCTCGACCTGGAAGACTCGGTACACGCTAGCGAGAAAGACGCAGCGCGCCTGCTGGTACGCAACGCACTACGGGCCGTCGACTTTCTGCAATGCGAACGTATGGTGCGCATCAACCCACTGCCGCTCGGACTGGAAGATCTCAACGAAATCGTCCCCGAATCTCCAGACCTGATCTTGATTCCCAAGGTTGAGAGCTCGAGTCAGATCGTCGAGGTCAGTCAGCATATTAAGCAAATCAAAGCGGACTATGGCATCACTCGCCCGATCTGGATCATGCCGATTCTCGAGTCGGCGCTCGGCATCGAGAACGCTTTTGCCATCGCCGGAGCGAGCGAAAAAATCGTCGCCCTTACCATCGGCCTGGAAGACTACACAGCCGACCTAGGAGTGGTGAAGACCTCAGGCGGCGTCGAGTCGCTCTACGCGCGGCAGTGTGTTGTGAATGCGGCGCATGCAACTGGCGTACAGGCTATCGATTCGGTCTATAGCGACGTTGGCGACATGGAAGGGCTGCGCACCTGGGGTCTAAACTCCCGCGCTCTCGGTTTCGAAGGCATGGGCTGCGTTCACCCGCTACAGATTGCGGTAATTCACGAAGCGTTCGCTCCCACGGCCGCGGAAATCGAACGGGCGCGCAAGATCGTTGCAGCCTACAGCGAGGCCCAGGAGAAGCACCTGGGAGTCGTGAGCCTGGGCTCGAAGATGATCGACCCACCGGTCGTGCAGCGGGCCCTGAAGCTGATGGCGCGCGCACGGGCCATGGGACTGGTTGAGTAAAGATTTGAGCCGAACACTCGATGCGGTTTTGAGCAGTTCGTCGTAGGGGGGCTGATGACAGTCCTGGAAAAAGCTGAGTTGGTTACGAACGCAGTGGGGCGCAGAGTCCCTGAGACAGTTAACGGACGCCCGCAGGTCCCCTACATGGGCGTCGGCAGGTACCGGCCGGGCAATGGCAAGGCCTCGCCGGCCGTTCGTACCGCGGCAGATTACCCCACAAATGGCGACAAACGCGTTCCTGATCTCGAGACCGCGCTGCGAAAGTGCGGCCTGCATGATGGCATGGTCGTGTCCTCGCATCATCATCTTCGCGACGGCGACCGCGTCGCGTTGATGGCGCTCGATGTCGCAGCCCGAACCGGGGTCAAAGACTTGATGTGGTTCCCCAGTGCGTCATTTCCGTCGCAGAAAGGCGCGATTGACCTGATGGAGGCGGGAGTCATCGACCATATAGAGGGCAGCATGAACGGGCCGCTGGGCGATTACTGCACGCAAGGCCGTATGCGCGGCGTGGGCGTGCTGCGCTCACACGGTGGGCGTTGGCAGGCCATTCAGGATGGCGAAGTGCCCATTGATATCGCGGTGATCGCCGCGCCAACCGCTGACGCCTTCGGCAACTGCGATGGCTCCCACGGCAAATCTGCTTGCGGTTCCCTTGGTTTTGCGCTGGCCGACTCGATTTACGCTGACCACGTCATCGTGGTCACCGACAACCTGGTTCCGTTCCCATGCGTGCCGTGGCAAATCCAGGGCAATAACGTGGATTACGTTGTCGAGGTCGACTCCATCGGCGATCCATCGAGGATCGTCTCTGGCACAACCCAGATCACACGCTCGCCCGACCGCCTGCGCATCGCCGAATTCGTCGCGCGTTTTCTGCGCGATGCCGGAATCATGCGCAACGGTTTTTCCTTTCAGGCGGGCGCGGGCGGAATCGCGCTGGCATTCGTCAGCTGCCTCAAGCAAATGATGAAGCAGGCTGGCGTGAAGGCCCGGTTCGTGCGCGGCGGATCGACCAAGTACCTGGTCGAATTACTCGAAGAAGGACTTACCGAGTACATTCTCGATGGGCAGACATTCGACCTCGATGGCGTGCGCTCCCTGGCAAGCCACCCGCGTCACGTTGCAACTTCGCCATTCACTTCCTACAACTACCATGGCAAGGGTAATTTCGCGTCTATGGTCGATGCCGTTGTTCTTGGCGCGACCGAAGTGGACATGAACTTCAATGCCAACGTGGTCACGCATTCCGACGGACGCCTACTGCACGGCATCGGCGGATGGCAGAATTGCCTCGCTGCCCGATGCACGATCCTGGCCGTGCCTTCCTTCCGCGACCGCATTCCCGTGCTTGTCGACGAGGTGACGACGTTGTGTGGTCCGGGGGAGTTGATCGACGTAGTCGTGACCGAACGCGGCATCGCCATCAACCCGCGGCGTCAGGACCTTCTCGATGCGGTCAAAGGGGCAAAGCTCCCGATCCGTCCGCTGCGAGAAATCAAAGAGGAAGTCGAGCGCATTTGCGGAGGAAAACCCCAGCGATCGAAGCGCGGCAATCGTCCCGTGGCGATCGTTAAATGGGTGGATGGGACAGTGCTCGACACAGTCTGGCAGGTCCCTCAGGGCTGACGCCGTGCAGACTGAAGTCCGCTAGGCGGGAAACTCCCAGCCCTCGTCCTTCATCTTCTGATTCGTCCAGCGCTGGAGTTCTTCGAAAAGGGCAGGTTCGATCACGGCAAAGCGGATGCCGACCCGGCCCTCGTCGCCGACCCACATCAGGCGGGCTTTGGCCTTAAAGAAGATTTCGCTGTCGGGCAGTACGAAGCTTACGTCGAGCAGCCCCGCAAAACGCAGTGGCTCCTTGAGTCCGTCGAGGCCCATGCCGCCGGTGCTCAGGTTGACTCCCTGCACGCGGATCTCCTCCCCTTGAGAACTCTTGATGGTGACGTCAGTCTGTACGCGCGCGCGGAAAAATTTCTGTTGCTCGTTGCTGATGAAGCCAAAGGAGGCAACCGTCTCTCCCGGAGCAAAGCTAATGTTGTATTCCTTGAGCTTGCGGCTGAGAGTACGGCGGGAGATGCCGAGCTGCTCGGCGGCCAGAGTCCGCTGTCCGCCGGTGCGCTCCAGGGCTTTGATGATCATCTGCTCCTCCATGCTGTCGAGATTGCTGACCGGCAGGGAGGCGGTTTGACGCAGTGCGGCTGGTTCTCCAGTGAGCGCGGCGCTGAGTCGCGAGAAATCGATTTCCGGGCCGGAGGATTCCATCGCCATTTTAGCGACCAGGTTGCGCAGTTCACGAATGTTACCCGGCCAGGGATGCGACAGGAGCGCGGAGATGGCTTGCGCTGAAAAATTCTTACTCGGCGCCTTCAAGCGCAAGAAATGTTCGGCGAGGGCCACAACGTCCTCGGGGCGCTCCCGGAGCGCAGGCACGCGGAGTTGAAATTGCCCGAGGCGGTGAAAGAGGTCCTGCCGAAAACGGCCGTCCCGGACCGCCGCTTCGAGATCCTGGTTGGTGGCGGCGACAATGCGCACATCAACTTTGATCTTGCGGTGGCCGCCGAGACGGTAGAACGGCTGGCCATCGAGCACGCGCAACAGTTTCACTTGAGTCTGCAGCTGCAGTTCACCGATCTCGTCGAGAAAAAGAGTGCCCTTGTCGGCCAGTTCGAACAGACCGGGCTTGGAGGCATCGGCACCGCTGAACGCACCTTTTTCATATCCAAATAGTTCGCTTTCCACAAGGTTCTCAGGAAGCGCGGCGCAGTTGATGTCGACCCAGGGCCGGCCACGGCGATGAGAAGATTCGTGAATGGTGCGCGCGATGAGTTCCTTGCCCGTTCCGGTCTCGCCGGTAATCAAGACCGTTTCTGTGTGGCCCGCTACGCGGTCGACCACTTCCATGAACCGGTGCATCACGGGGCTGGCTAGAATGAAATGGGTGCCATCGACTCTCCGGGAAATCACGCCGGGTGCGGGAGAAGTGGAGGTGTCGCCCGGTGAACCAGCTCTATTGGCGACCCCATTGCCTTCCAGCGGCATGACTACAGCGATCATGGACGCCGGGGTAGAGCCAAGAATCGTGGCCGAAAACCGCACCGGAAAACTCGGCCCAACCTTGGGTCGAGCAAACAAGCGGCAGTGATAATCCCCTGGTGTCGAAGCGGCCAACAGAATCGATCTCCGCAACAGGGAGCGATCTTCCTCACCTGGTTTTTCGGCCTGAGCGAAGAGCGCAGAAAAGTCGCGCCCCACAAGTTCCTGAGCCGAGTATCCGAGGATCCTGGTAAACGCAGCGTTGCACGCGGTGAAGTCTCCCTGCAGATCGGTGGAGAAAACAGCCATCTGGGGCGGAGAAGACGCCGCATTCTCGCCGTGATTGGCGATTGCGCTGGTCAGCGGATCGTGCTGTTCCGAACTGCGGGACGGAATCGGCATATGTGGGAGTTTGGGGATGATGGTGACACAGGCAGGTCGATTCGGCCGAGAGGCGTGTTACGCAAGACGTAACGAAGGTAATAGGCCTCCGGCGGTTACCTCAGTAACCTTTAGAACCCCCAATCCTTGCAATACGATTCGGCAAGGCTCGAACCGGGAGAGATGTCTTCCACAAGGGCCGAGCGCGGGCCGAGGCCCGCGCAGCAAGTTCGTGTGTGTGCGCGAGGATGGAGGGACGTCCTCGGGACAGCGCGTTTCGCGGTCGGGAAAGGCCGCTGCAGTAGGGTGTCGATGGAACCTGAGACAGGATTATCGGTCCAGACGAAGGCATTCGTCGGCATCACCGCGTCGTTAGGCGTGGTGGTGCTCGGCGAGGCCTTGCTTCACTGGCAATCGCAAGACCTGATGCGATTCGCGTGCTACCTGGCCGTGGCAGTGTTGGCATCGGGATTGAAGGTGCAATTGCCCGGGATCGACGGCACGATGTCGGTGAATTTCCTGTTCATCCTGCTGGGCGTGCTGGAGCTGAGCCTCCCCGAGACCCTGCTGATCGGCTGCACGGCGAGCCTGGTGCAGAGTGTGTGGCAGGCGCGCAAGCGGCTGGATCCAATCAAAGTTCTGTTCAACGTCGCGGGCATGATGGCCAATGCCAGCGCTCTTACTTACCTGAGCTATCACTGGCTGGTGGCGAGGTTCGGAGCAAGCAAGCCCATTCTCCTGATGGTCGCGGCGCTGGTGTTCTTCTTCGCCAATACGCTGCCAATCTCGATTGTCATTGCACTCACTGAGGGGAAATCGAGCCGCAAAGTTTGGTCCGAGTGCTACTTCTGGTCGTTCCCCTATTACCTCGTAGGAGCGGCGGCCGTCGGACTTGTCGGCATCGTGAACCGGTCGGCAGGTTGGGAAACGTCGCTGCTCGTGCTGCCGCTGATCTATTGGGTCTATCGATCCTACCGGCTGTATCTGGGCCGCCTGGAGGCGGAGAAAGAGCGCGTCGAAATCGAAAAGCGCCACGTGGAGCAAATTGCCTCGCTCAACATGCGGACCATCGAGGCCCTGGCTCTGGCCATCGAGGCCAAGGATCATACGACGCATACGCATCTGCAGCGCGTTCGAACCTATGCCGTGGCGGTGGCGACCGAGTTGCATCTGCCGGAGCCCGAGATTGAAGCGCTGCGGGCGGCCGCCCTGTTGCATGACATCGGCAAGCTGGCCGTCCCGGAACAAATCATCAACAAGCCGGGAAAACTCACGCCCGAAGAGTTCGAGAAGATGAAGGTGCACCCTCTGGTAGGAGCTGAGATTCTCGAACGAGTAGCGTTTCCCTATCCCGTGGCGCCGATTGTCCGGTCGCACCACGAGCGCTGGGACGGAACCGGATATCCGGAAGGATTGAGCGGGCAGCAAATTCCTGTCGGTGCGCGCATCCTGGCAGCGGTGGATTGTCTGGACGCGCTGGCTTCCCACCGTCAGTACCGACAAGCGCTGCCTCTGGGCGAGGCGATGGCGAAAGTCAAGGAGAAGGCGGGTACGTGGTTCGATCCACAAGTGGTGGAGATTCTTGCCAGCCGTTACGTGGAGTTGGAACGGATGGCGCAGATGTCGGAGGAAACGGCCGGTCTGCACGGGCTCTCCAAGGCGGTGCGCGTGGAGCGAGGCCTGGCGCCCGCAACGGGATTCGAACGATCCGATCCCTCACACGGTTCGGGGGAGAACGCGGATTTCTTGACGTCGATTGCTTCCGCACGGCAGGAAGCGCAGACCATGTTCGAACTGAGCCAGGATCTGGGCGTGTCGCTGAGTTTGAGCGAGACGCTGTCGGTGCTTTCGATGCGGCTGCGGCGGATGATTCCGTATGACTCGATCGCAGTGTTCGTGAACCGCAATGGATGGTTGCTGCCGGAGTTGGTCAGCGGTGAGAACTTCCGCATGTTGTCATCGCTCAAAATCCGCGTGGGCGAGGGCTTGTGCGGATGGGTCGCGGCCAACTGCAAGCCGATCGTGAACGGCAATCCCCAGGTTGAGGCGGGATATGTTGTCGATCCGGGGAAGCATACGACGCTCCAATCAGCGCTCGTGGTGCCTCTCGAAGGCCTGAATGGTGTGGTTGGCGTGCTGGCCATGTATCAAACCAATCGCGATGCCTTCACCCCCGATCATTTGAGAATTTTGCTGGCCGTGGCCTCAAAAGTCGCACTGTCGGTCGAGAACGCTCTGAAGTATCAGCAGGCCGAAAGTTCGGCCACCACCGACTATCTGACTGGTCTGCCGAATGCCCGCTCGTTGTTTGTGCATTTGGCGCAGGAAGTTGCGCGCTGCCGGCGCATGAAGACATCACTGGCGGTGCTGGTGTGCGATATCGACGGGTTCAAGCAGATCAACGATTCCTTCGGGCACCTGGAGGGCGACAAACTGTTGCGCGAATTTACGACGCGACTCAAGGACGTCTGCCGCGGCTACGATTATGTGGCGCGCATGGGCGGAGACGAATTTGTAATCACCGCTCCCGGACTGACCGCAGAAGCGGCAAAGGATAAAGCCGAGCGGCTGAACCAGGCAGCGATCGAATCGGGGCGGCACGTGTGCGGGCGCGACGTGATCACATTGAGCGTTGGGATGGCCTTCTGCCCGGAAGATGGATTCGATGTGGAGCGCCTGTTGGCCGAGGCCGACCGCCGGATGTACTCCATGAAGCAACACCATCATGCGATCTTCGTCGCCCGCGAGCAGGACAACAAGACATTCGGAGCAAAGGCAACCTAGGAGACCTTGGACCATGCTGGGGCGGAAAATTGCGCGGCATGGAATCGCCATTGTCGCTACTGTTCTGGTGGGAGGCTTCCTCTCGGCGGCGCTAGTTCGGCTGGCGCCCGGACTGGATGCGGATGAAGCACAGCTGGATCCTCATCTGAATTCAGAAAGTGTTCAGGCACTCCGCCAGTCGCGCCTGGAACAGCACAACATTTTCCGTTTCTATTCTCATTCCTTACAACGTGCGGCCCATGGAGACCTGGGAACGTCGATGTCGCTGGGCCAGCCGGTGAGTGCACTACTGCGGGAGAGGGCTCCCTTGACTCTGCGACTGGTGGGGATCGGGCTGCTCCTGAGTTGGGCGCTGGCGATGGCTCTGGCACTCAGCGCGGCCTGGCTGCGGGCATCGGCGTATGACGCGTTGACTACGGCGATCAGCGGAACATTTCTTTGTATTCCAGCAGCGGTGCTGGCGCTGCTGTCGGTGCTGTGGAACGTGCCGGGAGCGCTGGCGATCGGCCTGATTGTGTTTCCGAAGGTGTATCGGTATGCGCGCAATATGCTGGCCAAGGCTTATTCCCTGCCCCACATCATCACGGCACGGGCCAAGGGGCTGAGCGAGTTGCGGATTTTGTTCTGGCATGTCGTTCCGGTTGCCGGGCCACAGTTGCTGGCGGTGGCCGGAGTTTCGGTGAGCATTGCAGTGGGAGCCGCCATCCCGGTCGAAGCGCTCTGCGGGCTGGCCGGAGTCGGGCAATTAGCTTGGCAGGCGGCGCTGGCACGCGATCTCCCCTTGCTCACGAATCTGACGATCCTGGTGACGCTGGTAACCTTGCTGGCCAATTCCGGGGCCGATGTAATCGGGCATATGCTTCGAGGTCAGCAAGCATGACGCTCTGGCGCAAGCTGGCGTGTGCGGTCTTGCTGCTCGTCGTGGGCGTGTCGCTCGCCGCAAACTGGCTGGCGCCAGCCGGTTATGCGAAGCAGTATCGGGAGGCGGCTGGCGCGCCCCCATCGCGGGATCACTGGCTCGGCACCGATGAAATTGGCCGCGACCGGTTTGCGCGCGTGCTGTATGGAACGCGCATTTCGCTGTTGCTGGCTCCGGCCGCAGCTCTGCTTTCAACTTTGATGGCCGCGTTCGTTGGCGGTTTGGCCGGATATTTAGGGGGAGCGTGGGCGGGCGCGGCTATGGCGGCGACAGATCTGTTTCTTTCCTTGCCGTGGCTGTTCTTGCTGATCACGGTTCGGGCAGTGATGCCGTTGAACGTGTCGCCTGTGGTTTCGGTTCTGGTGACGTTCTTGATGCTGGGCCTGCTGGGATGGACCAGCGCCGCCCGCGTGTTGTGCTCTACGGCAGGCTCGTTGAGGGACTCGGATTTTGTGCGGCAGGCGCGGGCTTCGGGAATCCGCGGCGTGCGTTTGTTCTGGATCCACGTGCTGCCGAATTTGAAGCCCGTGCTGTACGCGCAGTTTTGGATTTCGATTCCGGCGTTCATTTTGAGCGAAGCGAATCTGGGAATCCTGGGACTGGGTGTGGCCGAGCCGATGCCTTCGTGGGGAAGCTTGTTGAAGGAACTGGAAGGGCTGGTCTCGGTGGGCGAAGAGCCGTGGAAGTTTGTACCTCTGATCTTGCTGGTGGTGGTGGTGACATCGTTTCAGCTTGTGCTTTCGAGGCAGGAGGAGGCGTCCGCATGAACGGCCTCCAGGGAAGGTTCGCAGGAATGGCAACCAAGTGCAGGAACACAATCGTGGGCGCGCTGCTCTGCCTGGGAATTCTGGCGGGCTCCGCTCTGGCCCAGGGCGAACTGCGGTTCTGCCTGCGCTCGGAACCGAAGACTTTCGACCCGCTGAAGGTGGAAGATGACGCATCGGTGGCGATCCGGTATCTGACTGGAGGCGTCCTGGTGCGGATGAACCGGCAGACGCAGGCTTTGGAGCCAGAGTTGGCGCAGTCCTGGAAAGTATCGAAAGACGGCAAGCAGATCACCTTTAAGTTGCGCGGGGGGATCGCGTTCTCGGATGGCACGCCCTTTTCCGCTGAGGATGTGGCCTACACGGTGCAGCAGTTGATGGATCCAGGCTTGCATTCGCCGACGGGAGATGCGTTCCGTTCCGGACCGGGCAAGGTGGAGACGAAGATCATTTCTGCCACTGAGATTTCGATTACATTTCCGGCTCCGGTCGCCGGACTCGACCGGCAGTTCGATCAGGTGGCAATGCTTTCGGCGCACTCCGCCAAGAAGGAAATGGCGGTTTTGGGGCCCTTTATGGTGGCGGATTACAAGGCCGGCGCCACTGTGCAACTGAAGCGCAATCCGAATTACTGGAAGACGGATGCGCAGGGCCACAAACTACCATATGTGGACTCGATCCGACTCGATATCCAGCCGAATCGCGATGTGGAAATGCTGCGCTTCAAGCGCGGCGAAATCGAACTCATCAATTCGCTGGACAGCGAGTACTTCGACAAACTGGCGGCTACTTCCCCGCAACTGGTGCATGATGCCGGGCCGTCCCTCGACAGCGAGCAGATGTGGTTCAACGAAGTGGCAAAGGCGCCTTTGCCCGCGTACAAGAAGACCTGGTTTCGTTCTGCCAATTTCCGGCGCGCAATTTCCGCAGCGATCAACCGGGCCGACCTGGCCCGGGTCGTGTTCCGCGGGCACGCGCAGCCGGCGGTGGGTCCGGTGTCTCCCGCGAACAAGTTCTGGTTCAACGCCAAGCTCAAGCCTGAGGCTTATTCGCCAGACGCGGCGCTAAAGGCTCTGCAAGCCGAAGGCTTCCATTTGGACAACGGGATGCTCAAAGACTTGAGCGGCAATGACGTGGTCTTCTCCATCATCACCAACTCGGGGAACAAATCGCGCGAGCGCATGGCGACGATGATTCAGGAAGACCTGCAGAAGATTGGCATCCACGTCAATGTGGTGACGCTCGACTTCCCTTCCCTGATTGAGCGCATGACGCAAACGTTCGATTACGAGGCGATCCTGCTGGGATTGACGAATGTGGGACTCGACCCGAACGAACAGATGAATGTGTGGCTGAGTTCGTCGGAGAACCACCAGTGGAACCCGCAGGAAAAGGCCCCGGAGACTCCCTGGGAAGCCGAGATTGACAAGCTGATACAAGCGCAGGCTTCGTCCTCTGACCCGAAGAAGCGCAAAGAGAGTTTCGATCGCGTGCAGGAGATTGCCGTAGAGCAAGCGCCGTTTCTCTATCTGGTGAATCGGAATGCTCTTTCGGCGATCGCCGCGACCGTGCAGGGCGCTGCGCCGGTGATTCTTGTGCCGCAAACTTACTGGAATGTGGAGCGGCTCTCCGTGAAGTAGGTAACCATCTTCACTACGGACTTGCACGGATTCATAGGGATCTAGAACCTAACCCATAAAGGACACTCGGGCATACGAAGGATGGCGGGAAGCTCTCAAAATGGTGTTCTTCTGGCTGCGCACGTTTCCCTGCGGTTTGGGGAAAGGCCTGCGGTGTTGCGCGACGTGCAATTGGAGATCCGGCGCGGCGAGGTGCTCGGCCTGGTGGGACAGAGCGGTTCGGGTAAGAGCACGTTGGCGATGGCGATTCTGGGATTGCTCGATCGCAAGAAGGCGAGCGCACAAGGTGTGATTGAGTTCGACGGGCGCGATCTGTTGACCCTTCGCGAGCGGGAATTGCGCGGGCTGCGCGGCCGAAAGATTGCGCTGGTGCTGCAGAGTCCGCTCTCGTCGCTGAATCCGGCACTGAAAATTCGCACCCAGTTATGGGAGGCGTGGCGGGCGCATGCGTCCGGGCCGGCTGCCGATGGTGATGGTGCCATCGGTTCAGCGCTCGAGAGTGTGAGTCTGCCTGCGAGTGACGAATTCCTCCGGAAGTATCCTTCTCAGATGAGCGTAGGGCAGGCACAACGCGTGCTGATTGCCATGGCAGTGATGCATCGTCCGGCGCTGTTGATCGCCGATGAGGCGACCAGCGCGCTCGACGTGATCACGCAGTCCGAGATTCTGGCGCTGTTTCGAGAACTGAACCGCAGTTCAGGTATGGCGATTCTTTACATCTCGCACGATCTCGCCTCGGTGGCGGGAATCTGCGACCGCATTGCCATCCTGCACGAAGGACAGATCGTGGAGACCGGAGTCACCGAGCAGGTCCTGACCAATCCTCGCCACGAATACCCCCAGCGCCTGATGGCGGCGATGCCGACGATGCCCCAGAAACGGGCAACGAGCAAAGCGGCAGCTCTCTAGCAGACGCACGCTCTCCACCTTCGCATTCCCGATCGGTTTCCCATGCTCACAAACCCACTCCGGTAACAACTCCCACGGGACCGAGGTCACATCCACGGCAATGAGTGCGTGAGACAGACTGTCCCACGCCCACCCACGCGGGACAGAGTGGCCCAGCCGTCCCGCCGGCAGGAGCAGTGATCTCCAATAGAAACAATCAGTTGCGAGAATTCAATTGGCCGCTCCCGTGCAACAGGGGTTGTGGGTACAGAGCTCGATCTTTCCCCCCCACAAGAAAGCAGGGTGAGATTTATGGAGCACAAAAAGAAACCTCAGAAGCCGAAGTGGCGCGGAGAACGACACAGCGCCGCCTGGGGGAAACGCTTGAGCCTGGTGCTGCTCCTGGCAACCGGGATGGCGTTCGGACAGCGCCCAAGCCCCAACGCCAGCGGAACCGGTGGCCGCTTTTTCCGCATCGCGCCTGAACTTTCGGACCTTCTGGCGAAGGCCCATCAGGGAACCGCCAACGGTCAGACCGTTAAGGTCATCGTGCAATACAAACAGGTGCCGACCGCGAGCCACTACGCCACTATGCAGGGCAGGGGTGGACGCCTGCAGGCGAAGCTGCACATGATCAAGGGTGCAGCGTTTACGATTCCGGTCAGCGCCCTAGCGGCCTTAGAGGCCGATCCTGACATCGCGTCCGTCACGATCGATCATCCGATGCAACTCATGGATGACTACGCGAACTCCGCCTCCAACGTGAGCGCCGCCGTGAACGCCGGCTATAACGGAGCGGGTATTGGGGTGGCGGTGATTGACAGCGGCATCAACGACAGTCATCCCGATCTGCGGGATTCCACGCAGACGACCTCGCGCGTGGTCTACCACCAGAACTTCAGCGGCACACCCGCTACCAACTCCGCCGGCGGACACTATGACCTCTACGGCCATGGTACGCATGTGGCCGGCATTATCGGCGGCAACGGTTACCTCTCTGGTGGCCGCCTTGCCGGAGTGGCGCCAGCGGTGAACCTTATCGACCTTCGGGCCCTCGATGCGAACGGTTCCGGCAGCGATAGCAGCGTGATCGCCGCCATCCAGTCCGCCATTGCTCTGCGGAGCACTTACAACATTCGCGTGATCAACCTGTCGCTCGGGCGCGGCATTCCCGTCAGCTACACCCAAGATCCCTTGTGCCAGGCCGTGGAAGCGGCATGGAACAGCGGGATCGTGGTGGTTGTGGCCGCGGGAAACTACGGACGGCTCGACGTGAACGGAAATGACGGCTTCGGTACGATCACGGCTCCCGGCAACGATCCGTATGTGCTGACCGTCGGCGCCATGAAGAGCATGGGCACCTATCCGAGGACCGATGACCAGAAAGCAAGCTACAGTTCCAAGGGCCCAACCACCTATGATCACGTGGTCAAGCCCGACATCATGGCCGACGGAAACGGGTTGCTTTCGTTATCGGCACCCGGTGCGACGCTGGAGGCCGCATACCCGGGTGATCTGGTTGCTGGGACCGACGGCAATAACGATTACTTCCGTCTGAGCGGCACCAGCATGGCAACCCCGGTTGTCGCGGGAGCGGCGGCTCTGCTGTTGCAGCAGAACAGCGCTTTGACCCCGGATCAGGTGAAGGCGCGACTGATGAAGACCGCTTACAAGACGCTGCCCTCGAGCAGTGTTGCATGGGTTCCGCATCTGTCGAAAAACTTCACCGAGTTCTACGACCTGTTCTCGATCGGATCAGGATACCTGGATGTGCAGGCAGCTTTGGCCAACATCGATCTGGCTCCGGTCACGTCCGGCTCCGCACTGTCACCCTCGGCGGTCTACAATCCGGCGACCGGGACGGTAACGCTGGTGAACGGGAACTCGACGATTCTGCCGGGCTCTGTGGTTTGGGGCTCGTCGGTCGTCTGGGGAACTTCGGTGGTTTGGGGATCGTCGGTGGTCTGGGGCTCCTCGGTGGTCTGGGGAACTTCACTGCCCTGGAGTGACAGCACATCGAGCGCCTTCAGCGTGGTGTGGGGATCGAGCACGGGCACTGGAACCTCTGCCACCAGCGTGGTCTGGGGGGCGTCGCTGCTGAGTGCCAACAGCGCGTTCTCTGATGCGGGAGACGATGAGCAATAGTTAGCCGTGTGAATTCCACGGAAAGGAGACGAGATCATGAACAACACACGGCGAATTAAGACCTTTATCGGCGCAATGATGCTGGCGGCAGCAATCACCGCGGGATATGCGGGATTCGAGAGCCACTCGCTGCACACCTACTTTGCCCTGGCGGTTCTGGTGCTCGCGGCGGTGACGTCGCGGATGAAAGTCAAACTGCCAGGAATCAACGGCAACATGTCGGTCAATCTGCCATTCCTGCTCACCGCGGTGGTGAATCTGAGTGCTGCTGAAGCAGTCGTGGTCACTTGCGTTTCAACGGCGGTGCAATGCTGGCCGCGGAAGGACGCGAAGTTTAACCCGCAACAGCTGGCATTCAACATCAGCATGATGGCCTTTGCCAGTTGCCTGGCGAGCCTGATGTTCCATGCCGCCTGGCTGCGTGGGATGCAATGGAGTTCCAGCACCCTTGGACTGGCTTTGGCGACAGCGACCTTGTTCCTGGGACAGACCGCTCCCGTGGCAGCGATCGTGGCCGTGAGCGAGGGCAAGGCGGCAGGACAAATCTGGTGGAGCCTGGCGCATCTCTCGTTCCCCTATTACGTGGTCAGCGCCGGAGTCACCACGATGGTCCAGGCGGTCAGTTCTCACATGGGCTGGGGACTGGCGCTCGCAGTATTCCCGGTGATGTATGGAATCCACCGTTCTTACCGGGTCTATTTTGGGCGCTTGGCGGAGACACTACGACCGGAAGCTCTAGTCCGATCGGCGCGCGCGGGGGCGTAGGCTCCAGCGCGAGTTCATCCTGAGAATGGGTGGCACTGCAGTTCACTCTGCACGTGCCACCTTTGTCTTTACTGACCCATCCGTTACTGACCCATCCGTTCAAGGTTGCCGCTTGAAGAGATCCTTGCGGAGCTGGCCGGAGTCTCGGGTCGATCGGTAAACGTTGCCAATGTTAGCGAGCAGGACCCCTCCGACAGGCAAGGTGACGGCTCAAACACCGACCAGGGCTGGCGTATTGCATCCCGAAGTTGTGGAGAGAGTCGCCGGATGTGTTTGGCAAAAACCTCGTGTTCCGCTCCAGGCCCATGGATCAATAGCGATCCGGCGCGAACTTCGACTTCTTACAAGTGCTGGGAAAAGAGAAGCTTCAAGTCGGCAGGAAAAGGCCGACGACATCGTACTCTGCGTCTAGATCGTCCGAATTAGCCCCGACGACCGACTCTTCGGCGACGTAGAGTTTTACCTTGCGGGCCTGCCCAGGCCCGCAAGATCGTGTCTCTCATTGTCCCTGTTCCTGCACCAACGGAATTGCCGACGCCAATTGCACATCCAGCAAGAGAGCAATGCGGCGATCCATCTGAAAGAAAGTAGCCGTCTTCTTGCCGGGCAGCGCCTTGCCCACGATCGGAACGTACTTCTGGCGCAACTGAAGGACGGACTGCTCGATGTCCTGAGATCGCTGCCAGTACTGCAGCGCTTGCTCGTCGGTGACCGATCCCCAGTTCTGGCCGTACTCCTTGATCAACGCCAGTTTCGCGTCACCGATCTTTTTATATTCCGCCTGGTATTGATCGTAGATCGGCCAGAATTTTGTGGCTTCCGCATCGGTCAAAACCAGATTGCTGGCGATCAACTGCTTCTTCTCCGAGGCGAGATCCTGCCGCAGCAATTGAATATCCTGATCAACCGAAGCCTGCCCACTCTTGGCGGTTGCCGACTGCGAGCCTGCTGCCTGAGCCAGAAGGTTGGGACCTAGGGCCAAACAAATCACCACCAATACCAGCGCTCCGAATATTTTCTTATTCAAGTTGCCTCCATTTTCAGCGAGATTCCAGATGAGGGTAGTCTTTATCCCCGATCATTGGTACTGTTCGAATTACCAGTGGATGGCTATGGTTTCCCGCTTGGTCCCCACCTTTTTCCTGTCCGGCATTTTGCTTCTTCGCAGTCTCCAAGGACACCTCAGTTGGCAGCCATCTCGCGAGAGGTGGACGTAAATGTCCGTTTCCTAACTCTCATCGTCCGACTGAATAGCTTTGGTGTCTCCACGCTTGATGGATTCCACCAACTTGGCGTGATCCTGCTCCGTCTGGTCGCCGTAACTCTCGGCCCACTCGGCCCAGGCTTCGTCCAAGGCCGTGGAGTTACCGCAGTAGCCGGCAACGCGCGCCGGATCTCCCGTCCGCGCGTGGGCTCGGGCGAGGATTGCGCCGCACGCCCATGCGCAGCGGTACGAGATGCGCCTGCCTTCCTTTGTTGCTGATAGCCAGAAGCTTCAGCGGATCCGGCCGGTTCTTCCCTGGCTTCCACTGCGCATGCGACTCCCGCGGGATCGCCCGGCGGAGTTCCTTGCCCTCAGCATGCCGCTGCTTCCACGGGACCATCTTGGTCCCCAAATCAAACTTCAGTACCGGTTCAATCTTCGCTATCGCCATGTAGTCTCCTCAGACACCTGCGCGCACCTTTGGCATGCACGGGTGACGCAAGTCCCCTCCAACACAGAACGGAACCGTGGAAGCCGCGCGTTTAATTCAGATCACCATCTTTGTAGTACTTGGTGCCCTTGGCAGTGATTTCGAGGGCGATGCCCTTGTCGGTGAGTTGATACATCCAGACGCCATCCGCGACCGAGGCGGCTCCTGCCATGGCTGCGCCCTTGTCTCCGTTTTTCGCGGCGGCGGTAGCTTGTCCGCCGAAGTCCCAGCCGGAGTTCACGAAGCCGTTCAGCGCCTTTTCGGTGTCGAAGACGAAGATCACGCTGAATTTCTTCACGCCCATGCCGAGCCCGGCCTGGACCTCGAGCATCTTCATGAAGGTCTCATGCTTGGTCTTGTTGTTGACGGCAACGCCTTTTCCGTTGCCGGAGCCGGCTACCAGAATTTTTATGCCCATGTTGCTGAATACCGCATACCCCGCGGCTCCGGCGACCGCGGCTTTGGCTTTTGGCTCGGCTTTGTAGAGGCGCTGCAGAGTTTGCTGCGCCATGTTGCGAATGTCTTGCTGCTTTTTTTCGATGTCGGAATCGGCGGCGTGCGTCATCACGGCCAGCGCGCACACCACCGCGCCGGCGAGGATGTTCTGCATTCTTGTTTTCATAGTTGCCCTCTGTTTGCGTACCCGTTAGCGTGGAAAATGATCACTTGTCCTGTAAGCGGACTGTCGCCGTGAAACAGCATCAACCGGCGGAAGGCAGGCACCACAACAGTGGGTGCCACTCGGTTCTGTCGATTCGCGGCGCCGGACTTATCCCGAGATCGGGGTTCAGCGAACGCTTCAGTCTAGGAGCGCCGTGCCGCCCCGGTAACTGGCAGAAGTTACAGGCCATGCAGCAATCGTCTGAGCGTTACGGATTGTTCTGAGTGACGGATAAGCCAGAAACGATTTAGGACGGAAAGACCAGGAAACTAGAGGAGTGCAGATTCCATCCGGTTCTCACCCCCGACCTTGTCTGGCGGGTAGTACCCTTTGGGAAAAACTCGGGTTCACCCAGCCGGGGGCCCTACCAAATCACCTTCAGTCCGAACTGCACCTGCCGTGACGTCGTCGAGGTGCTCGTGATCGCCCCTGCTGTCCCTGAAACCCCGGATGGTGTGAACACAATCAGATTCGGCGTATTGAAATTAGCTCGATTCAGAAGGTTAAAAATCTCGGCACGAAATTGCAGGCTCAGACGTTCGTGAATCGGGGTTGCTTTCATCACCGAGAAGTCCCAGGTAGCAAGCCCCGGACCAATGAACGTATCCCTGCCGAGATTGCCATAGAATCCGCTGTTCGGTGGCGGCTGGAGAAAGGCGCTGGGATTGAACCATTTATTAGGCTTGCCCAGAATCACGGGCCCGGTGAAGTCCGGATTCGCAAACGGCCGCACCGGATTCCGCGTGTCCCCATTATTCGAGGGGTTATAGCTGAGCTGGGGAGTGAACGGGAACCCCGATTGAAGGGTGAGGATCGTGTTCACCGACCAACCGCTGACCATCGCGCTCCGCCAGCCTTCCAGTTCGCTCGCGAAAGCCTGTCCGCGACCAAAAGGCAACTCATAAACCGCGTTGATCACACCGATGTTTCTGACGTCATAGGTGGCCAGCCCATAGTCTGCACGTAAGTTGTACGGGTTCGACACCAGTCCAGGTGCATTCCCCGCCGTCGTGGCATTCAAGGAATCTCCATCATCGAGCGCTTTTGACCAGGTATAGACACCGCGCAAGGAAAGGCCATGGCTGAAACGATGGTTCAAGTCGACCTGCATTGCGTTGTAATTGCTGACTCCCTGAGAAAACCAGGTCCATGTGTTAGCCAAAGTGGGGTTCGCCTTGGGGGTCTTCGCAGGAATGTAATAGGCCCCTGCGGGAACGGGGGCATTCGCCAGCGCGCCCGGGAACGTACTAGGGTAGTTGGCGGGGCAAGGCGAAGCCGGACAGATGGTGGGAAACGGCTGGTTAGCGTCCACGCCAACAATTTCGTGGTATCCGTGAGACCCCACGTAGCCCACGCTCAATACGGTATTTTGCGAAACTTCCTGTTGCACCCTGAAGGACCAGGAGATAAGCGTTGGCATCTTCATGTCTGGCTGAACCCCGCCCGGCACCAATAGTGCACCGGTGGGCAATGCGGCCGTAGGGTCTATGGGGAGGTGCGAGACCGGTAGCGCCGCGATGCTGTAGGTAGGGTTAAACGGCGCGTTCTGATCCGTTCGGTAGCCGAGGGCATCCTGCAGTTCGTTGTACATCCCAAACCCGGCATGGAATACGGTTTTTGAACTGATTGGACTCCATGCGACCCCGATGCGCGGTTGTGGAAGAAACTTGGCATGGTTGACTGTGAAGGTAGCGTTCCCGATGTGTGGTTGATCCGAGATTATCCCGTGGCTGAACGTGTAGTTGGCGGCACGGCCGTGAGCCTCATTCCAGCCAGTCGCAAATTCATCGCGAAAGCCTAGAGATATGGTCAGCTTCGGGGTCACGCGAATCACATCTTCGACGTACCACGCTCCGAACAGAGATCGCCAGTTCATCTCGGTTGGCGCGGGGTCGTAGAGGAAACTGGAGGTCGTTCCCGCCAAGAATGTGGTCAAGCTGCTGAAGGTTGCCTGACCGTACTGGCTGAGCGCGATCGTCTCGTTTGATTGAAAAGGTTGGAACCACGCCCCTAAACTCAATTGATGCCGTCCCCTGGTGAGGGTCACTCGATCCTCGAAGGTGAATAAATTGCGCGCGATGCGAAGATTGCTCCCGTTGTTGCTGCCCGCCAAACCGATCTGGGCCTGCGGGTTAGAGGCCGCGCTGCCACCCACGACGACCGCACCGACCTGATGTCCAAGCAGAAAGCCGGGTACGGTGGCTGCGGGTGTGTCGGGAGTAGGTTCTCCGGTAAAAAAGTAGCCCGCGCGCGAGTAACCTACGCGAGCGACGTTCAGAGTGAACGCGGAAAAAGTATGCGTCTCTTCCACGCTGAGGACTTGCTCCCTGAGGCTCAGCACATCGGTGCTGTAAGGATTGAGCGTCGTTGCCGTCAGATCGTCGCCGTCGTCAATGGTGTAAACCGCTGCCAGCGAGTCGCGCTCGGAAAAATTATGGTCCAACCGAATAGTCCCGAAGTCTTCTCGAATGGTTTGCAGCGGGCTGCTGAACACTTGTGCGATCCCGTTAAAATCCGGGGCGCCAGCCGGAGCAATTGGCCATAAATTGAGCAGCGGTTGGACGCTTGGCACAGCGGCGGCACGCGACGCAGCGTCGGGAACAAACGCCGCCGAGGTCTGGTGCAGGTGCTGACGCAATCCTTCGTAGTTGCCGAACAGGAACGTCTTGTTTGTTCGGACGGGACCCCCGAGAGAACCGCCGAACTGGTTGCGCTGGAAAGGCGGGGCCGACCCCTGGTCGAAGTAGTTGGGCGCATCGAGAGCATTGTTACGCAGGAATTCGTAGGCGGACCCGTGCAGTTGATTGGTCCCCGACTGGGTCACGATAATTACCTGACCACCTGGTCGCTTGCCGTACTCGGCACCGTACGAGTCACGCAATAAATTAAACTCACGAACCGCGTCCACGCCCAGCGACTGCTGACTCGTTCCCCCCGGTTGCATGTTGTTTTCCGCTGCGCCTGTGTACTCAACCCCATTCAGAAGAAACAGGTTTTGCTGCGGCCGGTTCCCGGACACCGCAAAATTGTTCCCCGTGGTCGAATTCGACACTCCGATCCCGCCCGTCTTCTCACTGGTGAAATTCACCACGCCCGGATTCAACGTAAGGAGCAGGTCGTAACTCCGTCCGTTGAGGGGAAGGTCCTTCACTTGCTGCTCTCCGACCAACCCTGAAATATCCTGAGTTGTAACGCTCACCAACGCCGCGTCCCCGGTCACCTTCAGTTCTTCGCTCACCGCCCCCAACCTTAGACTGAGATCGGCGCTCGCGTCCTGCCCCACTACGAGACGAATGCCCGTCCGGAGTCCCTCGGCAAACCCGTCCTTCTTAACCCGAAGTTCGTATTGGCCGACAGGAAGAGCAAACAATCGATATCGGCCTGTCTGGTCTGTCACCGTGCTTCGTGAAAGCCCAGTATCCATGCTTTGCGCCGTGACGGCCGCGCCGGACACTGCCGCGCCCAACTGGTCCGTCACCACGCCGGACAAGGTCGCTGACACCTGTGCTGAGGCAAATGGAATGCACAGGTCCAGCAGCAACCAGACCAGCAGGGAAACACAAACGGTTCGTGAGGCAGGCCTTGGACACTCGTACAAAGCGTGCGATCGTCGAACCGAATCAGGGCACAGGCACCGTAAACTCGCCACAGCCTTTTGCATACTCACGTCCCCTCAGAAGAAGTGGTATCGGTCAGAGTCATAAAGTGTATATGCACAACAGTTATGAAGTCTAATCATATGCGGTTGTATACCATTATGTGGTCCGCACAGGCTGTAATCTCGCTGCTATGGCAGGGGAAGCCCAGCCCGTTGCGGCTCCGATTTATTGACGGAAGTTTGGCTGGACTGTAGGATTCCGTTGCAATGGCCAGGAACCCCAAAGCTCGACGTTCGAAGGATAGGGACGAGGAATTACTGAGGCTGCCCCAAGCGGCCCTGGAGCTTTGCGTAAGCCACCCCACGATCAAGCAATGGATTTACAAGCGGAAAATTCGCAGCGTGAAGACGGCGGGCGGACACCACCGTATTCCGCAGAGTGAAGTCGACCGCCTCCTGTTTCGGACTAGGGGAAGGACGGCCCCCGAACGGGCCCTGATTATGCGTCGAGTAAGCGGAAGGAATCAACTCGTGGGACGCATTGATTCCGTGCAAATCAGCGGTTTGATGGCGGAAGTAAAGCTTTCCATTGGTGATCAGCGGATCACCTCGATCATCACTGCAAGTTCGGCCCGCGAGATGAAGCTGAAGCGCGGGCAGACTGCGGCCGCTCTCATTAAGGCAACCGAGGTCATGATCCTTCGAGTGTGAGATGAAAAGACTCTGCTTATTCTCAGCATTACTGTTCGCACTTGCCTTCTGCAGCGAGGGGTGAGCCGGAGCGTTGAAGGCCGGTAAGTTTAAGCCCAATCACGTGGGCTGACACCGTATGAATCCAACACATCGCGCAGGGTCAAGATGCCCTCCAGCTTGTGGACATCGGCCCGGCTCACTACTGGTAGGACTTCGATTTGATTTGCGCCCATGCGATCGAGCGCCAAATCAAGCCCTTGGTCGGGGTGAACGTGCGGAAAAGTACCCCCACCTACCAGCTGACCCAGCAGCTGGGCAGCACCTTCCGCAGCCTCTCGTTCGAGCGTCGGGAGGTTAATAACGCCAAGCAGCCCTCGTCGATCAGTGACCAGCCACGTTCGGAACTCGCTTGAGAGGGCCCGTTCCAAAGCCTCCCCAACCGTGATCTCGGCTGGTAGCAACGCGGTCGGAGTGCGCATGATTCGCGATACCTGGCGCTGACCATGCCGTTGGCGGGTCTCTGCCGTGGGCAGGTGTATGCCATCTTGGACCGCCAGGGCTTCATAGATGGGCTGCGGCTGCAGCAGTGAGGAAATAAAAAGGCTGATCAAGTTCGAAATCATCAATGGAACGATGACCGCGTAGTCCTGGGTCATCTCGAAAATCATTACCACGGAGGTCATGGGGGCGCGCACGATGCCGGCGAAGACCGCACCCATACCGACTAGCGCATAAGCCCCTGGCGTTGCGGTGTGGGCGGGAAACAAACGATGTGCCACGGTCCCCAGAGAACCGCCCAACATAGCGCCGATGAACAGAGCGGGGCCGAAGATGCCGCCCGCATTGCCGGAAGCGTAACTCGTGGTGACTGTTATGAGCTTTAGAACCACGAGTAGAGCCATCAGTTTTAGCGCCATGTTTCCATTTAAGGCATAGCCGACATACCCATAACCCACACCCATGACCTGTGGTACAAACCATCCCACCAAACCGACCAACAAGCCGCCTGCCAAAGGTTGAAACCAGACTGTCTCTTGTGGGAGGCGGAGAAAACGTGCCCGCATACCCAGCAGAAGTTTGGTAAAGGCCACCGACACCAGGCCTCCGGCCACACCGAGCACGGCATAAACGGCAAACTCCACGGGATGGACCAGTTGGTATTGCGGAACCTTGAATAAGGGGCTATTGCCGAGCAAAAGGCGAAGTACACACCAAGAAGTAGCCGAGGCCAGTACTACCGAGCCCAGCACTGGCGCATGAAGGTCTCCGACGATCTCTTCGAGCGCAAACAATACTGCAGCAAGGGGGGTGTTGAAAGCGGCCGCAATTGCTGCCGCCGCCCCCACCGGCAGGAGCGCCTTCACTTTCTCGGGGCGTAATCCCAAGAACCGTCCGAGCACTGAGGCAATGCCGGCGCCGACTTGAACGGAAGGCCCTTCGCGCCCCAGCGGGATTCCGCTGGCGAGAGTTGCCGATGTGCAAAAGAACTTTCCGAGCACAGTGCGCAGCGTGATGCGGCCTTCTCGCGCAAAAAGCGCAGCCTTGGTCTGCGGTACTCCGCTGCCTCGCGCGTAGGGAAAATAGCGAAATAGCAGGTAGCCGATCCCTAGCGAGCCCACGACTGGAAACAGCAGACGTCGCCACGGAGCGCCGCCGACCGGATACAGGCGCATCCCCATGCGTTCAGTGAGCAAAATGAAGGCTACGACCGCGAGGCCGGTCAGAGCGCCGATCACGAGCGCCAGGATGAGGAACACTTGATCCTCACGTTCCTGCAGTCTTGCGACCCGATGTAAGAGCGGAGTTCTCCACCAACTCCCGCTCGTATGGCCGCTTTCATTCATCTCTGGGGAATGTCCCATCAAGAGCATACCTCTCGGATTCCCGGATTGTTGGTGAAACGGGAGTTGGCCCTGTGGCCAACCTAACTTGAACTCCGATCCATCAAGTCGCAATGTCGCATTGCTTCGGCCGCCGTAGTCGGCTTGAGAGATTGATTCGTTTTAGAATGACAACCCGAGGAGAATCAGCAGCGGAGGATGGTGTTGTACTCTAGCAAGCTAAGCGAGCGAAATTCAGCCTGTGAGAGCAACATCCAAGAGAGGAGGACGAGGGGCGAAATCAGGATGTTTCCCTGAGAGTTCAGGGCGCCCTGCACGATGATGATCCGCAACCGAGCCGCGGCTCGCGCTGCCTGAAGAGCAGTAGCCGGCCCGTGCACCACCGAATACGGCCCCTGCATCACGGGAAAGAAGAAAATCATCAGGACGCAAAGAACGGTCACGACTGCTAGTTCGCATCCAATGCGGCCAGGAATCATCGAAGTGTGTTGTCATTATATCGGAGATTCGGCACCGAACCGAATCTGCAACCAATGCCTGAGATTGGGATCCGGAACACGCACATCAGAAAGGCCGAACTTTTTCGTACGATCTTCCTCGGCTCCAGGCTCCATCGAAGCCAGGCGCCAACGCGTCTCGCATCTGCAGCCGAGCTCTGGACAGTCTGGTCTTCACGTTTGCTTCAGTGAGACCGAGCGCCTTTGCCGTTTCGTTGATGCTGAGGTGCTGCACGTCCCGCAGGATCAGTATTGTGCGGTATTTCTCGGGAACAGATTCGAGCGCTTGGGTGAGTGCCTCACGAAGTTCGCGCTGCTCCAGCGCCTCTGATGGGATTTCCCGCCAATCCGCGAAATCCTTCGGGATATAGTCGCCCTCTTCGTTTTGCTGCCCCTCGTCCATGGATTCATATAAGTGGTACCGGTTCTTGCGCGACTTCATTCTGGCTTCATTGATAGTGATCTGGATCAGCCAGGTGCTGAACTTTGATTCTTGGCGAAAACGGGATAGGCCTTTGAACGCTTTCAAAACGGCCTCTTGCGCCACCTCCTCTGCATCCGCGTCGTTCTTGACGATCGCGAGGGCAGCCAGAAAGACAGCGCGCTCGTACGGGCGAACTAGTTCATAAAATGCCTCGGCATTGCCATCGTTAACACACTGGATCAGATGGGATTCGGCCGCGTTGCCCTGAAGCTGAACCGGCATAGAAGAACATCCGTTCAGTAGTTTCGGGTTCTGACATAACAACTCCGTTCCGCTGCTGGTGGCTTTCATCGTGTCGCCTCCTTCAGTTGCTGGCTTACGAATGGAGAGCACTTGACTTGAGACACCTGTCTCCGCGCGAGATCGCGCAGCAGCGTGACTCCGCGCGAATCGCCAAACGACACTCTTTCGAGGTCGAGGCTCATGGCTTTCTGGTGGGAGAAGGCTTCGTCGCTGAGCCTCTGTAACTCTTCGACCCAGGGCCCTACGAGCTTGCCTTCTAGCTGGAACTGAATGGCTTGATCTGAGTCGCTGATGATGGAAATCTTGAGCACTGCTAGCTTCCTTCCCGAATCCACCGTTGCGAAAGCAGGAGCCGTGCCATTTCGTGAGGCGCAGTGGAGAAACTCTATGTTTCTGATTTTGGGAGTCTTAGAGAACTGCTGAGGAAATTCGCTGCGGCGGGAGCCACGAAGGATCGGGGGTCAGTTCGTTATGGCTTCGTGGCTACGGGATTTCGTGGCCGGCAGAGTGGGATTCAGCGACGTACGCCCGAATGCACATCAAACAACGTACCGTAAGCGTCGAACGCTATCACTTGGATGTCCAGTTTCATTAGGGACTCTCTCCTTAGAGTACTGCTCATTCACTTAAAGTTACGCCCCTGTGATGCCGGACGGTATGAACATTCGACTCGAACCTCCGAGAAGCGAGAGGGATGGGTCACTTCGTACTACATCGCCGGCGCGGAGGATACCGGGGAGACCGATCCGGGCCTGGGCGGAATCATCGAGGAATTTCATACCTGCCCCAAGTGTAGCGTTGTCGCCTCGCGCCACGCCTAGGCTTCGTCGCAGCTCAGCGGATATCCTCAAGTGCCACCACCTCCTTCTGGAACATTTTGCTCCTCGTGGAATCCCACGAGCCAGGACTTCAGTCTGGTATGGCCTTGTCGCCTTCGAAACTTACCGTTGATCTTGCAAGGACGATCATCCATGATCTCCCTGTAACGTTTTGCTGACTCGCGAATCTCATCTGGTTGTCGTGTCACATGCAAGGTATGCACTGATGAAGCCACGAACCGATAGCCGCAAGTTTAAGACCATCAGCCGGCGGGAGTTGTTGAAACTCACACCTGTGCTCGCGCTGGGAGCTTTTGCCATCCCGCAGCTCCAGAAACCGCTCCTCAAGGGCGGCCTTGCCTTTAGCGATTGGGCGTCAGCAAGGCTGTTTCGCTCCGGGCATTTGGCACCGACGTTTGCCGACACCCATCTGACCCCCGTCGAGAAGTTTCCCATTAATGACTACGACGTCGACGACCCCGGCGTGGACTTCGACAAGTGGACTCTAACGGTGACGGGCTCGGTGCAAAAACCGGGAGACTATACGCTGGCGCAAATTCAGGCTTTACCGAAGGTGACGCAAAACACGCGACATGTCTGTGTGGAAGGGTGGGACGTGATCGGCAACTTCGGGGGTGTGCGCCTCTCCGACTTCCTCAAGGCGATCGGCGCCGACCCAACCGCGCGTTTCGTGACCGTCGAATGTGCGGATGATTATTACGAGTCCCTCGACATGGCCACCGCCATACACCCGCAGTCTCTGCTCTGTTACGAAATGTATGGCCAGCCGCTGACCCGCGAACATGGTGCTCCTTTGCGCCTGAGCATCCCTACCAAGATTGGCTACAAGCAGGCAAAGTACCTGACGGACCTCAAAGTGAGCCATGTGCTGGGGAAGGTCGGCTACTGGGAGGATCAAGGGTACTCCGAGTTCTACGGGCTCTAGAGAGGTAAGGAGACGACGATGGCAACCCGCGCGATAGCAATCGAAGACGCGAAGACCGGCGACATTACCGAGGCCGTCTATGAACACCCTTTTGTGGTACGCCTTTGCCATTGGGTGAACGCAATCTCGCTGTTTGTGATGGTGGGCAGCGGACTCCAAATCTTTCGCGCATTCCCGAGCTTCGGGGCAAAGATCCCGCAGAAAGACTTGCTCAACTGGCCCAAAGCCTTTGCGCTCGGCGGATGGCTGGGAGGTGCGCTGCAATGGCACCTTACTTTCATGTGGATCTATATTGCGACTGGCCTCGTGTACATCGGGTACCAGATTTTCAGCGGAAACTATAAGCAAGTGCTCTTTGTACGACGGGACCTGCCGGGCGTTTGGCCGATGGTGCGCCACTACTTCTTCTTCGGCCCTAAGCCACTGACAAAGGAAATCTACAACCCGCTACAGAAGCACGCGTACACCTCCGCGATCGGGCTAGGAGTGCTCTCGGCGCTGACGGGCCTCGCAATCTGGAAGCCGGTGCAGTTTTCCTGGTTGGCGTGGATGATGGGCGGCTTCCACTGGGCGCGGCTCTGGCATTTCCTGATCATGTGGGCGATGCTGGCGTTTGTTTTCGGACATTTGGTGATGGTGGTCCTGCATGGCTGGAACAATTTCGTATCCATGTTGACCGGATGGAAGAAGGACCCAGAATATCCGTCGGAGTAGTCCGGGGTGCGGTTGTGAAAACTCAGGAGTGCGGGTGAGGAGTGATGCCGGAAGAAAGGACTTCGCTGACAGATCCAGCCCAGCCGTTCAACGAGGAGATGCTGATCCGGCGCATCCGGGACGGCGAGAACGACCTTTTTTATGAGCTGATTCGACCTTACGAACGACGCGTCTACTCCGCAGCCTTAGCTATTTTGCGAAACGAGGCCGATGCCGAGGACGTGGCCCAGGAGGCGGTACTGAAAGCGCTCAAGCACATTCGGCAATTCCGTGCGGAGTCGCGGTTCAGCACGTGGTTAATCCAGATCACCGTCAATGAGGCGCGGATGCGGTTAAGGAGACAGCACGCAAACCGGATCGAGCCTATCGTCGATCATCAAGACGAGGAGGGCAACTATGTACCCCGCGACTTCGCAGACTGGCGTGAGATCCCGTCGGAGACCCTGGAGCGAAAAGAGATACGGCAGAAACTCGCCGAGGCATTGGCTTCGCTCGGAGAAAAGTACCGGGAAGTCTTTGTCCTGCGCGACATGCAACATTTGAGTATCGAGGAAACAGCTAAGGCACTCGGGGTCTCAAGCGCGTCGGTCAAAACGCGCTTGCTGCGGGCACGGCTGATGTTGCGCGATCTGTTATCGCCGGGGCTCGGCGGTAGCTGGAGCAGCAAGTTGTCGTTTGAAAAGGGGACCAAGCCATGGTAGTCAACTGCGAAGAAGTCTGGCGTGAGGTTTCGAACTACCTTGATGGTGGGATCGAACCGGATCTGCGGCTTGCCCTGGAAGAGCACATCCGCGGCTGCCGGCGCTGTGCCGCCGTGCTTAACGGCACGCGTAACGTCGTTCAGCTGTACGGAGATGAAAGGATGCTCGAAGTACCGCTGGGCTTCAGCCAGCGTCTGCAGCACAGGCTGGATGAGGAGAATATGCCTCATAGCCGGCGAGGCTTTCTCGGGTGGATGGTTGCGGCCGCAGCGGCAGTCTTGGTTGCGGGCAGCTTCGAGGCGGCCAGATCTTCGGTCTTCAGTCATCCTGAGCTGCGTTCGGAGCACGCCCAACCTGGAGCCGGGGTTCCTCCGGATATGCTGGTCGTGGTTTCGACCGATGGGAAAACGTTTCACGCAGCGGGGTGTCCGTTCATCCACGACAAAGCACACATTCAGACAATTGCGGCCCGGGAAGCGCAACGCGCTGGGTATGCGCCTTGCATCCGGTGTATGAAGCAGTACTTGAATGCCGGCTGACTTCGCCCTTGGCCCGGTTGATACTGAATCGCGTTGCTCACCCTTGGAACAGCTGGTGTGAGTGATTACAAATAAGCACTGGCGGCCTTTAACGATCACCCAAATCAGGCTTGATCTTTCCGTTCTTTCCAATGGAGGGCTTGCAGTAGCGCCACTTCTTGCCAACACGGACATACTTCCATACGGACACGCGTCTGTTCATGGGCGAATCCTTTCCGCCCTTGAAACGTATCCCGGAATACTAGAGGGGAGTACTAGGTAACGACCGTACCTTCTTTGTCGTCAAGTTGCTGGTGCCGGGAGGGGGAATCGAACCCCCACAGTCCTTTCGGACCTGCGGATTTTAAGTCCGCTGCGTCTGCCAATTTCGCCATCCCGGCTCGCGTTCATTCTAGCGTAGGGATGACGGCGGTCGATCGATGAAAGAAACGTGGCTGGCACGCCTACGCGTGAGCGGCAGCCGGCGAGTCGCCGGCCACCGCGCTAGGGACGGCTCGCTGTCTGCGCAGTGCATCGTGGAATTCTTCGGCTGTGAGCGATTCGCCGTAGAACAACTGAAGCAACGGATCGTCCATCTCAGCCGTGGGCGGCTTGGCAGAATTCGGCTCGGACTCCAGCCCTTCCGGTTCGACCAGCAACTCGGGCAACAACGTGCGGTTTTCTGTCAGCACTCCCAGGAATCGCTCCACGGCTGCGCGATGTTCCGGGGTCGCCTGGGTGAATTCGACGCCCATGCCCTTGTCGGGATGCATGATCCGCACCACACCCTGGGCCCGCACCTCAACTCCACCAGCGCGCATGGACAGAGCCACCCGGCTCGACGCGGGAAAAGGCGATGAAATCTCCAGATAGCACCCGCCCAGACTCAGATCGGTAAGCTGGCAATGAATCGGCGGATCGTCTTGTTCCGCCTCGGGAGAATTCTGTTTGAGCCACTCGCGCAACTGGCGCGCGGCTTCGGGCGATACCTGCGGGAAGCGCAGACCCGCCTGTTGGCCAGTTCCTTCCCAGGCAAACTCCGCAGGGAGTTCCAGGGAAGTTTGTGTTCCGGGCAAGGTGAAGACAATCTGCCAGCGCCCAGTGGGGCGACGCCGGTTCCGGAGACTGACCGCCATGCCCCCCTCGCTCACGTCGACCGTTGTGACCTGCATGTTGCCCCCAGCTTCGGGGCTGCGCATGACCACGGGAATCTGCACCGCGACCCGCGCGTTGCGGCGCCGCTCGCTCTTCATCAGCGCGCGGGCCGCACGGAAACTCGATTTGGCTCGTTCACTGGATACCGGCTTGTACAACACGAAGTGCGCGCCGATGCTGAACACCGCTTTCAAGCCAATGAGAGGCTCAACAATGGCTACGGCCACAGCCTGCTTGTTGCAGGGAGCGCTCCGGGCGCTGCGCAGCACCTCCGAGGCACCATCGTCGGTAACGTCGACGATGATTGCCTCAAACCGCTCGCGCGTCAGCTTGCGCAAGGCCTTGTCCGAGTCCGCGCACAACTCAACTGCAATATCCAGATCGCCCAGCACGCGGCGCAATACCCGCACGATCTTTTCGTCCGAACACAGCACCAACGATTTCAGACTCATGGTTGGGCCTACTCAATGAACTCAGGGATTCCCGATTGCCAGGCAAGTCAGGGCGCTAGCGTCGGCCGGGACTCTACACGAGATTCCCTGTCTGAACTCTATGTCCATCGACGAAAGGGATCAACGGCTCTGCTCACACAACTGGTTACGGCCGTAATCTGCAGGCGAGCCAGTCCGCAACCATGAGCAGAGCCTGCGTTGCTCACCCTTCTGCCTCCATTAGGACCGCTGAGGCGGAAGGAACTCGCCTTAAGTACCATGTTTGCATGCGATTGGACCTATCCGCTCACGGTCCGGCAAGGAAATTTCCATTGACTTTCTGCCGAAAATGACTGTAAGATCTTGAGTCTCCGATTAGTTTTGGACGCGAATCAGTCTAAGGTCCTAGGTTTGTCTACAGAGACCCTGCGTTCAGTTTGCATCCTGAAGACGACGCGGAGAATCATATAGTTAGACGAGTTTTGCAGTTTCATCCCCTTAAGTGGAAAGGCATTTTTCATGGCCAAGCGACGCGGAAATCCGAACTGGGGCAAGCCTGAACCGATCGGGCCGATTACCCCGACCATCACCGAGTTTGAACAGGTTGTGCGCGAGTACAAGCTCTCTCCGGACCAGTACCTGCGGTCGACTCGCCTGCGCGAGTGGGCCCGCCGCAACAAGAATTCCAAGTACATCCCCGAGCCGCTTCTGGAAGCCTGGGGGTTCGAGATCGAGTCCACTCTGTAACCGCAAACATCACAGCAGCTTGAGGGTCGCTCCTTCAACAAGGCAGCGACCCTTTGCATTGGGAACAAGCTTTTGAACTGAAGCATGTGGGGACGGCCGCCTTCGGCCGTCCGGATTGTGTCCTCGCCAGGCTTCGCCCGGCGGACAGCCGACGGCGGCTGTCCCCATACGAAACCCGATTTCTGCAATAGTGCTTATCCCTCCGTGGTCCGTGATAATGTCTTCCCCAGCAAATGCTCAATGTCCTGCAAATCCCGGCCGCGGAACTCTTCTCTCTGCTCGCCGCAATCGGCTTTGCCGCGGGACTGAATCTCTACGCGACGGTCGCCGTGCTCGGACTGCTCGCCCGCTTCGGTCATCTCCCGCTCCCGCCGGGACTGCAACTGCTCGCGGGCTGGCCGGTGATCATTGCCAGCGTCGCGCTCTTCGCAGTCGAATTCTTCGCTGACAAGATCCCTGCCTTCGATCTGATCTGGAATGCTCTGCACACGTTCATCCGCGTACCTGTCGCTGGACTCTTGGCCTATCGGGCCACCAGCCAACTCTCTGCCGAGCATCAGCTGCTGGCGACCCTGCTGGGCGCCGGCGTCGCTTTGATCGCCCACAGCGGAAAAACAGCAGCGCGCGCCGCCGTGACGCCCTCGCCCGAACCGTTCTCGAACGTCACTCTCAGCCTGGTCGAGGACGCTTTCGCGATCGGCTTGACTTGGCTGGCCACAAAACATCCGTATGTCGCGGGAACTCTCGCCACAATTTTCGTCGTGATCATCGTGCTCCTGACGCGCTGGGTGGTCCGCGCCATGCTCGCCCTGTTCCGCGGCGCCGAACACGAACTGGCCGGGTAGCGCCGTTTGCCGGGATATAGGGAACGCCAGCGGTACCCGATCAGAATTTTTTCGGCCAAGTCAGGTAAAGTCCGGTTTTCTTTGGTTTAAGGATCGCCGATACCGATGTTTGGCGGTAACATATTTAAACCAAATGACTTGCTGGCAAAATATTGCGGGAGATGGGTATCCAGTTGACTCCGGTAGCCGCTACAGCTAGTGTAGCGGCCCCTGGAGCAGGCGGAGGATTATCCGCGGACGCTGGTGGAATTGGAGGTGCGGTTTAGCAGTGAACAAGCCTGCCGAGAGTATCTGGTTCGCCTCCTGATCAGCCCAAACGCCCACCCTTCGCGAAAAACACCGAAGGATGGGGTGCCCACGGTTGGAAGCTCAGAGCTCAATAATAAAGACTGCGCGACCCTCCTTTTGCCCACCCGGACACGACTTGGAAGCGAACTGCCTCTGCTAAAATCGCCTCAATATGAGCCCGCAGCATCCATTCACCGACGTTCCCGATGCGATCGAGGAAATTCGCGCTGGCCGCATGATTATTGTCGTCGACGACGAGGATCGCGAGAACGAAGGCGATCTCACCCTCGCCGCCGAGAAGGTCACCCCCGAAGCCATCAACTTCATGGCGAAATTCGGCCGAGGCCTGGTCTGCCTGGCGATGACCGAGGAGCGCCTCGAGCACCTGCACATCGGTCCCATGACCTCGGAGAACACCTCGCAGTTCGGGACCGCATTTTGTGAAGCGATTGACGCGCGTCAGGGCGTAACGACTGGGATTTCTGCCTACGACCGCTCTCGGACGATTCAGGTGGCAATCGATCCAGCCACTAAGCCCAGTGACCTGGCGCGTCCGGGACACGTGTTCCCTCTCCGCGCCCGCAAGGGCGGAGTGCTGGTGCGGGCCGGGCAAACCGAAGCGTCTGTCGATCTGGCGCGGCTCGCGGGCATGGTTCCGGCGGGAATCATTTGCGAGATCATGAAGGACGACGGCAGCATGGCGCGGGTGCCGGACCTGATCGAATTCTGCCGCGAACACAAAATGAAGATGCTCACCGTAGCCGAATTGATCCGCTACCGCATGGAGCATGAGCGTTACGTGCATCGCGTGGGCGAAGCCCTGATCGACACGAGGTTCGGGGAGTTCCGGCTGATCGCGTATGAGAGCGAGATTGACGGTGGAGAATCGCACGTGGCCCTGATTCGCGGCGATATCGAGCACAGCGAAGAGCCGGTTCTGGTCCGGATGCACGCGCATTGCCTGATGGGCGACGTCTTCGGCGCCACTGGCTGCGAGTGCCATGCCACACTGGAAGGCGCTCTCCGCCGCATTTCCCAGGAAGGCCGCGGCGCGCTGATCTACCTGCACCAGACCTCGCAGGGATTTTCGGTGGAGAAGCTTGGCGATCGAACCGCGCTCAGCTTCCACCGTGGTCGCAAACTGCCTTCGCTATTCGAGACTGAGAAGCAGATTCAGCGCGAAATCGGCATCGGGGCACAGATCCTGTCCGACCTGGACCTGCACCGGATTCGCCTGCTGACGAATCGTCCCAAGAAAGTCGCCGCGCTCGAGGGGTTCGGAATTGAAATTGTCGAACAGGTTCCGGTGGAGTTGAATGAAGTAAAGGCGGGAAAGAACTAGGGGCCGCAGAGCGCGGCCCCGTCTTTTAGAAGGGTTTGCGCACGACGACTTCTGCGTCGCGGATAAAAAACTGCGCCGAGCAGTGCTCCGACCCGCAAATGACTGGCAGCAGGCCGTTGATCTGCTTGCGAGTGATCAGGCCCAGCATGCCGCAGGATGGGCAGGACAACACGGCCCAGTAGGGATCTTCCTTCTCTCCGATTTCGCCGGCATTTTCCAGCACGAAGACGGTACCAGGCTGCATCTGTTCCGGAATCCACTCACTGAGAAGATCCAGTTCACCGACCATGTCTTCCTCCTGTGTCCCTCGCCCTAGTTGGTGCTGCTGGTTCAAACACCTGCCTACGAAACTTTTTTAGCACGCCGGCGGTAATCCGGCGACGTTACCGAAGTATTCGCCTTCCCGGAGACGACCCCGGCTCGCACCTGCCGCACTGCGTCACTCAGGCATACGCCCAGAATCGGCTGGTCCGAATGCTTCAGGATGTCGACGATCTGGCGGGCGGAAGTCTCCAGATATAAATGCGTTCCGTCGGTCAGCAAGTGAACATCGGAGCTGCGGCTGACAATTTCGGCTAAACCCTTCCCGATCTCGCGGTCCAGGAAACGCATGACCTTGCGTACGCCCTGCAGCGAAAAGCCCTTGCGCCGCAGTTCGCAGATCACAGCCACTTCGGTCAGATGATTCATCGAGTACAGGCGGCGATGCCCTTCCCGCTCCGGCTTCACCACACCCCGCTCGTCCCACCACTGGAGCTGGCGAGGCGTGATTCCGGTCAAGGCAATCACCTCTTGTGATGTAAACCGATCTTGCATGCTCCCCCAGATATGTTTGAAACAATCCTCAAGTCGAATGTTTCAAACATTTTAGGCATGGAAGGGCGTAGGTCAAGGAGAGAATCGGTGGAAAAGGGGTGACTAAGAGAGTTCCTGCTTCGGAGGTGGGTCGGAAGTCAGGTTTGGTATCAAGGGATGCCTTTCAGCCAGGTTATAGGCCATTCCACGATCAATCGTGACTTTAGGCGCTGCTGGCCGCGCACCTCAGCGCCTAAAGGCGAGCCTCCATCCATGACCTTACGGCACCGCTGAAGCGGGGCCCTGATACAAGCCTCCCCCAACAAAGTGCACCACTTCGAGCCGGTCGCCATCCTTGAGTCTGGTGTCAGCCCAGCGGTCGCGCGGCACGATGTCGAGATTTAGTTCCACAGCCACGCGGTCGGCCTTGATGCCAAGGATTTCGACTAGTGCGGCAAGGGTGAAAGGAGTGGGAGCGCCGGCGAAATCGCGCTCGTCACCGTTGATTTGAAGCTTCATTGGACTATGAGATCCACGGGTGTGATTTGCAGCATGCGCTAGACCCCTCGCTTCGCCTGAAAAGCGGCTACGCTCGGGATGACGCCATTCTTAAGATGATAACGATTCACGTTCCCGGAATGGCGGCCTACGTTGTGTGATGCGAACATTCGCTTCCAGGCTATACCTATTCTGTTTTGCGCAGGGCGAACTTGCGGGTCGCGGTCCGCCCTTGGTAGTTGGCCTGCACCAGCAGGGTCGAGTTGGCCAGTCCGGACTCCTCGACTTCGATCTTGAGCTCGGTTGCGCCGCCGGAATCGGCCACTGCCTGGGTGTAGAAGGGTGCTTCCCCGGGACGGGCAAAGCGGAAGGTCAGGCGCGCCCCGGACGCAGCCGCGCCTCCGTCGGTGACACGCAATTGCATGGTCAAGTTGCGTTCGGCGTGAATCGACTCGGCGTTGAGCCACTGCACATCGAGTTCTTTGACCGTGGCCAGCACTTCCGGCTCAGGATGGTCCAAGACGTTGTCGAGTTTCCCTTCCCGGATGGCGTCGAGAACCAAGCGGTGCTGTTCGCGGAGTTGCTGCTCTTTCTGGGCGTCTCCGATCTGCACGTCGCTGGTTTTGCTGCCGTAAGAAGTGGCTTTTTTGCCGATGCAGCGGCCGCGCACGAAGACCTGGGTCTGCAGCAGGAGTTCGCTCTCACGCGCTTCGCTCTGCACGTGGTAGATCGTGTCGCCGTGCTTCACGTCGGTGTTGAAGCCGAAAATCATAAGCAAAATGCACTTTCGGAACCGGGTTTTCGAATTACTGAATCGCCCGATTACACAATCACAAAATTATCCGGTCATTTCCACAACATGCCAAGGCCGCTCGCTTGACACTGTTCGTGTAAGCCCATAATCTAGAACGTTTAAGCAACGCTTGGCGCGAATTATATATACCTCGTCCTATGCCCGACAATTACTTCGCACGCTACCTCCCGTTTTTGATCCATATTCTTATGGCGGGCGGGATTGCGGCTGCAATTGTCACGCTTTCCTGGCTGATTGGGCAGCGTAAACCGACCCGCGCCAAACTCTCTCCCTATGAATGCGGCATGACCCCGGTGGGCGACTCCCGGCAGCGCTTCTCGGTGAAGTTCTACCTGGTCGCCATGCTGTTCATTCTGTTCGATGTTGAGGCGGTCTTTATCTATCCCTGGGCCATCATTTTGCGCGATCTGAAGCGCTTTGGCCTGTGGGAAATGCTGGTCTACATCGGAGTTTTCCTGGTGGGCTTCTTCTATGTCTGGAAGAAGGGCGTGCTGGACTGGGGTGAGACCGCTCCCAAACGGGGGAACTTCTGATGCCGTTGGCCCCCGCGATCACGGATGTGCAAGAACTGAAGAACCATCCGGCCGTGGCCCGCCTTTTGCGATGGAACGCCGAGGCGGTGACGGGCGTGAAGTTCGATCGCGAAGAAATGACGATTTGGGTCGATCGGGCCCACCTCCGCGAGGCCTGCGCGGTGCTGAAGGAGGATCCCGCCTGCCCCTTCGATTTCCTCTCGGACGTCACCTGTGTGGATTGGCATCCCGCCGAGCCGCGGTTTGAGGTCGTTTACCACCTCCTGTCCATTCCGAAGAAAGAGCGCATCCGGTTGAAAGTTCGATTGAACAGCGCCAGTCCGGCGGTCGAGTCGCTGACTGCGGTGTGGCCGGGAGCGAACTATTTTGAACGAGAAGTTTTCGATCTGTTCGGCGTTCGCTTCACCGGGCATCCTTATTTACGACGTATTCTGATGCCCGAGGACTGGGAAGGCCACCCCTTGCGCAAGGATTATCCCGTGGAGGGCTACCGCTGAGTTTGAGATAAAGATGGCCCACCTGAATCCCACGCCCGTGCTGGAACCCGGGCAGGATCGAACCATGATCCTGAACATGGGGCCGCAACACCCGTCGACGCACGGGGTGCTGCGCGTTTTGCTGGAGATTGACGGCGAGACGGTGGTGCGCCTGATGCCGGACATCGGCTTCCTGCACACGGGCATTGAAAAGACGTGCGAAGCCAAGTTCTACCAGCAGGTGGTGCCACTGACGGACCGCATCGACTATTTGTGCCCCATGACGAATAACCTCTGCTACGTGCTGGCGGTGGAGAAGTTGCTGGGGCTGGAGATTCCGCCGAAGGCGCAGTGGCTGCGCGTGCTGCTGAATGAACTGACGCGCATCAATTCGCATCTGGTCTGGCTGGGCACGCACGCCATGGACATTGGCGCGCTGACGGTATTTTTGTATTGCTTCCGCGAGCGGGAAGAAATCCTGCGTATGTTTGAGATGGTCAGCGGACAGCGCATGATGACCTCGTACTTCCGCGTGGGCGGGATTGCGCTGGACCCGCCGCTGGGATTCTTCGACCGGGTGCGCGATTTCGCCGGATACTTCCCGGAGAGAATCGATCAATACGAAAATCTTCTCACCGGGAATCCGATCTGGATGATGCGGACCAAGGGCGTCGCCAGGATGACCGCCGAGGATGCCATCGCGCTGGGCGCGACTGGACCGACGTTGCGGGGCAGCGGCGTCGACATTGATCTGCGGCGCGATATGCCGTACTCGAGCTATGAGAAGTTCCAGTTCAACGTGCCCATATCGCAGGAAGGCGACGTTTTCGCGCGGTACATGTGCCGGGTGCAGGAACTGCGGGAATCGATCGGGATCGTCCGGCAGGCGCTCGACGGCATGCCGGAAGGGCCGACCAAAGCCGATGCGCCGGGCATCGTGCTGCCGGATCGCGAGAAGATGAAGACGCAGATGGAATCGCTCATCTACCATTTCAAGATCATCACGGAGGGCTTTGCGGTTCCGGCGGGCGAAGTGTACCAGGCAGTCGAATCGCCCCGCGGAGAAATGGGCTATTACATCGTCAGCGACGGTACGGCCAAGCCCTATCGCGTACACATGCGGTCAGCCTGCTTCGCCAATCTGCAGACGTTGTCGAAGATGTGCGAAGGGCGGTTGCTGGCGGATGTAGTAGCGGCGATCGGGAGTATTGACATCGTGTTGGGAGAGATTGACCGGTGAAATTCTCCGAAGAGTTCGAAACCCGGTTTGCGGAGATGGTCCCGCACTATCCGACAAAGCGGTCTGCACTCGTCCCGACGCTGCTTTACGCACAGGACGAGGTCGGCTTTCTGTCGGACGAAGTCGTCGCGGAAATCGCGTCGCGGCTCGACCTGACCGAACTCGAAGTGCGCAACGTGATCAGCTACTACTCGATGCTGACCACCAAGCCGCGCGGCAAGTTCAACGTGCAGGTCTGCACCAACATCAGCTGCCTGGTGCGCGGCGGAGAAGACATTCTGCATCACTGTGCGAAGAGGCTGGGCATCGGTCATAAGCAGACGACTGCCGACGGCCTGTTCACGCTGGAAGAAGTGGAGTGCATCGGCGCCTGTAGCTGGGCTCCCGCGGCACAGGTGAACTACGACTTTCACGAGAACCTAACCACCGAAAAGATGGACAGGATTCTCGACGAGTACAAGAAGAAGGGAACGCAGTGAAGCAATTTCTGATTGTTGATTGATGATTGATTGACAAAATCGATCGGTTTTCAATCAACAATCAGAAATCAGCAATCAACAATGTCCCCATGGCTGACTTGGTTTCCCATCCCGACGAGGTAAGGGTCGTCTCCCGGCGATTTGGCCGAGGTGCGGCCGATCTCGACCGCTATCTCGAACTGGACGGCTACCAGGCCGTGCAGAAGGCGCTGGGCATGGAACCGGACGCCATTATTAATGAGGTCAAAAATTCCGGCCTGCGGGGGCGCGGCGGCGCGGGGTTCTCTACAGGAATGAAATGGTCATTTGTGCCCAAGCAATCGGCCAAGCCCAAGTACGTGCTGTGCAACGGCGACGAGAGCGAGCCCGGCACCTGCAAAGACCGGCTTATTTTCGAGCACGATCCGCACTCGGTCATCGAGGGCGTGATGATCGGCGCACTGGCCGTTGGTGCGAAGAGCGGGTACATCTACATCCGCGGCGAGTACCGGTACCTTCTGGACATCATGCAGAAGGCGATCCGCGATGCCTATGCCAAGGGGTTTATCGGAAAGAACATTTTCGGCAGCGGGCGCGACCTGGATATTTACTGGCACGGCGGCGCGGGAGCTTACGAAGTCGGCGAAGAATCGGCGCTGATGGAGTCACTTGAAGGCAAACGTGGCATCCCCCGGATCCGTCCTCCCTTCCCTGCGGTGGTCGGACTGTGGGGTGGACCCACGGTCATTAATAATGCCGAGACGCTGGCCAATGTGCCCCACATTATTCTGGGCGGCGCGGACTGGTATGCCAAGCTGGGTACGCCGAAAAACGGCGGCACGCGTCTGTTCTGCCTGAGCGGCAACATCGCGAGGCCAGGCGTCTACGAACTGCCCATGGGCTACAACCTGAAAAAGATGATTTACCACGTAGGCGGGGGCATCCCCAACGGGCGTGCGCTTAAAGCGGTCGTGCCCGGCGGAGCTTCCTGTCCCTGTTTCACCGCCGATGAAGTCGACGTGGCCATGGATTTCGATTCGGTTGCGAAGGCTGGTTCCATGCTGGGTTCGGGCGGCGTGGTGGTGATCGACGACCAGCAGTGCATCGTGAAATTTGCTCTGCGAACCATGAAGTTCTACCAGCACGAAAGTTGTGGATGGTGCATTCCCTGCCGCGAGGGAACGGACTGGCTGAAGAAGACGCTCATCCGTTTTCATAACGGCGGGGGCCTCAAGAAAGACATCGACAACATGCAGTACCTGGCTGAGAACATGCTTGGGCGCACGTTCTGTCCGCTGGGCGACGCGGCCGCGATGCCGACCATCGCCTTCGTGAAAAAGTTCCGCAAAGAATTTGAAGATCACCTGGACGGAAAGCCCTGCCCCTACGAGAAAGCGGGGGCGGCGGAAGAGCTTCCAGCATTCGCTCACTGACACCTACCAGATATGGCTGATGTGAATCTTACTGTCGACGGCAAGAAGCTCACGGCTCCCGCGGGGACGCTGCTGATTGAGGCGTGCAAGAGCGTGGGCATCGAAGTGCCTTCGTTCTGCTATTACCCCAATCTTTCGCTGCAAGGCGCCTGCCGGATGTGCCTGGTCAAAGTCGAGAAGATGCCCAAACTGCAGACCGCATGCACCACGGTGGTCGGCGAGGGCATGATCGTGACCACTGACAACGACGAGATCAAGCAGGCGCGCAAGTCGATGCTGGAGATGCTGCTGGGCAACCATCCGCTGGATTGCCCGGTCTGCGACGCTGGCGGCGAGTGCGAACTGCAGGACATGACGTTTTCCTACGGCGCCGCCGAATCGAAATTCATGGAGGCGAAGAACCACAAGGACGAGCAGCAGTGGTCTCCGGTGGTGTTCTTCGACCGGCCGCGTTGCATTTTGTGCTACCGCTGCGTGCGGGTTTGCGGAGAGGGCATGGATGTGTGGGCTCTCGGCGTGCAAAACCGCGGCGTGAGTTCGCTCATCGCTCCCAACAAAGAAGATCATCTGGAATGCGAAGAGTGCGGCATGTGCATCGACATCTGCCCGGTGGGCGCGCTGACCTCGGGCGCGTACCGTTATAAGACGCGCCCCTGGGAGATGAAGCACGTCGGCACCGTGTGCACGCATTGCGGCGACGGGTGCAAAACCACCTTGGGCGTGCGCCGGTCCGATACCGGCATGGAAATCGTCCGCGGCGACAATCGCGACAAGAGCGGGACCAACGGGGACTTCTTATGCATCAAGGGCCGCTACGCCTTTGATTTTGCCAATCACGAACAGCGGCTGACGCAGCCGCTGATTCGCAAGAACGGCAGGCTGACGCCGTCCACCTGGGAAGAGGCATTCGAGCTGGTGGGTAATAAGTTTGCCGAGGTTCGCGACAGAGATGGCGGCGCGGCGATTGGCGTGATTGGATCGACGCGCACGACCAACGAAGAAGCATACCTGCTGTCGAAGTTTGCCCGCGTAGTTTTGAAGACGAACAATGTTGATCATCACCGGACGGCCGATTTCCCTGCCCTATCGGCCGCGCTGCGTGGCCAGCCTGACGCCACAGCCCGCATGGCGGACGTCTACAACGCGCCGGCGATCCTGCTGATCGGGAACGATCCGACAGAACAGCATCCGCTGCTGGCCTGGCAGATTCGCAACAATGTGCGCCTGCACCGCGCAAAACTGTACGTAGTGAACTCGGAGCCCATCAAACTGCGGCGGCAGGCTACGAGTTTCATCCAGATCCAAGCCGGAGCAGAAGGCAAGGTGGCTGCGTTTCTGGCAGGTAACGACGCAGCCCTCGACGCTATCACTGCCCGAGGGGGCGCGGGCGACTGGCCCGCGCAAGGCTGGATCGCCCTCCGTGACAAGCTGCGCGGAGAGCAGAATCTCATCATTATTTTCGGGGCGGAGATTCGCGGCGATGATGTCGCCCGCCTCGTCGCTTTCGGCTTGGGCATTCCTGGCGCCAAGTTTATTTCCCTCGCCGACTACTCGAACTCGCGCGGTAGTGCAGATATGGGCTTGTATCCCGACCTTCTGCCCGGTTATCACCCGGTTGCGGGAAGCAGCGCCTTCCACCCGGAGTGGGCCGTCCCGCAAACAACGGGCCTCGACCTCACCGGCATGGTGGAGGCGGGCAAGGGCGGGCATTTGAAAGCGCTCTATGTGGTCGGCTCGAATCCCGTCGGACGGATGAACATTGATCCTTTCGCATTCTCGAAAGCTTTCGTTGTCGTACAGGACATGTTCCTCACCGAAACCGCGGTGATGGCCGACGTGGTTCTGCCTGCAGCCAACGCTTACGAGAAGTCCGGCACGATGACCAACACCTGCGGCGACGTGCAACTGGTGAAGAAGGCGGGCGAAGTCTCGGGCACGAAAGCTGATTTTGAAATGATTGTCCGCATCGCCGACGCCATGGGCTTCGAAGTGCGCCAACTCGTGCCCTTTGGTGGAGGCACGCGCGCCGATATGGGCCAATCCCGCGGGGCGCAGTCGGGGGAGGCGGACCGCCACGCGGTCTGGCTTGAGGGACAGGGACTTGAACCGAAGTTGAGCCCGCTCGATCCCATGGCGATTTTCGACGAAATCCAGCGCTTGGTGCCGGGATATGACGTTTCCCGGATGAACCTGCTGGCGGGGAACAGCGAGCATTCATCGCTGACGAACAGTGGTCCGGGCGCGGCGCAAAAGTCCGAATCGATTTCCCCGGCCAACGATGGACTGTTCACTTCGGGGACGCTGGGACGCTATTCGCGCACCTTGAAGTCTGTGATGGAGAGTCACGAGGTCAAACCCGCAGAAGTCGCGGCGGATTGATTCGCGAAGCATTGGAGAGGAAGCAAGGCGTTGCCAATCTGGCTTTACATTCTAGCGTCGGTGATCAAGTCCGCGGTGGTTTTGGTCGGGCTGCTCACGGCGGTCGCGTACACGGTCTGGCTCGAACGCAAGGTTGTGGGCCACATGCAGAATCGTTGGGGACCGACGCGGGTCGGCCCGTTTGGCCTGCTGCAGCCCGCGGCCGACGGCCTGAAATTTTTATTTAAGGAAGATCTGACGCCGCCGCACGTCTATAAGCCGCTCTACATCGCGGCACCGCTGATCGCGGTCATTTTTGCGCTTACGTCGATCGCGGTCATTCCGTTCGGCAATTCCATCGTGATCGGTGGGTACCCCATTCCGTTGCAGATCACTGACGTGAACACGGGATTGCTGCTGATCCTTGGTGTGACCTCGATTGGTGTATATGGCGTGGCGCTAGCCGGATGGTCGTCGAACAATAAGTATTCCCTGCTGGGCGGACTGCGCGCCAGCGCGCAGATGGTGAGCTACGAGATTTCCCTGGGCCTCTCGCTGGTCGGCGTGCTGATCATGGCGGGCAGCTTCAGCTTGCGCGATATTGTGCAAGCGCAGCAAGGCCATTTCTGGGGATTTATCCCGCGCTGGAATATTTTTCATGGGCAGTTCATCGGTTTCTTCTGCTATCTGATGGCGGCTTATGCCGAGACAAACCGCATCCCGTTTGACCTGCCCGAGGCTGAAACTGAGCTCGTCGCCGGCTATCACACCGAGTACAGCGCCATGAAGTTTGCGATGTTCTTCATGGCCGAGTACGCCAACATGATCACGGTTGCCTGCCTCGCCACGCTTCTGTTTTTCGGAGGATGGAACGGGCCCATCGGCGGGCCGAAAATCCTGCAGGCGATCTTGCCCCTATTCTGGTTCGCGGCCAAGATTTTCGGATTTCTCTTTTTGTATATCTGGGTGCGGGGCACGCTGCCGCGCTTCCGGTATGACCAGCTGATGGCGTTCGGCTGGAAGTTTCTGCTACCCCTGGCGCTGGTGAATGTGATCGCGACCGCGATCGCGGTGGCGTGGTAGAAAAGAAGGTCTCAGTTCTCGGATCTCAGTTCTCAGTTGGAGCAGACAAGCCGCTCGCTGAGAAGCCTGCAATACGGGTTCTTGCTGAGAGCTGACAACTGAGAACTGAGAACTCGATTTCATGTTCAATGTGCATCTAGTCCTGTTCCTGGCCTTCGGGGCCGTCTGTGTGGCGGGCGCGATCAACCTGCTGGCGCAGACGCATCCCATTAACAGCGCGCTGTCACTGATCGCGGTGATGGCCGCGCTGGCGGGCGAATACCTGCTGCTGGGCGCGGAGTTCGTTGCGGCTGTGCAGGTCATCGTCTACGCCGGCGCAATCATGGTGCTCTTCGTTTTCGTCATCATGCTGTTGAATGCCGGAGTCGAGGAACGTAGCAAGGGCAGCCGTGTGGCTATTTTGTTCGGCATCCCCGGGATGTTGCTGGGCAGTATTTTCGTCGGGTGGGTGGTGCTGAGGCATTCGGGGACCGAAGCGGTCGCGGCGGGTGCTCTGCCGGGCGATCCCAAGACAATCGGACAATTGCTGTTTCACGAGTTTCTGCTGCCCTTTGAAATTACTTCTGTCCTGATTCTGATTGCGATCATGGGCGCGGTGGTGCTGGCCAGCAAGCCTCCATCGCGGCCGGCAAGGAAGGTGGACTGATGGTCCCGCTTTCGTATTACCTGGTGCTCAGCGGATTCCTGTTCGCCTGCGGTGTGACCGGATTCCTGATCAAGCGCAACATCATTACGATCTTTATGTCGATTGAGCTGATGCTCAACGGCGTGAATCTTTCGTTCGTCGCCTTTGCGGCACACTGGCACGCGCTGGCGGGACAGGTGTTCGTCTTCTTCGTCATGGTGGTGGCGGCCGCGGAATCGGCGGTCGGCCTCGCCATTATTATTGCGGTCTACCGCACGCGCGAAACTCTGAACGTGGACCAGGTCAACCTGCTCAAACTATGACGTCCTCTCTCAATCTCTGGCTGATCCCGGTGCTGCCTCTGGCGGGCGCCGCCATCAACGGCTTCTTAGGGAAGAAGTCTTCGCGAACCGCGGTCAGCACGATCGGACTGTTTTTCTCAGGCGCAGCTTTCGCCTGGGCGCTTTCGGTAGTGATGCGCGTTTCGTCCGACGCCCTGCCCTACCAGGAATACCTCGCGCACTGGATCCGGTCCGGAGGCTTCAGCGCAGACTTCGCCTTGTATCTCGACCAACTCTCGCTGGTCATGTTGCTGGTCGTCACCGGGGTGGGATTCCTGATCCACATCTACTCCGTCGGCTACATGTGGGACGATCCCAGCTACTACCGCTTCTTCGCCTACCTGAACCTGTTCATGTTTTTCATGCTGACTCTGATCCTGGCCAACAACTACCTGCTGATGTTCATCGGCTGGGAGGGCGTGGGCCTGGCGTCGTATCTGCTGATCGGATTCTGGTTCACCAAGGATTCGGCGGCGTCGGCGGGGAAGAAAGCATTCATCGTCAACCGAATCGGCGACTTCGGATTCCTGATTGGGTTGTTCCTGATGATTCAGCACTTCGGGTCGCTGGACTTTACCAAGGTGTTTGCGCACGTCCAGCCGATCGCCCCGGAAACCGCTGGCGCTGGGTTGCTCACAGCGATCGGGATCCTGCTGATGGTCGGCGCCTGCGGAAAGTCGGCCCAGATCCCGCTCTACGTCTGGCTTCCCGACGCCATGGAAGGTCCCACTCCGGTTTCCGCGCTGATCCATGCTGCCACCATGGTGACAGCGGGCGTGTACATGGTGTCGCGCTCGCACATGATTTTTGAGCGTGCGCCACAGGCCTTGATGGTTGTTGCTGTGATCGGAACTCTTACCGCATTGTTCGCCGCGACCATTGGTGTCGCGCAGACCGACATTAAGAAGGTGCTCGCTTACTCCACCGTTTCGCAGCTCGGTTACATGTTCATGGCGTGCGGAGTGGGAGCGTTCTCCGCCGGGATATTCCACCTGATGACGCATGCCTTCTTCAAAGGCCTGCTGTTTTTGGCGGCGGGCTCAGTGATCCACGCGGTGGGCGGCGAGCAGGATATGCGCAAGATGGGGGGGCTCCGGTCCTACATTCCCTGGACGTTCCTTACCATGGGCATGGCCACGCTTGCCATCGCGGGAATCCCGCCATTCGCCGGCTTCTGGAGCAAGGACGAAATCCTGTGGAAGGCGTATCAAGCGAACTGGGTATTTTGGTTGATTGGCCTCATTACCGCATTCATCACGTCGTTCTACATGTTCCGCCTGCTGTTCATGACGTTTTTCGGCGACTATCGCGGGGCCCGAGTCGACGATCACGGGCGCGCTCACGCGGCGCACGGCCACGATGACCATGGCCATGGCGAACCTCACGAGAGCCCAATGGTCATGCTGGTGCCGCTGATGATCCTCGCGTTTCTGTCGGTAGTGGGCGGACTGGTCGGAATCGGCAACCGGTTCGACCATTTCCTGGAACCGGTATTCAGATCGGGAGTCGCCGAAGCCGCGGGTGAGGCCGCAAGCAGCTTTACGGAATACCTTCTGATGGGCGTTTCGGTGGCGGTCGCCGCTCTGGGCTTCTTCTTGGCCTACGTGCTTTATATCAGCAAGCCCTATCTCCCGCAGAAAATCGCCGACGGTCTGAACGGTTTCTATACCGCGGTCCTGAACAAGTATTACGTCGACGAGCTCTACGCCAAGCTCTTCGTCAAGCCGTTGATCGACGCCTCGACCAACATCTTGTGGCAGGGAGTCGACCGGAGAGTCATCGACGATACCGTCAACAACGCGGCCGACGGGGCGCGCCATGTTTCCGATGAAGTTCGTCACATGCAGTCCGGCAACCTGCGTTCTTACGCGGGATGGATCGCAGCCGGCTCGGCCGTCGTGATTGTCTACATGATCTGGATGGGAGTGCGATGAGCACCGATAGCTGGAGTCCCTACATCCTGACTTTCGTGACCTTTGCCCCGCTGGTCGGAGCTTTGCTGCTGGTGCTGTTTCCCCGCCGCGATCGCGACATCCGCATTTTCTCTCTTGTGTTTTCGCTGGGTACTTTTCTGCTCTCACTGCACCTGCCGGTACGCTTTCACCGGCTCGCCGGATTCCAGTACGAAATCGACCGGCCGTGGATTTCGACTCCCAACATCCACTACCACATGGGCATCGACGGCATCTCAATGTGGCTGGTGGTTCTGACCACGTTCCTCACGCCCTTATGCGTGCTGATTTCGTGGAAGTCGGTGCACGACCGGGTGAAGGAATTTTTCATTCTTCTGCTGATCATGGAGACAGCGCTGATCGGCGTCTTCACTTCCCTCGACCTGTTCCTCTTCTATTTCTTCTGGGAAGCCACGCTGATCCCGATGGCGTTGTTGATCGGCGTTTTCGGCCACGAGCGCAAGGTTTATGCCGCGGTGAAGTTCTTCATGTACACCATGATCGCGTCGGTGTTCATGCTGGCGGCGATTCTGTGGCTGTACGCGCACACGGGTAGCTTCGATTTCGTAACCATCCGTGATCAGATCGCACGTGGGGCGGTGCCAAACTTCCCGCCTGCGGCGCAGTGGTTATTCCTGGGCTTTTTCCTGGCTTTCGCGGTGAAAGTCCCACTTTTCCCGTTCCACACGTGGCTGCCCGACGCACACGTGGAAGCACCCACAGCGGGATCGGTCCTGCTCGCTGGCGTGCTGCTGAAGATGGGCACCTACGGCATGCTGCGCTTCAACCTCGGGCTGTTTCCCGAGCAGGCCCGCCACAACGCTCCCTGGATCATGACGCTGGCCCTGATTGGAATTATTTACGGCGCGCTCGTGGCCATGGTGCAGCCCAACATGAAGAAACTGATCGCCTACTCTTCGGTCAGCCACCTGGGCTTCGTGGTGCTGGGCATCTTCAGCTTCACCACCGCGGGACTCAACGGGGCGATGTTCGTCATGCTGGCACACGGGATTTCCACCGGCGGCCTGTTCATGCTGGCCGGAATTCTGCACGAGCGCCGCCACACCTACGAGATCTCCGAGTTCGGAGGCCTCGCTTCTCCCATGCCCATCTACGCGGCATCGTATCTGTTCATCGTGCTGGCCTCGGTCGGACTGCCCTTGCTCAACGGCTTTATCGGAGAGTTCCTGGTGCTGAGTGGTGCCTTTCAGGCTCGCGCGATCTATGGAATCCTGGCCGCCACCGGCGTGATCTGGAGTGCGGTTTATCTGTTGTGGATGTACCAGAGGGTGTTTTACGGCAAGGTGACGCACCCGGTGAACAACTCCTTGCACGATCTTTTCGCCTTTGAGAAGGCTGCGGTGTGGCCGTGCGCCGTTGCTGCCTTGGTTATGGGCGTGGCTCCGATTATGTGGTTGGGCGCGATTGATCCGGCAGTACAGGCCGCGCTCACTCCGTTCACACAAGTCGTCAGCAAGGTGGTGGGCCAATGACGAGCATCCCCGCCGTTTTGCTGCAGACGATTTCGCAGACCATTCCGCAGGGTGTTGATTATGTGCGCATTCTGCCCGAATTAATCCTGTCGGCCTTCGGAATCGTGGTCATGCTGCTGGATCCCCTGGTGGATGAAGAGAAGAGCCAGAAGACTCTAGGCCTGATCGCGCTCGGCGGCACGGTCGCCGGACTTCTTGCCACCTGGTATATGGCGCAGTCTCCCGGCCTGGCTTTTTCGAACATGGTGAAGGTGGACAGCTACAGCGTGTTCTTCCATTTTCTGGTGATTGCCATCGCCGGAGTGGTCATCCTGAGTTCGTTTGAATACATGGCTGTGCAGCGGATTCGCGCCGGCGAATATTACGCACTCATTCTCTTTGGCGTGGTTGGGATGGCGCTGATGTCCTCAGCGGTGGAACTGGTGCTGATTTTTGTCGCCCTCGAAATCTCGTCGATCTCTACCTACATCCTGACAGGATTCCGGCGCAACGAAGCTTCGAGCAGCGAATCGTCGCTCAAGTATTTCCTGCTGGGCTCTTTCGCGACCGCATTTTTTCTGTATGGGGTGGCGCTCATGTTCGGGGCCACGGGATCCACGAACATCGATCTGATCAGCCAGAAACTGCAGGGCGGCCCGGTCCAGTTGCTGGTGTTTGTGGCCATGGCCCTGATGTTCGTCGGGCTGGGATTTAAAGTCGCCGCTGCTCCCTTTCACATTTGGACCCCTGACGTTTATGAAGGCGCCCCTGCTCCGATCGTCGGCTTCATGTCGACTGCTCCCAAGGCAGCCGCGTTTGCTGTCCTGCTGCGAATCGTATTCACGGTCAATGCCCCTGGCCGTTTCTGGCTCCTGTGGATGGCGGCGGCCCTGTCCATGACCCTGGGCAACGTTGGCGCCCTGGTCCAGACGAACGTCAAGCGCCTTCTGGCCTACTCTTCGATCGCGCACGCCGGCTACCTGCTGGTGGCCTTCGCGATGACAACCTCGCAGGATTCGGTCGCCGGCATTTCCGCCGCCATGTTCTATACGGCAGCCTACGCGGCCATGAACCTGGGGGCATTCGCCGTGGTCAGCCACTTCGCCAACGCAGGCGAGCGCTACGTAACCCTCGAGGACTACGAGGGTCTCGGCCGTACTTCCCCGCTGCTGGCGGCCACGCTGACGGTTTTCCTGCTCTCCCTGATCGGCATCCCTATGACGGGCGGGTTCTTCGCCAAGTTCTACGTTTTCAGCGCCGCCGTGAAGGCCGACCTGATTTGGCTGACGCTGATCGGTGTACTCAACAGCGCCATCGGCGCCTACTACTACCTTCGCATCGTGGTCGTGATGTACATGCGCGAAGCGCGCAAGCCAGTTCCCGTTACCCCCATCCCGTTTGGGTTAGGCATCGCACTCGCGCTCACGATCGTGGCTACTCTCTATCTCGGCATTCTTCCGAACCGCGTTTTGCAGTATGCCCAGCAGTCGGCTCAGGAATTGCTCCCGCAGTCCCCTCCCGTTGCTGCGAACACAGTGGAAACTCATCCTCCGGCGGAGATTCCTCAGCGCTGATTTCCCGGCGAAAAATCCCGAAACGCGCATTGACAAGGACCTTCGGGCGCGTGCATCATGGTGACCACCAAGTTGGTGTTCAGTCCTTTCTCGCGAGGGCTGATAGAGGCCTGGAGGAGAGCAAATGTCCAAACTGATGGTTAGGCTTTGGTCGGAAGATGGGGGACAGGACATCGCCGAATACGCGGTGATGTTGGCGGTCATTCTGGTTCTGGTGGTGGGGACCGTTCGACTGATCGGGTCGAATGCCAATAACGTATTCTCAAGTGCAGCCAGTTCGATCCAGTAGCCGGGGCCGTTGAGCACTCGCTGGCCTGATTCATCTTGCTGTGTGAATTTTATGACACGATTTACTTCAAGCTTCGCGTTTGACGCTTACTTCTGGTTTCCAGGAGCAGCGGCTGCGGCCGAGCTTGGGGTAAGGATGAGCCACTGACGGCCACCTAAACTAAACAAGCTCAGCCGCAAGCCGCGATCCGGGGATCGCGGCTTTTGTTTTATCCAAAAAATCACACAAGGAGAACCAGCCCGATGATTGTCAACATGTCTGAGAAAGCCACCGAGCAGGAAATCAACCATGTAATTGAGCGGATCCGCGAAGCCGGATACCAGCCTCATGTCACGCGCGGCACCGAACGCACCATCGTCGCCGCGGTGGGTAGCGGACGCCGTCACGAGATCGAAGCACTTCAGGTCGCCCCCGGCGTGGACAACGTCGTTGCCATCGCGCAGCCTTTCAAGCTGGTCAGCCGCCAGGTCAAGCCAGAACGCTCGGTCGTAAAGATAAACGGCGTCGCGATCGGGGGCCCGGACGTTGTTGTGATCGCGGGACCGTGTTCCGTGGAGTCACGCCAGCAGTTGCTCGACACTGCCCACGCCGTCAAGCGTGCCGGAGCTGCCATGCTGCGCGGAGGAGCCTACAAGCCCCGCACGTCCCCGTATGACTTTCAGGGCCTGGGTCTGGAGGCGCTCAAGATCCTGCGGGAGGCCCGGGAAGAAACCGGACTGCCGGTGGTCACGGAAGTCATGAGCACGGAAGACGTGGATGTGATCTGTGAGCACGTGGACATGCTGCAGGTGGGGGCGCGCAACATGCAGAATTTCGCCCTGCTGCGCCGTCTCGCGACGGTCAAAAAGCCCATCTTGCTGAAGCGCGGACCGTCCGCCACCGTGAAGGAGTGGCTTCTGGCCGCGGAATACCTGCTTTCCGGGGGCAACCAGCAAGTCGTCCTCTGCGAGCGCGGCATCAAGACGTTTGAAACCGAGATGCGGAACACCATCGACCTGGCGGCGGTCGCCCTGGCTCGTGATCTGTCGCACCTGCCGGTGATCGCCGATCCTTCTCACGGCACCGGTAAGCAGAGCCTGATTGCGGCGGTCTCGCGCGCGGCCGTCGCCGTCGGAGCCGATGGTCTGATCATCGAAGTGCACCCGTGCCCGGAACGGGCTCTCTCGGATGGTCCTCAGTCTCTCGACTTCGCCGGATTCGGCAAGGTTATGCGTGCGTTAACGGAGCCTTTGCGGCAGACGGCCAGTCTGCCCGCGGCGGTGTCCCACCCTGCGGAATATTGACGGTCAGCGTGCCTTTGTCCTGGCCGGTGAAAATTACGTCTCCAAGCTTTGGTTCCAATCAGCACAACCGTCACGTCATGCGGGAAGGCTGTGATCACGCCCTGCAGCACGACTTCCAGGCGCGCGGCTTGCGTGGATGTGGTTGTAAGGTGTGGCACGTCCAGCACCTGCTCGACCGGTTGGGGGGGAGAGATCAGGGCACCGAAGAAGTTCTCACCGTTCTTGGTGGGAAGCGCTGCAAAGTAGATGGTGTGCTGTTGGAGTTCTACGGTGGCGGAATAGCTGGCAGGAGGCTGGTTCGACCCGTGGACAGCGGCAAGCGCGGAATCCGAGTGCCTCGCCCTTCTCCCGCGACCAACCAGTAGACTCGGGTGCCCGAGAAGGGCGTGATGATGCCAGTACCGTAGAAATTGATGGACGCTTGCACCCCTTCAATCGAAACCTGCAGCGGCACACGCTCGCCCGCATTCGCGGCGACTCCAGTAATTTCCAGATCAGTGTCCCGGTGCCGTTAAAGCTATAGATCGACGCCAGGTCGCCGACCTTGGCGCGCACTGGCACGATCAGGGTTTCGCCAGCGACCACGCGCGCAACCACCGCCTGCGAGCGAACAAGAACTTCGTCTTTCGACATGGTTGCCAAGGCGTCATCTCCCGGTTCCGGATTTCGTAATACACGGTGCTCTTCGAAACCCGGAGTGCTTTCGTCCCAATCTGAGATTGCGGCCAAGCGACCGCCTTTGAGCAATCGGACTTGAAGGCAGGTATTGGGTTGGTTATCACCCCGGATGGTTCCCAACTGCCCATAAGAACGCGGGTTACGGGGTGAACTGTGATCCAGACTGGGCGTCGATCAAGGGCTCGTCCGGCAGGGTCGGACGGCGTTTTGATCGGCGTGCGTGGTTCACCTTTGCAGTGGACAAACGAAACCAAACGCTATAAAAAGAAATCCAGCAGGATAACCCGTCGGCTAACGACGGATTCGCCACCAGCTATTCCCGTGCTCAACGAAGAACGTCGCCGCGCCATCCTCGATCTGCTGACCCACCAGGGCCGAGTTCTGGTCACCGAACTCGCCCGGCAGTTCGAAACCTCCCAGGTTACGATTCGCAAAGACTTGGAGATATTGCATGCCCACGGCTTGGTCCACCGCACGCACGGAGGGGCGCTCCCGTCACGCGAAGGCGCGCTCGAAGACCCGACCCTGCGCGAGAAGGAGAAACTGCACCATCAGGAAAAACTGCGCATCGCGGAAAGTGCAGCGGAAAAAGTGAAAGAAGGCCAGGTGCTGATTCTCGACTCCGGCACCACCACCACCGCGATTGCCCGCGCGCTGCGCAATTTCCAGAACCTTACGATCATCACCAACGCAGTCAACATTGCGGCAGAACTGGCCGGGACCGCGGTCGAAGTGATCCTCACCGGCGGGACGCTGCGCAAGAATTCCTTTTCGCTGGTGGGTCCGATCGCCGAAGAAACGCTGCGCCGTCTCAGCGCCGATATGTTGTTTCTCGGGGTGGATGGATTCGACGTACACTTCGGATTAAGCACGCCCAATTTGCTGGAAGCGAAAGTCAACCGCGTCATGGTCGAGGTGGCAAAGAAGACCGTGGCCGTCTGTGACTCCAGCAAGTTTGGCCGCCGCAGCCTGTCGCTAATCGTCCCGCCGTCGGCATTGCAGGAGGTCATCACTGACCGTAGCATCCCGAAAACCGACCTTCGTGTGTTGAAGCAGGCGGCCATCGAAGTCACGCTGGTCTGACGCCATCCATGCCACGCTTCGACGTCACCATCGCCGGCGAGTTGAACCTCGACCTGATCCTCTACGGACTCCCGGAGCAACTTCCGCCGGAGCGCGAACTGCTCGCTGACCGCATGATGCTCACGCTTGGTTCCTCCTCCGCGATCGTGGCTCACAACCTGGCTGCACTCGGCAGCCGCGTAGGGTTTCAATCCCGCATCGGCGACGATCCGCTCGGCCAGATCGCTCTCGATCGCCTTCAGCAGAGCGGAGTCGATGTATCGCTGGTGCGTCGCGTTGCTGGCTCGACCACGACTGGGCTGACCGTGATCCTGCACCACGAAGCGTGGCGCAACATTCTCACCTATTCGGGAACGATTGCGGAAACATCCTGGCAGGATCTAGATCTCGAGTATCTCGCCGACTCGCGTCACTTCCACTTTTCGTCTTACTACTTGCAGCGAGCGCTGCGGCCCCGCGTCGGCGAACTCTTTCAACTGCTCAAATCGAAAGGGCTCACTATTTCGCTCGACACCAACGATGATCCTGACGATCAATGGCAAGCTGGATTGGGGGAAGTCTTGCGTTACGTGGATGTATTCCTGCCGAACGAGCGCGAAGCTTGCAAAGCGGCGGGCACCGAGGACCTGGAAGGAGCGGTCCACAAGCTTTCCAGGCTGGTACCGCTAGTAGTCGTGAAACTCGGCCGCAAGGGAGCCCTGGCTCAGCGTGGCACCCAACGCCTCACCAGTGCCGCGCAAGAGGTCGTCCCCGTGGATACGGTGGGCGCAGGGGACAGCTTCGACGCCGGATTCCTCCACCAGTACGTGCGCGGCGCCGAACTGCCCACTTGCCTCGCCGCCGGCAACTTGGCTGGAGCACTCTCTACCACGCGCTCCGGCGGTACCGAAGCCTTTCGCGACGCCAGGCTTCGCGAAAAGTTTTTCGGCCGGCCTTAGCCGGATGCGATGAGGTGGGCTACATCTCGGGGCCGCCGAGCTTTCCGGCGGGACGGCCGAAGGCGGCCGTCCTCACACGGGACGCCCCACATGAGAACTACTGCATGGGCCGGCACGGCGTGAGCGGCTACTGCGCGCTTACTTCCAGCAGCAAATGTTCTTGGAACTCAGTTTTCAACTTCGGAGCCTTCCCCGCATCGGCCTGCACCGTGCCCAGGTCTTTCCCGTCCACGTAGTCGAGGATGCGATAACGTCCCGGCTTCAACCCACGCAACTCAACCTCGCCGCTGAAGGATCCATTTTCTTTGTCCGTGAAAAAAGCGTAGTACATCTTGCCGTCTTTCTGGATGGCATAGGCCTCGGGCGCGTCATACCCATACACGTAGAGATCGCGGAATTCTCCGCTGGACAACATCTTCTGGTTGTACAGCCCGATCCATTTTTTCCAGTGCGCTTCCTTTTCGCTGGTCAGCGCCACCGGCTTGAATTTCGGGCCGGGATCCGGCCACACGAATTTGGTTCCCAGAACTCCGCCGGTTCCGAGCGTCGAGGCAAAATCGCTGCCATGCTCGCTCCAGTTGCCCTTCCCGACGGGCGTCATCGCCGAGAGCTCGACGTGATCTCCGTACACCGCCGCCTCTGGGCCAAGCAGCGCCTTATACATCTTGATCCTTCGCCGCACTTGCACCGCTCCCACCGGATCGGCCGTCACGGCCTGATCGATAAAAGGCAGCCACGCGAGCGACGGGGGCGTCCCGCAAGGACACGCCTGCGTCACGCTCTCGGGCTTGATGGCACGCGTCGTCTGGAAGATCGTTTTGTACACCTCGCCCATCGCATTGACCGAATCCTGCGGCGATTTGTGATGATGCGCCGGGTTGTAACACTTCGGAACGCTATAGATGTTGTCGAGCTTTGATCCGTCGAATCCCCAGTCGCGAATGAATTTCTCGGTGAGCTGCTTGTAGTAACTTTGCACCTCGGGCACCGCCGGACACAACGCCGCCAGATCGCGCGTCATCCGCCCATGTTTTCCATTCTTGTCGAGGATGAACCAGTCCGGATGTTCCTGCGCCACCTTGGCGACGACGTATTTATGCGACTCCCACTTCCCCTGCCCGTCTTCCACGCCCAGAGGGAGCCACCACAATTGCGCCAGGATCCCCTGTTTGTGAAAGTCGTCCACCATCTGCTTGATGGAATCGCCGGGAAACGTTTCTGCACGCGGATTCCAGTCGCCGTACGTATCGAACCAGCGATCATCGAGGGTCGCCCACTTGATTCCGAGCTCCTTCAGCTTGGGCACCGTCCCCAGCATCTGTGCCGGGGTGACGTTGAACTCGTAGCCCCATCCGCACCAACTCACGTTGTAGGCTTCGTGTGACGGCTTTGGAATCTCCCATCCTTCTTTTTGCAGCAGGCTCGACCACATGCGCAGCGGTTCGTAAAAATCTCCGCTGTAGACGGCCACGAAACTGCGGGGCGTCGAATAACTCTCGCCCGGCTTCAGCAGGGTATCCGCAGGGATCGTCAGGCTCGCATTGACCCGCCCGTCCGCTTCCACCTTGACCGGAATCGACAGGGTCCACGGCAGCGTCTCCACGTGTCCGATCGCCTCTCCCACCGAAGCAGTCCAGAACGCAACCACCGGAATCCCGCCTCCATAGCCGCCTTTGACCGCTTCGCCCATCACGTTGGGCTGCGACGAAACCCGCGTGAGCTTCTGTACGTCATCCTTGCCCCAGTCATAGCTCGATCCCTGAAACGACCACATATCGTAGGGCTGCGCTTCCGCATCCACCTGCTTTGCGCTGAAGCGATGCTGCTGCATCCACACCTGATCGATCTGAAAATCCCTGGTTCCAACATTTTTGTACGCCGTGCTGACCAGCGCGATGTTGGGGAGATCGTCGTACGCTTCCAGCACCAACGTGCGCTCGATGTCCACTCCCGCCGGCGCGAGCGGACGCCCCGGAATTTCCACCCGCTTCCCGCGACCGAGTTTGCCTCTGCCTTCTAAGACTTTCGCCTGGCTAAAGTCCGGCACAAAATCCAACTCCGTCCCTTCATGCACGATGGAGTCGCTGCCGCCAGCCGATCCCGCATGCGGTTCGTCGAGCGTCAGTCGCTTGCCGTCCTGGAGGAGGGTTGCCTGCAGGAATCCGGAGGGCAGAACCTGGAACTCGGCCGTGCTTGTCGTCAGCACAACCGGTCCTCCATCGCGGACTTCCGCCTTGATGTCGGAGGGCCGCGACGGCGCCGGTTTCGGCTGTGCCGCAGGCTTTGGCGGCTCCGGAGCCTTGCTGCAGCTCAGCATCAGCCCGGCAATCCCGGCGAACAGAACTCGATAAACGATGGAAGAAAACTGAGGAAGACTACCCCGTCCGTGACACTTCATGGTCCCTCTCGCAAGCGCGCGGTATAACGAAAGCAAACACAATCATTCGTAACTATACAACAGCAAGGGGCTCGCACGCTTTTTTCTTGGTCGAGGGATTGATGGATGCCCCACGGTTCTCGAGCTCTTCGCGAGAGGGGGTGACTCCAAGCGGCTGAGTCAGCGAATCTCGGCCAGGGAATGTTCCAGCGCCCCTCGCTTCGGTGCAGGCATTGCACCCACTTCGCTCGCCACCCAGGCCCCCACCAGGTTTGCCACTTCGTTCATCAAGCCCAGAGAAGCGCCTTGCAGATATTCGTGCACGAGTCCTGCGGTGAAGGCGTCGCCTGAGCCCACCGTATCGGCCACCCGGACGCGAAAGCCCGGATGCGTGCT